>NZ_JBTOLC010000004.1:0-262862 GCF_054551825.1 Streptomyces sp. L500
GCCCCACCCCGCCCCCGACCCACAACGCACCCGCTCAGCCGGAAAGCACCACGCTCCGCGTCAGGTGGCGCGGCGCGTCGGGGTTCAGCCCCCTGGACTCCGCCACCGCCACCGCCAGCCGCTGCGCCCGCACCAGATCCGCCATCGGATCGCCCCCCTCCGCCACCAGCGTCGCCCCCGTCGCGGCCACCTCCGCCGCCAGCCCCTCCGGCAGTGGCCCGAACGACCACACCACCCGCCCCGGTCCCGCGATCGCCACCGGCCCGTGGCGGTACTCCATCGCCGGGTACGCCTCCGTCCACGCCCCCGCCGCCTCCCGCATCTTCAGCGCCGCCTCCTGCGCCAGCCCGTACGCCCAGCCCGCGCCCAGGAACGTCCACTGCTCCGCCTCCACCACGGCCGGTGGCAAGGCCGCCGACAGCGCCCGTTCCGCCTCGTCCGCCACCGCCGCGCCGGTCGGGGAAAGGCCCGCGCGCAGGAACGCCAGCGCCGTCGTCGCGAAGCGCGTCTGGACGACGGACTCCTCGTCCGCCCAGTCCAGGACGGCCACCTCCGCCGCGGCGTCCACGACGGGCGTCTTCCCGTCCGCGGTGATCGCCAGCGTCGGGGTGTCGCCCGCCCCCTCCAGCACGCGCAGCACCTCCGTGGTCGTACCGGACCGCGTGATCGCCACGACCCGGTCGTACGCGCGGCCGCGCGGGAACTCGGACGCGGCGAACGCGTCCGTCTCGCCCTGCCCGGCCGCCTCGCGCAGCGCCGCGTACGCCTGGGCCATGAACCACGACGTGCCGCAGCCGGTGACGGCGACCCGTTCCCCCGGAACGGGAAGGCCGGTGGCCGAGGACGCGGCGCGGGCCGCCCGGCGCCAGCTCTCCGGCTGGGTGATCAGTTCACGATGGGTGAGGGACGGCTTCATGCGCTTACTCCTCGTGGGATGAGCGTTCCTTGCGGGATGAGCGGTCGTCCCCGTGCATAGCAGGCCCCCTTGACCTGGGGGAAGGGCGATACGGCGATACCGAAGCGAAACCCCGGAGCCGTAGACCGTATGGTTGCGCGCGGGAGAAACTCACGGTCTCCACGGGACTCGCGAATCCCAGGGGGGAGATTCCACGGTCTCCACACGGCGGACACGAACCACAAGGTGGGTAGCAGTAGTGCAGCGGCGGCGGTTCTTGGGCATGACGGCGGCGGGTGCCGCGACGGCGGCGTTGGCGCCCGCGCTGACGGCGTGCGGGAGCTCCGGCCCCGGTGGCGACAAGAAGCTGAAGCTCGTCGCGGCGGACTATGGCGACAAGCCGGCCAACAGCTCCAAGAAGTACTGGGAGCAGTTCGCCAAGGACTTCGAGGCCAAGAACAAGGGCGTCAAGCTCGACGTCGAGGTCTACAGCTGGACCGAGGTCGACAAGAAGGTCGCCGACATGGTCGCGGCCGGCAAGGCCCCCGACATCGCGCAGATCGGCGCGTACGCCGACTTCGCCGCGGCCGGGAAGCTCTACAGCGCCGACCAGATGATCTCCGTGCCCACCCAGGCGGACTTCATCTCCTCGCTCGCCAAGGCGGGCGAGGTCCACCGGGTGCAGTACGGCCTGCCGTTCGTCTCCAGCACCCGCATGCTCTTCTACAACAAGACCCTGTTCGCCAAGGCGGGCATCGTGAAGGCGCCCGAGAGCTGGGACGAGGTCCAGGCGGCCGCGGTCAAGCTCAAGGCGGCGGGCGTGAAGATACCTTTCGGCGTGCCGCTGGGGCCCGAGGAGGCGCCCGCCGAGACCATGCTGTGGATGCTGGGCGGCGGCGGTGGCTACACCGACAACACCGGTGCCTACACGATCAGCTCCGAGGCCAACGTCAAGGCGTTCGCCTGGCTGCGCGACGAGCTCGTCGGCAAGGGCCTCACCGGCCCGAACGACCCGGCCCGCACCAACCGCCAGGACGTCTTCGACGCGTTCTGCAAGGGCGACGTCGGCATGCTCCACGGCCACCCCACCCTGATGCAGCAGGCCAGGGCCGGGAAGATCGACTTCCAGATCGCCCCGCTGCCCGGTGTCAAGGGCAAGGCGAGCTCCACCATGGGCGTCGCCGACTGGATGATGGCCTTCAAGCAGAACGACCACCGCGACCAGCTGGGCACCCTGCTCGACTTCGTGTTCAGCAAGGACAACGTGCTGAGCTTCGTCGGTCAGTACGACCTGCTGCCCGTGACCGAGTCGGCCTCCGCCTCGATGCAGGGCGACCGCCGCTACGAGGCCCTCTGGCCGTTCCTCTCCCAGCTCCAGAACGCCGAGTTCTACCCCGCCGACAAGACCTCCTGGGCGAAGGTCAGCGCCACGATCAAGGAGAAGATGGGCACGGTCGTGCAGAAGGGCGGCGACCCGGCCGCCGTGCTCGGCGAGATCCAGCGCGAGGCGGAGGCCGCGGAGCTCGCGGGCCGTTAAGGCGGACCGTTAGGTTGGACGACGTGAGCGACGACGACCAGGGCGGGCCGGAAGACCAGGGCGGGAGCGGGCTGTCCGAGCGCGATCTCGCCGTGCTCGCCCTGGAACGGCGGTCCTGGCCGGGGCCGGGGGCCAAGGAGCGGGTCGTGCGCGAGCGCCTCGGCATCACGCCCACCCGCTACTACCAGCTGCTCAACGCGCTCCTGGACGATCCGCGCGCCCTCGCCCACGACCCCGTCACCGTCAACCGGCTGCGACGGCTGCGGGACGAGCGCCGCGCACGCCGCTGAGACGGCGGCCGAGGCCGGCATACGCCCGCCCCCGTGGCGGGCGCCCCGGTAGGGTCGCCTTATGGGCAGCCACCTCCTCCCGGAACCCGTGACCGAGGCCGGCCGTGACGGCCTGGCCGCGCTGCTGGCGCGGCCGGAACGCGCGGTCGTCGCCCTCGACTTCGACGGCACGCTCGCGCCGATCGTCCCCGACCCCGAGCAGGCCCGCGCCCACCCCGGCGCCGTGCCCGCCCTCGCCCGGCTCGCCCCGCTCCTGGGGTCGGTGGCCGTGGTGACGGGCCGCCCCGCCGGGGTGGCCGTGCGCTACGGCGGCTTCGCCGGGGTCCCGGGCCTGGAGCACCTGGTGGTGCTCGGCCACTACGGCGCCGAACGCTGGGACGCCGTCACCGGCACCGTCCACGCCCCCGCCCCGCACCCGGGCGTGGCGGCCGTCCAGGCGGAACTCCCCGGCGTACTGGACGAATCGGGCGCCTGGCGTGGTTCGTGGATCGAGACCGTGCACATCGAGAACAAGGCCGGCCGCGCCATCGCCGTCCACACCCGCCGCGCCGACGACCCCCAGGCCGTCTACGACGCCCTGCGCGCGCCGCTGGGCGCCCTCGCCGAGCGCCACGGCCTGATCGTCGAACCCGGCCGGCTGGTGCTGGAGCTGCGGCCCCCGGGCATGGACAAGGGCGTGGCCCTCGCCGAGTACGTCCGGGAGAGCGGCGCCTCCGCCGTCCTCTACGCCGGTGACGACCTCGGCGATCTCGCCGCCTTCGCGGCGGTCGAGAAGCTGCGCACCGAGGGGGTGCCGGGCACCCTGGTGTGCAGCGGCAGCGCCGAGGTCGCCGTGCTCGCCGAGCGGGCGGATCTCGTGGTGGACGGTCCGGCGGGGGTGGTGGAGCTCCTGGCCGCCTTGGCGGACCGGCTCGGTTGAGCCCTGTTCGCCCTATTCGCCCTCTTCCGCCTTCGGGTCCTTCGCGGCCGGCTTCTCGTTCGTCAGGCCGAGCACCGACAGCGCGGTCGTCCAGTCCTTGACGATCGCCTGCTGGGCCTTCGCCAGCTCCGTCTTCCCCGAGCAGATCGCGGCCTTGAGCTTGCTCTCGACCACGTCCTTGGGGTTGTTCGGCCCGGCTCCCGCCTTGTGGCCGGGGGAGGGCGGCTGGACCCACAGATTGCGCGGGTCGTTGGGGTCGCCGCCGAGCTGGAGGCTGATGAGGTGGTCGTACTCGGCGTCCTTCAGCGGGCCCTTGTAGCCGTAGGAGGCCGCGTTCGCGGTCTTCTCCCGGCTGGTGATGTTGGTGCCGGGGCGGATGTCGGCGGTGTAACCGCTGCGGCAGATGGTGGTCTTGAGGGTCGCCTGGGTGACCTTGGGGTTGGTCGCGCCCGGGGTGCACTTGGGGTCCGGGAGGGGTTCCTTGGCGGCGGTGTACCGGTAGGCGCAGGTGCCCGGTTCGGGCTGCTTCTGGACGGTGTACGAGCCCTGGGGACCCGGTCCGACCGGGACGGCGGCGGCGCCTCCGGCCGAGGGCGATGACGAGGACGAGGTGCCCGACGGGGAGGCCGAGGTGCCGGCCTTCGCCGCCTTGGAGCCGGCGTCCTTGCCGCTGTCGGAGTCGGAGGAACAGCCGGTGGCGGTGACGGCTATGAGCGTGGTGGCGGCCGCGGCGGCGGCCCAGCGCGGAGCGTTCGGCATGGGTGCATGGCTACCCGTCCGCCTCGTGGGGGGTGCCGCGCGGTGGAGGCGTCGGCCCGCACGGGCACGGTGCGCGAACGCGCCGTGCGCGCCCCGCAAGGGGCGCGGGGCGGGGTCGATATGCGGCTGCCGCCGCGCGGGCGCGAACGGCCACGGACGGTCCGCACGTGTGGCCGTGCCGACAGCGCCGTGCGCTCCGGCGGGGTGGGCGGCTGCGGGCCGTCCGTGGCCGTTCGCGCAGTTCCCCGCGCCCCTGGCGGGGCGCACCCCTACGGGGCGTCCCCCTCCAGCGCGTGCAGTTGCTCCGTGAACCAGCGGGCCGGCGGTAGCCGGGTCGCGGCCGTGGCGAGTCGTTCGGCACGTTCCGCGCGTTCCGCCGGGTCCATCAGCAGGGCCACGTGCAGGGCGCGCGCCGTCGCCTCGACGTCGTACGGGTTGACGACGATCGCCTCCCCGGCGAGCTCCGCCGCCGCCCCGGCCTCGCGGGAGAGCACGAGGACGCAGCCGTGGTCGGAGACGGCCGGGACCTCCTTGGCCACCAGGTTCATGCCGTCGCGAATGGGGTTGACCAGCGCGACGTCCGCCATCCGGTAGGCGGCCAGGGAACGGGCGAAGTCGTCCTTCACATGCAGGATCACCGGCTGCCAGTCGGCCGTGCCGAACTCCGCGTTGACCGCGTCGGCGACGCGCTGCACCTCGGCGGTGTAGTCGCGGTAGACCGCCAGATCCTGCCGGGAGGGGTAGGCGAAGGCGAGGTGGGTCACCCGGCCCCGCCAGTGGGGGTGGTCCTCCAGCAGCCGGCGGTAGGCGTGGAGGCCGCGGACGATGTTCTTGGACAGCTCCGTGCGGTCGACCCGCAGGATCGTCCGGCGGCCGGGCCCGATCTGCTCCCGCAGGGCCGTCAGCCGCTCCTCCACGTCCGGCCGGTGCGCGCGCTCGCGCAGGAAGTCGGCGTCCGCGCCGAGCGCGTGGACGCCGAGCAGGGTCGTACGGCCCGCGAAGCGCACCGCCGCCGCGCCCCCGTGCTCCTCGCGCACCACCTCGGCCCCCAGGACGTCCGCGCAGCACGCGGCGAACGCCTCCGCCCAGCGCCGGGTCAGGAAGGCGGCCCGGTCGCCGCCGAGGACGCCGCGCAGCACCTGCTCGGCGACGTCGTCCGGCAGCAGCCGGTAGTAGTCCGGCGGGGCCCACGGGGTGTGGGAGAAGTGGCCGACGCGCAGGTCGGGGCGGCGGGCGCGGAGCAGCGCGGGGACGAGGGTGAGGTGGTAGTCCTGGACGAGGACGACGGCGCCCTCCGCCGCCTCCTCGGCGATCGCGTCCGCGAAGGCGGTGTTGTACGCCTCGTAGGCCGCCCACTGCGACCGGAACCCCTTGTCGAATACCGGTTCGAGCGGGGTCTGCCAGAGCATGTGATGGGCGAACCACAGCACGGAGTTGGCCACGCCGTTGTACGCGGCGGAGAACGTCCCGGCCGGGATGTCCAGCATCCGCACCCGCAGCCCGCCCGTGTCGGCCGGGTCGAGTCTTCGGCCCGCGCGGGACGCCGCCAGCCGGTCGCCCTCGCCCAGCGCGGCACACACCCACACCGCCGCCGCGCCCCGCGGGTCCCGCCCGATCTCGCTCAGCCCGGACACCAGCCCGCCGCCGCCCCGCCCGGCCGCCAGCGAGCCGTCCTCGCGCAGCGCGTACGAGACCGGCCCCCGGTTGGACGCCACGACGATGGGCGCGGCGGCTGCCGGGGCGGCGGTTACCGGGGCGGGCTGGGGATGCTCAGCGACCATGACGCCAGCCTTGCCCCCCGGGGAACCGCTCAAACGTACGCACGGCTCGTCGGGTGCCACAGGGGGAACACTCCGTTCCCCATCCGGGCGGCTACGCCGCGCGCCGCCGGGCGTACTCCGGTATCTCCGCCATCGGCGGCCGCTCCTCCGTGTCCACGGCGTACGTCCGCGGCACGAACCCCTCCGCCGTGCGCTCGAACTGGGTGAGCGCCGGACGCACCAGATGGCCCCGGGCCAGCCGCACCTGCGCCGTGCGGTAGATCGTCGCGGCCATCCGGCCCAGCGCCCGGCCGTCCTGGTGGCGGTGCTTGCGCACGCCCACGTCGACCTGCGCCAGCGCGTCCAGCCCCACCGTGTGCAGCGCGTCCACGAGCAGGCCCAGCTCCACGCCGTAGCCCACGGGGAACGGCAGCCGCTCCAGCAGCGAGCGGCGGGCCGCGTACTCGCCGCCCAGCGGCTGGACGAAGCCCGCGAGCTGCGGCCAGTGGAGGTTCAGCAGCGGGCGCGCCACCAGCTCGGTGACCCGGCCGCCCTGCCCCGCGACCTCACCCAGCGGACGGTCGTACATCGCCTTGACGAACTGCACCCCGGGATCGGTCAGCAGCGGGCCGACGATCCCCGAGACGAAGTCGCTGGAGAAGTCCTTCAGGTCCGCGTCGACGAAGCAGACGACGTCGCCCGTCGTCGCCAGCAGGGACCGCCACAGCACCTCGCCCTTGCCCGGCAGCGCGGGCAGCCGCGGCAGGATCTCGTCGCGGTGCGCGACGCGCGCGCCGGCCGCCGCCGCGACCTCGGCCGTCCGGTCCGTGGAACCGGAGTCCAGCACCACCAGCTCGTCCACCAGCGGCACGGCCTCGCTCATGAGCTCGCGGCGGATCGTCGCCACGATCTCGCCGACCGTCGCCTCCTCGTTCAGAGCCGGCAGCACCACGCTGACCGTGGTGCCCGCCTCGCCCTTGGCGGCCAGCAGCTGGTCGAGCGGACGGTCGGCGGCGGACCAGGACCGCCGGGCGAGCCAGCGCTCCACCTCTTCCAGCACGTGCATGACTCCTCGTTGTGACACATCTCGCGGTTCGGACGGCCCTCTCAAGCGGCCACCCCTTCCGTTACAGTCTTGAACAACGCGGACGGCCGTCCTATGTCGGGGTCGTCGCGCGCACAAACGCCCGGGCGCGCCCGGGCCATACCGCTCATCCAGAGGGGCAGAGGGACACGGCCCGTTGAAGCCCCGGCAACCCTCCAGCTGGTCTCGGTCGTACGACGCGAGGCTCCCGGCGGGGAAGGTGCCAAATCCGTCTCGTGGTGACGTTCGCCGCGAGGAAGATGAGGAGAAAGGGCCTCGCCTCCATGGCTGTCGAAGCCGTTGAAAGTCGTACCTCCGTACCTCACACCACCGCGTCCTTCGGGCCCGCCGTCGCGCTCTCCTGCCGCGAGTGCGGCGAGCGCTTCCCGCTCGGTCCCTCCTTCGCCTGCGTGAGCTGCTTCGGCCCTCTCGAGGTGGCCTACGAGCTCCCGGCCGGCGACCCCGAGACGCTGCGCCGCCGCATCGAGGCCGGACCCGCGAACATCTGGCGCTACGCCCCCCTGCTGCCCGTCCCCGCCGACGTCGCGGACCGGCCGAACCTCAACCCCGGCTTCACCAAGCTCGTCAAGGCCGACAACCTCGCCCGCGAGCTGGGCGTCACCGGCGGGCTGTACGTCAAGGACGACTCCGGCAACCCCACCCACTCCTTCAAGGACCGCGTCGTCGCCATCGCCGTCGAGGCGGCGCGCGCCTTCGGCTTCACCACCCTCTCGTGCTCCTCGACGGGGAACCTGGCCGGAGCGGTGGGCGCCGCGGCGGCGCGCGCGGGCCTGCGGTCCTGTGTCTTCATCCCGCACGACCTGGAGGCCGGCAAGGTCGTGATGGCCGCTGTCTACGGCGGCGAGCTGGTGGGCATCGAGGGCACGTACGACGACGTCAACCGATTCTGCAGCGAGCTCATCGGCGACCCGCTGGGCGAGGGCTGGGGTTTCGTCAACGTCAATCTGCGGCCCTACTACGGGGAGGGCTCCAAGACGCTGGCGTACGAGATCTGCGAGCAGCTGGGCTGGCGGCTGCCGGACCAGATCGTGGTGCCGGTCGCCTCGGGGTCGCAGCTGACGAAGATCGACAAGGGGCTGAAGGAGCTCGTCGCGCTGGGGCTGGTCGAGGACCGGCCGTACCGGATCTTCGGCGCGCAGGCCGAGGGGTGCGCGCCGGTCTCGCGCGCCTTCAAGGACGGACACGAGGTGGTGCGGCCGGTGAAGCCGGACACCATCGCGAAGTCCCTGGCCATCGGCAACCCCGCCGACGGGCCGTACGTGCTCGACATCGCCCGGCGCACGGGCGGGGCCGTGGAGGACGTGGACGACGAGCGGATCGTCGAGGCCATCCGGCTGCTGGCCCGGACGGAGGGGATCTTCGCGGAGACGGCGGGCGGGGTGACGGTCGGGGTCACCCGGAAGCTGCTGGAGGACGGGCGGCTGGATCCGTCCCTGACCACCGTCGTGCTCAACACGGGCGACGGGCTCAAGACGCTGGACGCGGTGGCGGCGGGGCCGACGGCGACGATTCCGCCTTCGCTGAGCGCGTTCCGGGCGGCGGGGCTCGCGGGCCTTTGATCGGGGCCATTGCCGAGCGGGCCATTGCCCGGCCGTTTCCTTCCTCAAACCAAAGGTGATCCCATGAGCGTCAACGTCCGCATTCCCACCATCCTTCGCACCTACACCTCCGGTAAGTCGGAAGTCTCCGCCGAAGGGGCCACTCTCGGTGAAGTGATCGCCTGCCTGGAGAAGAACCACCCCGGAATCGCCGCCCGCGTTCTCGACGAGAGCGGAAAGCTGCGCCGTTTCGTGAATGTGTACGTCAATGACGACGACGTACGGTTCGAGGGCGGACTGGAAGCGGCCACTCCGGATGGCGCCGGGGTGTCGATCATTCCGGCGGTCGCCGGCGGCTGACCGGGACGGCCCGGCCGGGGCGGCCCGACCGGGCCGCTCTCCCAAGGCTTCCGGCCCCCCGGACCCTTGGCCCGACCCTTCCGAAGCGTTCCTGCGGAATTCACCGGAATCACCCCGCCCGTAAAACGGACGGGGTGATTCCGTCTGTTGAACCGCGATACAGTTGGGGCGTTCCCCCTCCGGTGTCACTGCCGAACGCATATGAGAACCCGTCAAGTTGTGCCCACAACGTGTGCACGAATTGCCGGGTTGGTTGCGTTATGCCCGGTCCGACTTGCCCGAGAAGCTGGCGAAATAGGCGGTAATAACCGATCGGCCGCGCCCGGAATTCTCGTCCGACTGACCTGTTGCAGACGGCATCCGTGCAGATACATTCAGCGGCGGTCGACGCGTTCCGGCGCACACCCCCAACCTGTCTGGGGGTGAGGTCTGACCCGGGTCCGCGAGGTGCGGTCCTGTGCAAGGGCCAGTAATAGGGGAGTTAGGCATGGCTCAGGGCACCGTCAAGTGGTTCAACGCGGAGAAGGGGTACGGCTTCATCGCGGTCGACGGTGGTGCGGATGTTTTCGTCCACTACAGCGCGATCCAGATGGACGGCTACCGCACCCTCGAGGAGGGGCAGCGGGTCGAGTTCGAAATCTCGCAGGGCCAGAAGGGGCCGCAGGCGGACATGGTCAAGGTGACCGCCTGACCGGCGCGCATCGACCACCGGCTCACTCAGCTCGCCGAGGGGCCCGCGTCTTTACGACGCGGGCCCCTCGCGCGTCCGCGTCCCGCCCCTGTCGCCTCCGGGCGCGTCCAGGTGTGGGGTCGTCCGGCACGGGGCAGGTTGGTGTGAGGCGCTTGCACTCGCAGGGGTCGAGTGCTAATCATTGGGCTTAGCACTCTCCGAGTGAGAGTGACAGATTTGGACCGTCGGTGAGGTCGGCGAGCCAAGCGGGGCAAGGAACCGCGGGGCACGCAGGCCGTCCGTCGCGGGCACCAGCGCGGTCCGGAGCAGTCTCCACCCCGTCCTGGGAGGACCACTTCACATGGCCAAGATCATCGCGTTCGACGAGGAGGCACGGCGCGGTCTCGAGCGCGGGATGAACCAGCTCGCCGACGCCGTCAAGGTCACCCTCGGCCCCAAGGGCCGGAACGTCGTCCTCGAGAAGAAGTGGGGCGCCCCCACGATCACCAACGATGGTGTGTCCATCGCCAAGGAGATCGAGCTCGAGGACCCGTACGAGAAGATCGGCGCCGAGCTGGTCAAGGAGGTCGCGAAGAAGACGGACGACGTCGCCGGTGACGGCACGACGACCGCGACCGTCCTCGCCCAGGCGCTCGTCCGCGAGGGCCTGCGCAACGTGGCCGCCGGTGCCAACCCGATGGCCCTGAAGCGCGGTATCGAGAAGGCCGTCGAGGCCGTCTCCGCCGCCCTGCTCGAGCAGGCCAAGGACGTGGAGACCAAGGAGCAGATCGCCTCCACCGCCTCCATCTCCGCCGCCGACACCCAGATCGGCGAGCTGATCGCCGAGGCCATGGACAAGGTCGGCAAGGAAGGCGTCATCACCGTCGAGGAGTCCCAGACCTTCGGTCTGGAGCTGGAGCTCACCGAGGGTATGCGCTTCGACAAGGGCTACATCTCGGCGTACTTCGCCACCGACATGGAGCGTATGGAGGCCTCGCTGGAGGACCCGTACATCCTGATCGTCAACTCGAAGGTCAGCTCGGTCAAGGACCTGCTGCCGCTCCTCGAGAAGGTCATGCAGTCCGGCAAGCCGCTGCTGATCATCGCCGAGGACGTCGAGGGCGAGGCCCTGTCGACCCTGGTCGTCAACAAGATCCGCGGCACCTTCAAGTCCGTCGCCGTCAAGGCCCCGGGCTTCGGCGACCGCCGCAAGGCCATGCTGGGCGACATCGCCATCCTCACCGGTGGCACGGTCATCTCCGAGGAGGTCGGCCTCAAGCTGGAGAACGCCGGTCTCGACCTGCTCGGCCGCGCCCGCAAGGTCGTCATCACCAAGGACGAGACGACGATCGTCGACGGTGCCGGTGACAGCGACCAGGTCCAGGGCCGCGTCAACCAGATCCGCGCCGAGATCGAGAACAGCGACTCGGACTACGACCGCGAGAAGCTCCAGGAGCGCCTGGCGAAGCTGGCCGGCGGCGTGGCCGTCATCAAGGCCGGTGCCGCCACCGAGGTGGAGCTCAAGGAGCGCAAGCACCGCATCGAGGACGCCGTCCGCAACGCCAAGGCCGCCGTCGAGGAGGGCATCGTCGCCGGTGGTGGCGTGGCCCTGCTCCAGGCTTCCTCGGTCTTCGAGAAGCTCGAGCTCGAGGGCGACGAGGCCACCGGTGCCGCCGCTGTGAAGCTGGCCCTGGAGGCCCCGCTGAAGCAGATCTCCGTGAACGCCGGCCTCGAGGGTGGCGTCATCGTGGAGAAGGTGCGCAACCTGACCCCGGGCCACGGCCTCAACGCCGCCACGGGCGAGTACGTCGACATGATCGCCGAGGGCATCATCGACCCGGCGAAGGTCACCCGCTCCGCCCTGCAGAACGCCGCGTCCATCGCCGCGCTGTTCCTGACCACCGAGGCCGTCATCGCCGACAAGCCGGAGAAGGCCGCCGCGGCCGCTCCGGGCGGCATGCCGGGCGGTGACATGGACTTCTGATCGACCCGACAGGTTGATCGACCGTCCTGCGGTCCACCGGGGCGGCACCCTCACGGGGGTGCCGCCCCGGTGGCGTTTTCCCGTACGGGAGCCCCCGCGCGCCCGTACGGTGTGAAGCCACAGGAGCGGAGGCCGGGGGGGCTGGGCATGCACAACGAGATCACCGGCGGCGTCTACTTCAACGTCGTCGCCCAGGGCCGGCACATCACCCTCGAACTGCCCAGGGAGATCACCCCCGCCCTGACCGGACTGCCCCCGGCCGCCGGCACCTTCACCGGCCGCGACGCCGACCTCGCCCTCCTCGCCGACGCGCTGCGCCCCGGCCCGCCCGCCGGGGACGCCCCCAGGGTGTGGGCCGTGGCCGGCCTGCCCGGCGTCGGCAAGACCGAGCTGGTCCTCCAGGCCGCCCGGCACGCGCTGGACCAGGACGGCTGGTTCCCCGGCGGCGTCCTGTTCGTCGACCTCTTCGGCTACGACGACGAACGCCGCCTCACCCCCGAACGCGCCCTGGGCTCCCTGCTGCGCGCCCTCGGCATACCCGACGAACACGTCCCCGCCGACCTCCAGGACCGCGCCCGGCTCTACGGTTCCGTTCTGTCCGCCTACGCCGACCAGGGGCGCCGCGTCCTCGTCGTCGTGGACAACGCCGGAACGGCCGAACAGGCCCGTCCCCTGCTCCCCGCCGACCCCCGCGTCCCCGTCCTCGTCACCTCCCGGCACACCCTCGGCGGACTCGGTGCCCGCCTGCTCGACCTGTCCGAACTGGACGCCGCGTCCGCCGTGGACCTGCTGCGTCAGGCCCTGCGCGAGGCCCGGGGCCCCGGCGACACCCGCGTCGCCGACGACCCCGCGGCGGCCGCCGGACTCGCGGACCTCTGCGGCCGGCTCCCGCTGGCCCTGCGGATCGTCGCCGCCCTCCTCGCCGACCTGCCCGGCCGGCCCCTGGCCTCCATGGCCGACGCCCTCGCCGACAGCCGCCGCCGGCTGGAGCGCCTCGCCCGTGAGGACGTCACCGTCCGCGCGGTGTTCGGCCTCTCCTACGCGCACCTGCGCCCCGAGCAGGCCCGTCTCTTCCGGCTGCTGCCGCTCAACCCCGGCCCCGACCTGTCGACCGAGGCCGCCGTCCACCTCGCCGGCGCCGACCCGTACGCCGTGGAGGAACTGCTCCACACGCTGGCCCGGGGCCATCTGATCGAGCCGGGCGCCGTGTACGGGCGCTGGCGGCTGCACGACCTGATGCGGCTGTACGCGGCCGAACAGGGCGAGGCGCACGAGGAGGAGGACGCCCCGGCCAAGGCCGTCGAACGGCTCTTCCAGTACTACGTGGGCACCGCCTCCGATGCTTCCGGCTGGCTGCAGCCCGCCACCGGGGCCGGCCCCGGGCCGCGTTTCACCACCCGGGAACGGGCCGTGGCCTGGCTCGACGACGAACGCGCCAACCTCGTCGCCACCGCGCTGGCGGCCCCCGGCCTGGGCGCGCCCAAGGCGTCGCTGATCGTGTTCGAAGTGCTCACCGATTACCTGTCCCTGCGCCGTCACTTCGACGACTGGCTGCGCCTGGGGTCCACGGCCATGCGGGTGGCCATGGACCTCGACTGGCCGCTCGCCAAGGCGGAGGTGCTCAACAACGTCAGCATCGCGCTCCGCCACCTGAGACGGTTCGACGAGGCCGCCGCGACCCTGGAACTGGCGACGGCCCTCTACCGGGGGCTGGACGACCGCGCCGGTGAGGGCGGGACCCTGGGCAACCTCGGTCTCGTGCTGTGGGAGACGCGCCGCTTCGACGAGGCGATCCCCGCCCTGGAAGCCGCCATCGCCATTCACCGGGACACCGGCGACCGCCGCGCCGAGGGCAGCGCGCTCACCAACCTCGGCCTGGTCCTCCAGGACCTGCGGCGCTTCGCCGAGGCCGTCGAGGTGTACCGCCAGGACGTCGCGATCTGCGAGGAGATCGGCGACCGCCGGGGCGCGGCGCTGGCCCTCAACAACCTCGGCACGGTCCTGCGGGAGGACGGCCGGCTCGACGAGGCGGCCACGGCCCTCACCGAGGCCCGCACCGCCTTCCGCGAACTCGACGACCGCCACTGCGAGGCCCAGGCCCTCACCAACCTCGGCGTCGTCCACAGCCGCCAGGGCCGCTTCGAGGAGGCGATCGACGCCCAGACCCGGGCCGTCGACGCCTTCCGCCTCTCCCGCGCCCCGCACGACGAGGCCACCGCCCTGAGCAACCTCGGGCTCGCCCTGCTCACGGCGGAGCGCCCCGCGGAGGCCGTGGCTCCGCTCGAAGAATCGATCACCGGCTTCCGGCGCCTGGCCGACCGCGACGGCGAAGGCATGGCCCTGACCAATCTGGCCACCGCCCTCGGCCGCACCGGACGCCCGGCGGAGTCGGTCGACGCGTACGCCGAGGCCGTCGCCTGCTACCGCGACACCGCCGACCGGTACAAGGAAGGCGTCGCCCTGTTCAACCTCGCCTCCGCTCAGGACGCGGTCGGCCGCTCCCAGGAGGCCGGCGTGGCGCTCACCGAGGCCGTCGCCGCCTTCCGCGACACCGGTGTCCTGCCTCCGGGGCCGCTCCCGCGCACCCTGGACGAGCTCTACCGGATCGTGAGCCCGACCGGCTTCACCGGGTGATGGCTCCTCCCGCACCGGGCGGATAAGGGACACTGGAAGCTTCTCCCCGTGCGCGAAGCGAAGTGGAAGGCCGAGGCGTGAGCGGACCCCTGATCGTCCAGAGCGACAAGACCCTGCTGCTGGAGGTGGACCACGAGCGTGCCGACGAGTGCCGGCGCGCCATCGCCGCCTTCGCGGAGCTGGAGCGCGCGCCCGAGCACATCCACACCTACCGGGTGACCCCGCTGGGGCTGTGGAACGCGCGGGCCGCCGGGCACGACGCCGAGCAGGTCGTCGACGCGCTCGTCTCGTACTCCCGCTACCCCGTGCCGCACGCCCTGCTCGTCGACATCGCCGAGACCATGGCCCGCTACGGGCGGCTGAAGCTGGTCAAGCACCCGGTGCACGGCCTGGTGCTGGAGAGCACCGACCGGCCCGTGCTGGAGGAGATCCTCCGCTCGAAGAAGATCAAGCCGCTGGTGGGCGCCCGGATCGACCCGGACACCGTCGCCGTCCACCCCTCCGAGCGCGGCCAGATCAAGCAGACGCTCCTCAAGCTGGGCTGGCCCGCCGAGGACCTCGCCGGATATGTGGACGGCGAGGCCCACCCCATCGAGCTCGCCGAGGACGGCTGGGCCCTGCGCCCGTACCAGCGGCAGGCCGTGGAGGGGTTCTGGCACGGCGGCTCGGGCGTGGTCGTGCTGCCCTGCGGCGCCGGCAAGACGCTCGTCGGCGCGGGCGCGATGGCCATGGCGAAGGCGACGACGCTGATCCTGGTCACCAACACCGTCTCCGCGCGTCAGTGGAAGCACGAGCTGGTGAAGCGCACCTCGCTGACCGAGGACGAGATCGGCGAGTACAGCGGTACGCGCAAGGAGATCCGCCCGGTCACCATCGCCACCTACCAGGTGCTGACGACCAGGCGGAAGGGCGTCTACCCGCATCTGGAGCTCTTCGACTCCCGGGACTGGGGCCTGGTCGTCTACGACGAGGTGCACCTGCTGCCCGCGCCCGTCTTCAAGTTCACCGCCGACCTCCAGGCCCGGCGACGGCTCGGGCTGACCGCGACGCTGGTGCGCGAGGACGGCCGCGAGTCCGACGTCTTCTCCCTCATCGGGCCCAAGCGCTTCGACGCGCCCTGGAAGGAGATCGAGGCCCAGGGCTATATCGCCCCCGCCGACTGTGTCGAGGTGCGCGTCAACCTCACCGACTCCGAGCGGCTGGCCTACGCGACGGCCGAGACGGAGGAGAAGTACCGGTACTGCGCGACGACCGCCACCAAGCGGAAGGTCACCGAGGCCCTGGTGCACAAGCACCGGGGGGAGCAGACGCTGGTCATCGGCCAGTACATCGACCAGCTCGACGAGCTGGGCGAGCACCTGGACGCGCCCGTGATCAAGGGCGAGACGACCAACGCCCAGCGCGAGAAGCTCTTCGACGCCTTCCGGGCGGGCGAGATCTCGGTGCTGGTCGTCTCCAAGGTCGCCAACTTCTCGATCGACCTGCCGGAGGCGACGGTCGCCATCCAGGTGTCGGGCACCTTCGGCTCCCGGCAGGAGGAGGCCCAGCGGCTGGGCCGGGTGCTGCGTCCGAAGGCCGACGGGCACGAGGCGCGCTTCTACTCGGTGGTCGCCCGGGACACGGTCGACCAGGACTTCGCGGCGCACCGCCAGCGGTTCCTCGCGGAGCAGGGGTACGCGTACCGGATCGTGGACGCGGACTCGCTGCTGGCGGGGGAGGACGCCTGACGCGGGGTCCTTCAGGCCCGGCGCTTGTCGGCGTACTCGCCGAGGACGACGACGCTGACGGCCGCGCCCGCGAATGCCTTGATGGCGCGCAGGGCGTCGGCGAAGGAGAACGAGGGGGCGGTGGCCGGGGTGACGGAAGTGGTGGTCATGTCTTCCATGGTGGCTTCCGGAACGCGCGCGGGCGTCGGCCTGCCGGTGTAAACGCGCGGGTGGGGCCGTACGACCCAAGACCCATGGGGTGCCCTACCGGAGGTGGACGGCGCCCCTGACGCGTCCCCGGGGCGCGCGGAAAAATCATTCGCGCGCCCTGGGGACGAGTGACTACAATCCACCCTTCCCGCCGCCTCCCGCGTCGGTCGCCCCTTCGCGACGACGTTCCCGGGAGCGCCGCCGTCCGGACGGAAACCGGCGGCTTCCGCTCGTCCGCCGTACGTCTGGAGGCTCCGCCGTGCCCGCGCAATCCGTGCCCGCGCAATCCGTGAACGCGAACGATCCCCTGGAGCGCGAGCGTGCCCATCTCGCCTCGTCCCGCGCCGCGTTGCGGGCGATGCGGGCCGATGTCGAGGCGCTCGACATCAAGGACGTCACGGCCAACTGGGTCAACGCCGCCGTCCTCCAGCGGCAGATCGACGAGCGCATCGCCGCCCTCGCCGATCTCGCGCACACCCCGCTCTTCTTCGGCCGGCTGGACTACCTCCACGCGCCGGGAGCGGAGAAGGCGGAGGGCGCGGAGGGCGAGCGCTTCTACATCGGGCGGCGGCACGTCCACGACGCCGACGGCGACCCGATGGTGATCGACTGGCGGGCGCCGGTCTCCCAGCCGTTCTACCGGGCCTCGAAGAAGGACCCGATGGACGTCGGGACGCGCCGCCGGTTCGGTTACACCGGGGGCGAGTTGACCGCCTACGAGGACGAGGACCTCACGGACGCGGCGGGCGGCGAGCAGGCGAGCCGGCTGCTCCAGACCGAGATCGAACGGCCGCGCGTCGGCCCCATGCGGGACATCGTCGCGACCATCCAGCCCGAGCAGGACGAGATCGTCCGCGCGGGCATCGGCGGCACGGTGTGCGTCCAGGGCGCGCCCGGCACCGGGAAGACTGCCGTCGGGCTGCACCGGGTCGCGTACCTGCTCTACGCCCACCGCGAGCGCCTCGCCCGCACCGGCACGCTCGTCATCGGCCCGAACCGGTCCTTCCTCCGCTACATCGAGCAAGTGCTGCCCGCCCTGGGCGAGTTGAACGTCGCGCAGGCGACCGTCGACGACCTCGTCGGCCATGTGGAGGTGCGGGGCGCGGACTCCGCCGACGCCGCGCGAATCAAGGGCGACGCCCGGATGGCCGAGGTGCTGCGGCGCGCGGTGCGCGCGGGGGTGACGATGCCGGTGGAGCCGGTGGTCGTCGTGCGCGGGTCGCGGCGCTGGCGGGTCCCGGCGTACGAGATCGAGGAGATCGTGCGGGAGTTGCTCGACCGCGACATCCGCTACGGCGCCGCGCGCGACGCGCTGCCGCAGCGCATCGCCCACGCCGTGCTCGTCCGCATGGAGGAGGCCGGCGAGGCCCCCGACGACCGGGTGCAGGACGCGGTCGCGCGCAACGCGGCCGTGAAGGCGGCCGTCAAGGCCGTGTGGCCGGCCGTCGACCCGGCGAAACTGGTGCTGCGGCTGCTGTCCGACGCGGAGTTCCTGGCGGAGCACGCGGCGGGCGTGCTGACGGAGGACGAGCAGCGGACCGTGCTGTGGGCCCGGCCGGCCCGGAGCGTCCGGTCGGCGAAGTGGTCGGCGGCGGACGCGGTGCTCATCGACGAGGCGACGGACCTCGTGGCGCGCACCCCATCGCTGGGCCATGTGGTCCTGGACGAGGCGCAGGACCTCTCGCCCATGCAGTACCGCGCGGTGGGCCGCCGCTGCACGACCGGTTCGGCGACGATCCTCGGCGACCTCGCGCAGGGCACGACGCCGTGGGCGACGTCGAGCTGGGCGGAGGCCCTGACCCACCTGGGCAAGCCGGAGGCGGCGGTGGAAGAGCTGACGCAGGGCTTCCGCGTGCCGCGCGAGGTCATCGCGTACGCGTCGCGGCTGCTGCCCGCGATCGCGCCGGGGCTGGCGGCGGCGACGTCCATGCGGGAGTCGCCGGGCGACTTCGCGGTACGGGCGGTGGCGCTCGACGGGCTGGACGACGCGGTGCTCGCCGCGTGCGGCGAGGCGCTGGCGCGGGAGGGATCCGTCGGCCTGATCGCGGCGGACTCGCGGGTCGCGGCGCTGGGGGAGCTGTTGACGGCGGCGGGGCTGCCGTATCTCGCCCCGGGCGAGGAGACGACGGAGGCGGCACGGCTGACGCTCGTGCCGGCATCGCTGGCCAAGGGCCTGGAGTACGACTACGTCGTGCTGGACGAGCCCGCGGCGGTGGTGGCGGGGGAGCCGGACGAGCGGACGGGGCTGCGACGGCTGTACGTGGCGCTGACGCGGGCGGTTTCGGGGCTGACGGTGGTGCACGCGGAGCCCTTGCCGGGGGCGCTGGGGTGAGCTTGCCGGGTGCCGGGTCGGCCGGGTCGGCCGGGTGCGGTTGTTCGGCACCGCCGGGCCGGTACGTCTCGGCTGGGCGCCGTCGCGGCGGGGAAGGGGCCCCTGTCCCGCCCCTTCCCGTTTCCCGGGGCTCCGCCCCGGACCCCTGCGCCGGGCCCCGCGCTAGGCGTCCAGCGCCACCCGCCACGCGGCGACCGCGTCCGCCGAGACCGGGGAGTCCCAGCCGGAGGGGCGCGCCGCGCCGCCGATGTGGAAGGCGGTGAGGCCCGCCGACCGCAGCACGGGCACGTGCTTGAGCTTCAGCCCGCCGCCGACCATGATCTGCGGCTCGTAGCCGGGCTCGTCGCGGCGCGTCGCCTCGGCGAGGAGCGTGGCGAGGCCGTCGTCGACGCCGGAGGCGGCGCCGGCGGTGAGGTAGGTGTCGAGACCGGGCTGGTCGGCGAGCTGCTTGCGCAGTGCGTCGCGGTCCGCCGCGCGGTCGATCGCGCGGTGGAAGGTCCAGCGGGCCCGGGGCCCGACCGCGTCGGCGAGGGCCGCCACCGCCGGGAGGTCGGCCCGGCCGTCGTCGGTCAGGAAGCCGAGGACGAACTCCTCCGCCCCCTCCGCCCGCAGCGCCCGCGCCGTGCCGCACAGGGCCTCCAGCGCCGCCGCGCCGCCCGCCGAGAAGCCGTCCGTGGCGCGCAGCATCACCCGTACGGGGATGTCGACGGCGTCCCGTACGGCGGCGAAGGTCTCCCGGGTGGGGGTGAGGCCGTCGGCGGCCATGTCGCTGACCAGTTCGAGCCGGTCCGCACCTCCGGCCTGTGCGGCCGCCGCGTCCTCGGGGCCGAGCGCGATTACCTCAAGAATTGGTCTAGACATGTACTCAAGCCTGCCACACGCGCGGGCCGTGCACGCGGCCGTCCCCTCAATCACCCCTCCTACGGGGCACATAATCGAGTCATGGCAGCCACGAGTCCCCACGAGGCCCTGCACGCCCGCTGGCGGGAGACCGTCGAACGGGTCCGCACCGCCGACGGGCCGGACCCCGGCCCGTACGCCGACGACCTCCTGGCGCGCTGGGGGGAGCCGCAGCGTCGCTACCACACGGTCGACCACCTCGCCGCCGTCCTCGGCCACCTCGACACGCTCGCCCCCCACGCCGAGGACATCGAGACCGTCCGGCTCGCCGCCTGGTTCCACGACGCCGTCTACCGCCCCGACCGCTCCGAGAACGAGGAGCGCTCCGCCCACCTCGCCGAGCGCGCCCTGCCCGAGCTCGGCCTGGACCACACCCGTACCACCGAGGTCGCCCGCCTCGTCCGGCTCACCACCAGCCACGACCCCGCCCCCGGCGACCGCGACGGCGAGACCCTCTGCGACGCCGACCTCGCCGTCCTCGGCGGCACGCCGCACGAGTACGCCCACTACGCGGCGGCCGTCCGCGAGGAGTACGGCTTCGTGCCCGACGACGTCTTCCGCGAGGGCCGCGCCGCCGTGCTCCGCCAGCTGCTGGCGCTGCCCAGGCTGTTCCGCACCCCGCTCGGTCACGACCGCTGGGAGCTGCTGGCGCGGCGCAACCTCACCGCCGAGCTGGAGCTGCTCACCGGCTGACGCCGCTCCGCTTCCGCCTCCGCAGCCCCGCCCCCCTCAGCAGCCGCACCACCTCACGGCTGCTCACCTCCACCGCGCCCAGCCGCACGGCGTCCCCGTACGTCGTCGACAGCACGTCGTAGTGATCGCCGTCGAACGCCTGGCAGGGCAGGCCCAGGCCGGCGGCGAAGGTGTGGAGTTCGTCGAAGGAGACATCGCTGACCAGGTGGGACCACATGCGGCCGTGGCCCGGCCAGTTCGGCGGGTCGATGTAGAGGGTCACCGGAACGCCATCCGGTCAGTGCCCGTGCCCGTGCTCGTGCCCGTGTTCGTGGCCGTGGCCGTGACCGAGGGCCGTCCCCAGGGAGCCCACGGGCGCGATCAGCACGGCCTGCTTGGCGCAGGCCCAGTGCGGGTCGGGGCCGAGCTCCGGCTCGACCTCCAGGGCGTGGGGGTCGCCCGTGTCCGTGCAGACCGGGCACAGGGGCCAGCGGCCGTGCCGTTCCAGCAGGGCGTCCTGGACGTCCTGGGCCACCAGGCCGGGCAGGAACGCCGTGCCCTCGGGCCACTGCTCGACCCACCACCGCCGGTGCGCGACCGCGTCCTCGACCAGTGAGACGACGTCGGCGTCGGCCGCGTCGCCCGCCACCAGATCGGCGAGGACGAGCGCGCGTGCCGTGTGCAGTGCCTGTTCGAGCTCCATGCGATCCATTGTCGGGCGCCCGGAGGGTTGACGGCACACCGGGCCGAAAATACCTTTCACGATGTGAGCAGCAAGGTGAAGGAAACTGCCATCACTTCCCGTCCGGCGCTCCCTACCCCGCCCGCCGCCCTGGCCGCCAAGGTGCGCACCCTCGCGCCGTCCATGACCCGCTCCATGCAGCGCGTCGCCGAGACCGTGGCGGGCGACCCGGCAGGGTCCGCGGCGCTCACCGTCACCGGGCTCGCGGAGCGCACGGGCACCAGCGAGGCCACCGTCGTGCGCACCGCCCGCGTCCTCGGCTACCCCGGCTACCGCGATCTGCGGCTCGCGCTCGCCGCGCTCGCGGCCGAGCAGGCGGCGGGCCGGGCGCCCGCCGTCACCGCCGACATCGCCGTCGACGACCCGCTGGCCCGCGTCGTCGCCAAGCTCGCCCAGGAGGAGGCCCAGTGCCTGGCGGACACCGCCGCCGGGCTCGACGCGGCCGCGCTGGAGGCGGCCGTCGCCGCCCTCACCGCCGCCCGGCGCGTCGACGTCTACGGGATCGGCGCCTCCAACCTCGTCGGCCAGGACCTCGTCCAGAAGCTGCTGCGCATCGGCCTGATCGCGCACGCGCCCGCAGATCCCCACCTGGCCGTCACCAACGCCGTCCAGCTGTGCTCCGGGGACGTGGCCATCGCCATCACCCACTCCGGGCGCACCACCGACGTCATCGAACCGCTGCGCGTCGCCTTCGAGCGCGGGGCGACCACGGTCGCGATCACCGGGCGGCCCGACGGGGAGATCGCCCAGTACGCCGATCACATCCTCACCACGTCCTCCGCCCGGGAGAGCGAGCTGCGCCCGGCGGCCATGTCGAGCCGCACGAGCCAGCTGCTCGTGGTGGACTGCCTGTTCATCGGGGTCGCGCAGCGGACGTACGAACGCGCGGCGCCCGCCCTGTCCGCCTCCTACGAGGCGCTGGCCCACCGGCACGCCCCGCGCGACCGGCGCTGAGACCGACAGACCGACAAGGAACCGCCCATGGACTCCTCCGCCGACCCGGTCGCGCTCGGGGCGCAGCTGGCCGCCCTCACCACGGAGGCGTTCCGGCCCGACCTCGCCGACATCGACCGGCTGCCCACCCGGGACATCGCCGGGATCATGAACGCGGAGGACGCCGGCGTGGCCGCCGCCGTCGCGGCCCGGCTCCCCGAGATCGCCGCGGCCATCGACGCGGCCGCCGAGCGCATGGCGCGCGGCGGCCGGCTGATCTACGCGGGCGCGGGCACGGCCGGGCGGCTGGGCGTGCTGGACGCGAGCGAGTGCCCGCCGACGTTCAACACCGGCCCCGGGCAGGTCGTCGGCCTGATAGCGGGCGGCCCCGAGGCCCTGGTGGCGGCCGTCGAAGGGGCCGAGGACGACGCGGCGCGGGCCGCCGCCGACCTGGACGCGCTGGAGCTCGGGCCCGACGACACGGTCGTCGGCGTGTCCGCCTCGGGCCGCACCCCCTACGCCGTGGGGGCCGTCCGGCACGCCCGCGCGGCCGGGGCGCTCACGGTGGGGCTGGCCTGCAACGCCGGTTCGGCGCTGGGCGCGGCCGCCGAGCACGCCGTCGAGGTCGTCGTGGGGCCCGAACTCCTCACCGGCTCCACCCGGCTGAAGGCGGGCACGGCGCAGAAGCTCGTCCTCAACATGATCTCGACGATCACGATGATGCGGCTCGGCAAGACCTACGGGAACCTCATGGTCGACGTCCGTGCCTCCAACGACAAGCTGCGCGCCCGTTCCCGGCGGATCGTCTCTCTCGCCACGGGCGCGGCGGACGAGGAGATCGAGGCGGCGCTGACCGACGCCGGCGGCGAGGTGAAGAACGCCATCCTGATCCTCCTCGGCGAGGTCGACGGGCCCACGGCCGCCCGGCTGCTGGAGGCGGCGCACGGCCATCTGCGGGCCGCCCTGCGCGCGGCGGGCGCGGCGCACGGCTGATCACCCGTCACGGCCGTACCGTCATGCCCTGATGAACCATCAGGACACCGCCGCCGCCCTCCTCCCCCTCCTCGGCGGCGCCGGCAACGTCCGTACCGTCGGCCACTGCATGACCCGGCTGCGCGTGACGGTCGCGGACCGCGCACTCGTCCGGGGCGCGGAACTGCGGGCGCTGCCGGGCGTGCTGGGCGTGGTGGAGGACGGGGAGTCGTGGCAGATCGTGCTGGGGCCGGGGACGGTCGCCCGGGTGGCGCCGGAGCTGGAGCGACTGGTGGACGCCGCTTCCCCGGCCTCGCCAGGCCGTGGCCCTGCCTCCGCCGACGTCCTCGCCGAGCGCGGCGCCGCGCTGCGGGAACGGCGGCGGGCCCGTAACGCCACGCCCGGCAAGCTCTTCCTCCGCCGCCTCGCCCAGATCTTCGTCCCGCTGATCCCCGCCCTCGTCGGCTGCGGCGTCATCGCGGGAGCCGCCGGGCTGCTGGCCAATCTGCGCTGGCTGCCCGCGCTCGTCCCGGCGCTGTCCGCGATCGCCTCCGGCTTCATGTCGCTGATCGCGGTGTTCGTCGGGTACCGGACGGCGAAGGAGTTCGGCGGCACGCCCGTGCTGGGTGGGGCGGTCGCGGCCGTCATCGTCCATCCGGGCGTCGCGCACGTCACCGTGTTCGGGCGGCAACTGGCCCCCGGGCAGGGCGGGGTGCTGGGGGCGATGGGCGCGGCGCTGCTGGGGACGGTCGTGGAGAAGGCGTGCCGGCGGGTGGTGCCGGAGGCCCTGGACGTGCTGGTGACGCCCTTCCTGACGGTGCTGCTGCCGGGGCTGGTGACGCTGTACGGGCTGATGTTCGTGGCGGGCGAGGTGTCGGCGGCGATCGGCCGCTGCGCGGAGTGGCTGCTGGCCAACGGGGGCGCGGTGGCGGGCTTCGCGCTGGGCGGGCTGTTCCTGCCGCTGGTGATGCTGGGCCTCCACCAGGCGCTGATCCCCATCCACACCACGCTCATCGCCGAGCGGGGCTCCACCGTTCTGCTGCCGCTGCTCGCGATGGCGGGCGCGGGACAGGTGGGGGCGGCGCTGGCGGTCTACGTCCGGCTCGCGCGTGACGTGTCGGTGCGCAGGGTGATCCGTTCCGCCCTTCCGGCAGCGCTTCTCGGCATCGGGGAGCCGCTGATCTACGGGGTTTCGCTGCCACTGGGCAGGCCGTTCGCCACGGCGTGCGTGGGGGGCGCGTTCGGGGGCGCGTTCGTGGGGCTCTGCCACCAGCTGGGGTACTCGGTGGGGGCGACGGCCATCGGGCCGTCGGGGTGGGCGCTGTTCCCGCTCCTGGCGGGGAACCACGGGCCGGTGAGGGCGGTGGTGGTCTACGGGGCGGGTCTGGCGGTGGGATACGGGGTGGGGTTCGGGGCGACGTACGCGTTCGGTGTGAGGGGCCCCGGCCCCGAGGACGTCACACCACGTCGTCCGCCAGTTCCGCCACTCCCGTGATGCGGTGCAGCGGATACGTCCGGACCTCGTCCGCCGTGTGGTCGTACGCCGTGACGAAGCCGCCCTCCACGCGGATCGGGGCGATGACGCGCTGGCTGGCCGCGCCCTCCGCGTTGACGTAGCCGATCCAGACGGCGGCGCCGGTGAGGACGGCGGCCTGGACCGTGGCGAGGGTGTCGGCGGACGTGGTGCGGGGCAGCCCGCCGTCGGCGGGGGCCGGGGCGGCGACGGGCTTGCGCTCGGCCGTGGCGGCCAGGTCGCCCGCCCGGACCGCGCGGACGGCGGCGCCCAGCAGCGTCGCGTCGGGCACGGGCGGACCGTCGGGGACGGGCGCCGGGGCGGTGCGCGGCGGCGTGCGGTGGACGTCGGCGCGGCTGACCACCACGTCGCCCTCGGCGGACTCGGCCGCCGGCGCGTACCCCATCGCCCGCAGCCCCTCCAGCAGCGCGTCGGGCGCGACCTGCGCCGCCAGGACGGTCCCGGCGAGCCGGCGCAGCCGCAGCGGTGCCGAACGGCGGTCGGCGAGGATCTCGCCGAGGACCGCCTCGTCGTCGCAGCGCAGGTACGACGACGCCGCGCCGACCCGCAGCCGGCCGTGCCGCCGGGCCACGTCGTCCACCAGATAGGCGAGAGGCTGGGGCACGGGCGTGCGCGAGTGGGCGGTGAGGAACGCGTGGAGGTCGGCCGCCGTGCGGCCCGCGTCCAGGGCGCGGCGCACCGAGTCGGGGGTGAAGCGGTAGACGGTCGCGCCGCCCTTGGACTCGATGTCCGCGAGCACCGCCAGGGCCTGCGCGAGCGGGCGCCGCAGCGGGCCGGGGGCGACGGCGGTCAGGTCCGCCTGGAGCAGGACGTGGTCCAGCGGTTCGGGCAGCAGCGGGGCGAGCAGGCCGGCGGCCCGGTCGGGAGCGTCGAGCAGGGCCCGGCCGGGCGCGGAGAGCGCGCCCCGGTTCGTCACGCCCAGCAGCTCCGCCTCGGCCAGCGCCCAGCGGGCCAGCCGCGAGCGGGTGTCCTCGGGCGCGTCCGGGGCCGCCGGGCGCGGCGGCCGCTCCCAGCGGAGCCGGGCCAGCAGCGTCTCCTCGGCCACGGACGCCCCGGCGGGCAGCCCGGCGAGGAGGGTCAGCACCCGCCGGCGGACCTCGGGGGCGGGGGAGCGGTCGAGGTCCGGGCCGAGGGCGGCGAGGGTGCGGCCCTTGGCGTCCTTCTCGCCCGTGAGGCCCGGCGTGCGGGTCATGGCCAGCCACGCCGTGGCCAGGCGCCGCCAGCGGTGCTCGGCGGGCAGCGGCAGCCAGTCGTCGTAGGCGGGGGTGGGGGCGTAGCGCTCGTCGACGTCGCCGTCGGAGGCGAGCAGGCCCGCCGCGTACGCCAGCTCGGCCCAGAACGCGGCGGCCGTCTCGGTGGTGTCCAGACGGGTCGCGGCGCGCTTGAGGTCCCGGACGCTCAGGCCGCCCGCGCGCAGCACGAGCGGGCCGGCGGTCTCCCAGTCGGCGAGGAGCTCCTCGACGGTCGTCAGCGCGGTGAACGCCGCTCCGGCGGCGGTCGCGTCGACGACCTGGGGGGAGTGCTCGGTGACGGGCGCGAGGTCGGGCGCGACCGGCTCGGTCGTGCGGTGCGCGCGCCCGGCGCGCAGGTGGAGGGCCGCTTCGCGGGGCAGGACGACGTTGCCGGGCGTGACGGTCAGCAGCAGGCCCCGGTCGAGGAGCCAGCGCAGGTGGGGGGCGGGCGTGGCGGTGACCGTGCCGTAGGGCGGGCCCCACTGGAGCTTGCCGAGCACGGCCAGGGACTCGGCGGGCGCGTCGGCGAGCAGCGCGGCCATGCGCTCGCGGTCCTCGAAGAGGGAGGTCAGCGCTGCCACGGCGGTCACCGGATCGTGGGTGGCGGGCAGCCCGGCCGCCGCGATGATCTCCTGGAGCCGGCCCGGTGACATTCCGGCCGTCACCTCGGCGACGGCCGGGCCCAACCCGGTGGGGGACGGGTGCCCGGCGGAGGGCGCGAGGAGCTCGCGGGCGGTGCGCACCAGCCGCAGCCGGTCCTCACCGCCCCACACCAGGGCCGTCTCGCGCAGTGTGGCGACGGCGCGCGGGAGCTCGGCGGCGACCCTCGGGTCATCCGGTCGGTCGCCGTTCATGAGTGCGGCGAGCGTCCCGTACGGGCAGGGGTCGGGGGCCACGGCCAGCGCCTCGGCGACCTGGAGCGCGAACCGGTCCAGCCGGTCCAGCGCCCGGACGACGGAGGCCCGGGTGGCGGCGCGGGTGGCGAGCTGGGTGAGGTCGCCGGGCACGGGACTGAGCAGGTCGGGCCGGGCGCGCAGGAGATCGGCGAGGGCGTCGTCGGGCCGCCCCCGCAGCTCCTCGGCGAGTGTGCGCGGCCCCGCCGCCGTACCGCCGCCGGTGCTGCCGTTCTCCCGCGAAGTGGTCATTCTGTTTACGGTACCGGGTCGCCGTGCCGCGGCCCCGGGTTCACCGGCTCGGCCCGGGCCTTCGTCCGTGACCGGGTGACGGCGGGTGCGGAACCGGTACCTTCGGTGGGGTTCGACGGCTCGTGCGGCCTTGGGGGCTTCGGTGGGGATCGAGAGCGATCAGCTGGTTTACGACTATCTGAGCAAGGTCGGGGACCTCGCCCAGAGACAGTCGCTCACCTCCGGCGACCGGATGCGGCTGGTGTCGCGGCTGCGTGCCGAGATCGAGCGCCGGCGCGCGGCCGAGGGCGCCGACACCCCCGCCGCCGTGCGGCGCATCCTCGACGGGCTGGGTACGCCGTCGGAGGCGGTGGCGGCCTCGGGCACGGCGGGCTCGGCTCCGGCGGGCGGCGTGGCCGACGCGGGGCGGGTGCCGGCGCAGCGGCGGCCGGGGGCGGAGGAGGCGGTGCCGTCCGTGCCCGTCGCGGCCCGTCCGCGCCGGCTCGGCGGGCCCGCGGCGCCACCGCACCTGGCGACGGAGGAGGAGCTCGGGCGGGCCGACTGGTGGCGGGTGGAGCCGGGGCCCTTCGCGCCGGCGGATCCCGGGGGCGCGGGGGACGCCGTGCACGGGTTCACCGGGGGGATCGAGATCCCGGACATGCTGAAGCCGCCGCCGTCGTTCGAGAAACAGCCGGAGGCCGACGCCGTCACCGCCGAATCCGAGACGGAGGCCGGCGAGGACGAGTCCCCCGGCGACGACCGCCGCTTCAGCTTCTGGCGCTCCAAGGACGGCGTCCCCATGAGCCCGCTCCTCCTGCTCGTGGCCGTGCTGCTCGTCGCCGGGGCGATCCTCGGCAACTGGCTGGTCCTGGCGGCGGGCTGGGCCCTGGCCTACGCGACGCGCCGCCTCACGCAGACGGAGTCGAAGTGGGCCGTGATGGGCGTGCCGGGCCTGGCGGTGGCCGGCGCGGTGGTCTGGCTCTGGGGCCGCACGGAGGGTCGCTGGGGCGACCCGATACCGCAGGGGGCGATGGCGTCGGCCCTGGCGGAGACGTGGCCGGTGGTGGTGAAGGTGGCGGCGGTGGCGTCGGCGGCCTTCGTGCTGTGGCGGGCGCGACGGCCGGGCTGACGCGCCCCGGGGGCGCCGCCCGGGGCGGTCACCCCTGCCACGGCCTCCCCGGCACGACCATCGGTCCGCCCGTCACCGGATCCGGCACCACGACCGCCTCCAGGCCGAAGACCTCCCGCACCAGCTCCGCCGTCACCACGTCCGACGGCCGCCCCTCCGCCACCACCCGCCCCGCCTTCATCGCGACCAGATGATCCGCGTACCGCGCCGCCTGGTTCAGGTCGTGCAGCACGGCGACGACCGTCCGCCCCCGCTCGTGGTTGAGGCGCCGGACGAGGTCCAGGACCTCCACCTGGTGGGAGATGTCCAGGTACGTCGTCGGCTCGTCGAGCAGCAGCAGGTCCGTCTCCTGCGCCAGCGCCATCGCGATCCACACCCGCTGGCGCTGCCCGCCGGAGAGTTCGTCCACCTGACGATCCGCCAGCGCCGCGACGTCCGTGCGGGCCATGGCGTCGGCGACGGCCCGCTCGTCGTCCTCCGACCACTGCTGCCACCATCGCTGGTGCGGCTGCCGGCCGCGGGCGACGAGGTCGGCGACGGTGATGGCCTCGGGCGCCACGGGGGTCTGCGGCAGCAGCCCCAGCGACCGGGCGACCCGCCGGGTCGGGATGCGGGCGAGCTCCTCGCCGTCGAGCAGCACCGAGCCCCGCGCGGGCTTCAGCAGCCGCCCCAGCGCGCGCAGCAGCGTCGACTTGCCGCACGCGTTCGGGCCGACGATCACCGTGACCCGGCCGTCCGGGACGTCCAGGTCCAGGCCCTCGACGACCGTGCGCTCCTCGTAAGCGAGCGTCAGCTCCCGGGCGCCGAGCCGGCTCGTGGCACTGGTGGTGACGGTCACGCTTTCCCTCCCGTACGCCCGCGGGCGATCAGCCAGATCAGGTACGGCGCCCCCACGGCCGCCGTGAGGACGCCCACCGGCAGCTGGGTGGGCTCCAGGAGCTTGCGCCCCAGCAGGTCCGCCGTCACCACGATGAACGCGCCCAGCAGCGCCGAGCCCAGCAGTGGGATCTGCGCCGTGCGGGTCATGCGGCGGGCGATCTGCGGGGCGAGCAGCGCCACGAAGTCCACCGGGCCCGCCGCGCCCGTGGCGACGGAGGCGAGGACGACGCCGAGGCCCGCCAGCCCCAGCCGGGTCCGGTTCAGCCGGACGCCCAGCGCGGTCGCGGTGGCGTCGTCCAGCGACACCGTCCGCTGCGCCCGCGCCGCCCAGCAGATCGCGGGCAGGGCGGCCAGCAGGGTCCAGGCGAGCGGTGCCGCCTCGTCCCAGCCGCGGGCGCCCAGGGAGCCCGTCAGCCACACCTTGGCCTGCTGGGCGACGAGGTAGTCGCCCTTGGTCAGGAACAGATGGGTGACCGAGCGCAGGGCGACGGCGAAGCCGATGCCGATGAGCACGAAGCGCGCGGCCTGCAGCCCGCCCCGCCACGCGAAGGCGTAGACGAGGCCCGCCGCGAGCAGCCCGCCCGCCACCGACAGGTAGGGCAGGACGGAGTACGAGGTCATCCCGAAGGTCATCGCCCCGACCGTCAGCGCCCCCGCGCCCTGGCTGACCCCGATGACGTCGGGGCTGGCCAGCGGGTTGCGGGCGACGGTCTGGATGAGCGCCCCGGCCACGCCGAAGGCCGCGCCGGCCAGCAGGCCCACGGTCATCCGGGGGAGCCGGGCGGTGCCCACGGCGAACTCGGCGGAGGACGGCTGTCCGAGGAGCACCTTCAGGACCTCCCCCGGGGAGGTGTCCGGCATGCCCAGGCACAGGTACGCCAGGCACGCCCCGGCCAGCAGCACGGTCAGCGCCAGGGCGACGACCGTGGCCCGCCGGTGGACGAGGAACGAGCCGCGGCCGACCCGTACCAGGGCGTACCCGTACGGCCTCGCCGCCGCCGGTGTCCCGGGCGTCGGTATCGCGCTCACGCCGCCACCGCCTTGCGGCGGACCAGCGTCACGAGGAAGGGCAGGCCGAGCAGCGCGGTCATCACGCCGGACGGCACCTCGCCCTCCGTGTAGACCACCCGGCCGAGGACGTCGGCGGTCAGCAGGATCACGGGACCGAGCAGCGCGGCCATCGGCAGCACCCAGCGGTGTCCGGTGCCCACGAGCGCGCGGGCGATGTGCGGGACGGCCAGGCCCAGGAAGGCGATCGGCCCGGCGGCCGCGACGCCCGCGCCGGTGAGCACGGTGGCGCCGAGCCCGGCGGTGACGCGGACGAGCCCCACGTTGCGGCCCAGGCCCTTCGCCATGTCCTCGCCCAGCGCGAGCGCGTCCAGGCCACGGGCGGACGCCAGCACGGCCGCCGCGCCCACGAGCAGGAACGGCCAGAGCTGCGCGGCGACGGCCGCGTCGCGCCCGGCGATCGAGCCGACCTGCCAGAAGCGGAACTCGTCCAGCGCGGACGCCTCGGTGGTCAGGACGCCGGAGATGACGGAGACCAGCAGCGCGTTGATCGCGGCCCCGGCCAGCGCCAGCTTCACCGGCGAGGCCCCGCCGCGCCCGCGCGTGGCGACGGCGTAGACGCCCACGGCGGCGACGGCGGCGCCCGTGAAGCCGAACCAGACGTAGTCGCTCAGCCGGTGGAGCCCCGCCGCCGTCATGGCCACGACGACGCCCAGCGAGGCGCCCTGGCTGATGCCGAGGACGCCCGGGTCGGCGATGGGATTGCGGGTGACGCCCTGGAGTGCGGTGCCCGCCAGGGCGAGGGCCGCGCCGACCATCACCCCGATCAGGGTGCGCGGCACGCGGAAGCTGCGCACGGTCACGGAGTCGGGGTCCGTGCCGCCGTGCAGCAGCGCGTCGAGGACGTGGGAGGGGGCCACCGGGCGGCTGCCGACGGCGAGGCTGAGCAGGGCCGCGACGGCCAGGGCGGCGACCGCTGCCGCCATCCAGCCGACGCGGCGGCGGACCGACGACGGTCCGGGGCTGCTGATCGGGACGGCGGCTGACATCGCTTCCAAAACGCCGGCCCCAAAAGGGCCGACAGGTCGACAAACCGGCATTGCGACCATGACGGCCCCAATGCCGCGAACGGCTGCGGTTAGGCGAGGCTAAGTGTACGGGTGGGCCACCCGGCACAATATGGGGCATGACCCCGTATCCGAGCACGGCCCCGCGCACGGACCACCGGTACGCCTTCACGGTCGGCTTCGACCTCGACCTGACCCTGGTCGACTCGCGACCCGGCATCAGGGCCGCCTACGCGGCGCTCGCCGCCGCCACGGGCACCCACATCGACCTCGACCTCGTCATCAGCAGACTGGGCCCGCCGCTCGTCGAGGAACTGCGCAACTGGTTCCCGGAGGAGGAGGTCGCCGAGGCCAACGCCCTCTACCTGGCCGGCTACCCCGAACACGGCATAGCCCCCTCGCCCGCGATGCCGGGCGCCCGCGAATCCCTGGCCGCCATCCGGGAGCTGGGCGGCCGGGCCATCGTCGTCACCGCCAAGAACCCCCGGAACGCCCGGCTCCATCTGGACCACCTGGGCATCGACGCCGAGGAACTCATCGGCGACCTGTGGGCCGAGGACAAGGCCCTCGCCCTGCGCGCCCACGGCGCGTCCGTCTACGTCGGCGACCACATCGGGGACGTGCTCGGCGCGCGGAAGGCCGGTGCGCTCGCCGTGGCGGTGCCCACCGGGCCGTACGGCGTGGCCGAACTGAGCGCGGCCGGGGCGGACGTCGTCCTGCCCGGCGGCCTGACCGACTTCCCGGCCTGGCTGCGCGGCCACCGCGCCGGCTCGACGGACCGGCTCCGGGCGGACCGGCACCAGGCGGACTAGCTCGCGGGATCCATCGCCCCGCGCGCCTCGCGGCGCTGCTCGGCGATGGAGCGCAGCACCCCGGCCCCGGAGATCACAAATCCCACGCCCATCAGCATGCAGACGAAGTACGCTGCGGGCGGCAGGGGATCGGCACCGAGGAACAGCGGGGCGACCGTGGCCAAAGTGGCCACCGCGCCGACGAGAAAGACGACGGCGCCGGTCCGTACCAGCAGATCCCCGGCTCGGGGCGTTTCGCTACTCACCTGACCAGGGTAGATCCCAGGGCGGCGGTATGGCGGCCGGATGACGGCGAACAGATCGGACGCGCACAGGTACGACCCGAGGACGTCTTGTCACCGGGCCCGGGACCATTAGCCTTGGGGGTGGCGGGTCTTGCGGCCCGCTGTAGTGCTATCCAGAGCTGTTTTTCTCTTGATTACAGCGAATATTTCGTTTTTTTCGGTATCCGACGAGACACGAGGACGAGGACAGACGTGCCTACCGGCAAGGTCAAGTGGTTCAACAGCGAGAAGGGCTTCGGCTTTCTCTCCCGCGACGACGGCGGAGACGTCTTCGTGCACTCCTCGGTGCTCCCGGACGGGGTCGACGCCCTCAAGCCCGGCCAGCGCGTGGAGTTCGGCGTGGTGGCCGGCCAGCGCGGTGACCAGGCGCTGTCGGTGACCCTGCTCGAAGCCCCCCCGTCGGTCGCCGCAGCGCAGCGCCGCAAGCCCGATGAGCTGGCCTCCATCGTCCAGGACCTCACCACGCTCCTGGAGAACGTCACCCAGCAGCTCGAGCGCGGCCGCTACCCGGAGAAGGCCAGCGGCGCGAAGATCGCGGGCATGCTCCGCGCCGTGGCCGACCAGCTGGACGTATAGAGCCGGGGCTACACGAACGCGAGCGCGTCCGGGCCGAGGGGCGGTACGAGCCCCTCGGCCGCGGCACGGGTCAGCAGCCCGCGCACGGCGGCGTAGCCCTCCTCGCCCAGGCCCGCGGTGAACTCGTTGACGTACAGCCCGATGTGCTGGTCCGCCACCGCCTGGTCCATCTCCTGGGCGTGCGCCAGGACGTACGGACGGGAGGCCGCCGGGTCGTCCCAGGCCATCCGCACCGAGGTGCGGGCCGTCTCGGCCAGCTCCCGCAGCCGCTCCGCGCCCAGCGAGCGCTTGGCGATGATGGCGCCCAGCGGAATGGGCAGGCCCGTGGTGTCCTCCCAGTGCTCGCCCATGTCGGCGAGCTTGCGCAGCCCGTAGTTCCCGTAGGTGAAGCGGGCCTCGTGGATGACCAGTCCGGCGTCCACCTTGCCGTCCCGCACGGCCGGCATGATCTCGTGGAAGGGCAGCACCACGACCTCGCCGACCCCGCCGGGGACCTCGGCGGCCGCCCACAGCCGGAACAGCAGATAGGCCGTCGAGCGCTCGCTCGGCACGGCGACGGTCTTCCCGGCCAGCTCCGCCGCGTCCGCCGGGCCGTCCGCCTCCCGGGTCAGCACCAGCGGGCCGCAGCCGCGTCCCAGGGCCCCGCCGCAGGGCAGCAGCGCGTACTCGTCGAGCACCCACGGCAGCACCGCGTAGGACACCTTCAGCACGTCGAATTCACCGCGCTCGGCCATGCCGTTGGTGATGTCGATATCGGCGAAGGTGACGTCGAGGGCGGGCGCGCCGGGGATCCGGCCGTGTGCCCAGGCGTCGAAGACGAAGGTGTCGTTGGGACACGGCGAATAAGCGATCTTGAGCGGCGCGCTCATGTCAGCCCCCCTGAACAGGCAGCGATTCGGCCAATGTGGCAGGCGACGAACCGGAAGAAGAACCCAATGCCGGAACGGCCGGAAAATCCGCGAAAAGCGCGACGAATCCCTCGGTGAGCGCCCGCAGCGCCTCCCCGATGCGCCAGGCGCCCTTGTCGCGCGGCCCGACCTCGTTGGACACCGCCCGCAGCTCCAGCACGGGCACGCCGTGGGCCGCCGCGGCCTCGGCGACGCCGAAGCCCTCCATGCCCTCGGCCACCGCACCGGGGTGACGGTCGGCCAGCTCCCCGGCCCGCTCGGCGGTGCCGGTGGCGGTGGACACGGTCAGCACCGCGCCGCGCACCGCGCCGGTCGCCCCGGCCACGGCCCGGACGAGCTCCTCCGGGGCCCGGTGGACGTGCGAGCCGAAGCCCAGCTCGGTGACCGACAGGAAACCGCCGTCGCCGGACTGGGCGCCCAGGTCGGCGGCGACCACCGCGTCGGACACCACCAGGGCGCCGACGGGCGCGGCGGGCGCGAAGCCGCCCGCGATGCCCGCCGAGACCACCAGGCCGTAGGGGTCGCCCGCGAGCGCGGCGGCGGTCAGCGCCGTCGCCGCCCCGGCCGCCGCGGCGGCCGGGCCGACACCGGCGGCCAGCACGTCGCACACCACCGCGCCGCCGTCTCGCACCACCCGGTGCAGCACGGCGCCGCCGGGCAGCGGGAACTCCCGCCGCTCCGGCGCGGCGGCGGTCACGGCGTCACGTTCCGCCGGGACGGCGGTGACGACGAGAACTCGCATCGGTCGCGGGGTCAGGACTCGCGCTCGACGGTGAAGTTCCAGACGCCCAGGGCCTTGCCCGTGCTCACCTCGACGATGCTGACCTGCGTCTTGGCGGCCGCACCGCCCTGGCCGCCGGCGAAGAAGGCGCTGGCCGGGATCGTCCGGTACGTCTTCTTGTTCGGCTCCTGCTCGGCGGGCTGGCCGTTGATGAAGATGGTCCAGCCCTCGTCGGCGATCTTCGGGTCGACGCCGAAGCGGAGCTTGTCCTCCATGGACGCCTTGACGGTCTCGCCCCCGCTCTCCTTGAGGCAGGACGCGACCTTCTCGTTGCCGAGGGAGTTGCCGTCGTCGTAGCAGGCGGCCTCGGAGGTCACCGTGGTCGAACCGACGGTCACGGTAGCCAGCGGCGTGGGCTTGTCGCAGGCGGTGAGGGCGACGAGCCCGAGGGCCACGGCCCCGACGGCGGCAGCGGCGCGGCGGCGCTTGCCGCGGCCGAGCTCCCCGGAGGCGCGACCCGACACCGCGAGGTCATCAGTAACGGTCATGCGGGCAGGCTATCGGGCCCCTCCCATCAGGCCACGCGCGGGTGCGGCGAGCCGCGCCGGGCGGCCGCCAGCAGCCCCCGTACGGCAGTGGCCGCCCCCAGGGCCAGGAACGCCGCCGCCACGGACATCCCCACCACCCCGTTGAGCGGCAGCAGGATCCCGATGGCCCCGCCCACCACCCAGCACATCTGCAACAGGGTCTCCGAACGGGCGAACGCGGAGGTGCGCACCTCCTCCGGCACGTCCCGCTGAATGAGGGAATCCAGCGACTGTTTCCCCAGCGCCTGCGAGATCCCCGCCACCGCCGCCACCACGACCACCATGAACGCGCCGAACAGCACCGCCGCCACGATCGTCGTCCCCAGCGTCACCGACAGCACCAGCGCGATCGTCTTCTCCGGACCGCGCGAGCGCAGCAGCGCCGCCATGGCCGTCCCCAGCGCGTTCCCCGCGCCGGCCGCCACGGCCACGAAGCCCAGCGAGAACGCGGGACTCAACCCGCCCAGCGGATGCACTCGCAAAAGAAAAGCCAGGAAAAAGGTGAGGAACCCCGACAGCATCCGCAGCGCGCCGTTGGCCTGCAGCCCGTGCAGCACCGAGGCCCCCACGGTCCGCAGTCCGGGAGCCCCGGCCCGCCCCCACCACCTGCCCCGCCGCCGGGACCCGGGAGCGGCCAGCCGCGCCCGGGCCTCCCCCTTGGCGGAGTCCACCTTGTGCGGCAACGACAGGGACAGGTACGTCCCGAACGCGAACACCACGCACGCCCCGTACAGCGGCCACTGCGGCCCCAGCTGATGCAGCGCCCCGCCCAGCGGGGCCGCCAGGCCCGTAGCCAGCAGGCCGCCCAGCGTCACCCGGGAATTCGCCTTCACCAGCGCGATCCGCGGTGGCAGCAGCCTCGGCACCACGGCCGAGCGCACCACCCCGTACGCCTTCGACGCCACCAGCACACCCAGCGCCGCCGGATACAGCTCCAGCCCGCCGCTCGCCACCGCGCCCGACATCATCAGCGCCAGCAGGGCACGGGCCAGCATCGCGGAGGCCATCGCCGCCCGCCGGCCGTGCGGCACCCGGTCCAGCAGCGGACCGATCACCGGCGCGAGGAAGACGAACGGCGCCATCGTCACCGCCAGGTAGAGCGCCACCCGCCCCCGCGCCTGATCCGTGGGCACGGAGAAGAAGACGGTCGACGCCAGGGCGATCGTGATCAACACGTCACCGGCCGAATTCACCGCGTGGAGCTCGATCAGCTTGCCCAGGCCCGACTCGCCCGCGCCGTGCGCGTGCGTCGCCCGGCGCACGCCCCGCGCCGCGCCCCGGAAGGGAGCGCGCAGCACCCGGCCGGCGCTCCGGGCCGTACGGCGCAGCGGACCGCCCTCGGCTGACCGGATGGCTCCCACCACGCCATACTGCCCCAACTGACACCATGCATGGCACTTTCGCGGTACCGATGGGGCGTGCGGCCCACGCCGACCCACGACGACCCACCACGACGCGCCGGGCCCGCCCGCCACGACGCGCGGGGCTCGCCGAAGCCCGGGTATCCCCCGGGTGGCCGCGCGGGGTAGCGTGCGTAGCGCGCCACCGGCCGCAGCTCCTGGCCGCACCCCGAGTCCAGATCCCGCAGAATGGGTGATGACAGGTGCGCCCCAGGCCGTCGGGCGCGGACGTCGACGCGGCCCAGCGGTCCGCTCCGTTCGCACGCCCGATCGTTCGGCTGGCGCACTCGTGAGACGGCGTGGAAGAGAGAATCGATTCTTGTGAGTGCTGCGATGCGAAGCCGTACCCCGGACCGCCTGTGCGCCGAGGCGGTCGAACTCGCCCGGGCGGCCGCCGAGGAAGCGGCCCTGCCGGGCAAGGTCGGTGACCACGTCGAGGTCGTCGCCGACGGGGACCGCGTCGTCACGCACTACTTCCTCTGCGAAGACCCCGGCTACCGGGGCTGGCGCTGGGCCGTCACCGTCGCCCGCGCCTCCCGCGCCAAGGTCGTCACCCTCGACGAGACCGTCCTCCTGCCCGGTTCCGACGCCCTCCTCGCCCCCGAATGGGTGCCCTGGAGCGAGCGGCTGCGCCCCGGCGACATGGGCCCCGGCGACCTCCTCCCCACCGACGCCGAGGACCTGCGCCTGGAGCCCGGCTTCATCGGCGCGGAGGAACCCCCGCCGAGCTCCGCGGTCTCCGAGGAGATGGCCGAGCTCGTCGAGGCCGAGGACGCGGACATCACGGTCGGCCCCCCGCGCGAGCTGCCCACCGCGCCCCGGCGCGGCTCCATCGCGGCCCTCGCCGAGGAACTCGGCATGCGCCGCGCCCGGGTCCTCTCCCGCTACGGCCTCCACACCGCGGCCGACCGCTGGGACGAGTCCCACGGCTCCAAGACGCCCATGGCCCAGGCGGCCCCCGCGTCCTGCGTCAGCTGCGGCTTCCTCGTCCCCATCGGCGGCTCGCTGGGCCAGGCGTTCGGTGTGTGCGCCAACGAGTTCGGACCGGCGGACGGCCACGTCGTCTCCCTCTCCTACGGATGCGGCGGTCACTCCGAGGCGGCCGTCATGCCGCGGCCGCCGCGGCCGGCTCCGCCGGTGATCGACGAGACGCGCGTCGACGTCCTCCCGCTCCGGGAGACCGACGAGACGTCCGCCGAACCGGAGTCCGAAGAGGACCTCGGCCACTCCTGAGTGCCGCAGGGTGTTCCGCGCCTCCGGCGCGGGTTTCGCCACCCGCCCGCCCGATTGCCCGGAACGGATCGCTCAGCCAGGGAGCTGGGGTGACGTGAGGGGGCGGGGTGGGGTGGACGGGCCCTGGTAGGGGCGTGAAGAGCTCTTCGCCGCTGGAGCACAATACGGGGCAATCAGCACAGTGATGGCAGGCACCGCGAAGAGCTCAGCCCCGTAAGGGCCCGTCCGCCCCACCCCGCCCCCGACCCACGACCCACCCACCCACGCACCACCCGCACAGGGAGAGACGCAGACGTGAGCTTGGACCCCTTCGGCACCGCCCGCCTGCGCCGCGGCGTACTGGACTCCTGGGTCACCTCCCCCGCCCGCTTCCGCGAGGACGCCAACGCCGAGGAAGACCTCGCCCTCGGCGGCTACCGCGACCGCCTCGTCGTCGAGCTCGCCCAGAACGCCGCCGACGCCGCCGCCCGCGCCGGCGTCCCCGGCCGCCTCCACCTCACCCTCCACGCCGCGAACGCCGGCACCCCCGCCACCCTCGCCGCCGCCAACACCGGCGCCCCCCTCGACGCCACCGGCGTCGAGTCCCTCTCCACCCTCCGCGCCTCCGCCAAGCGCGACGAGGGCACCCGCGCCGCCGGCCGCTTCGGCGTCGGCTTCGCCGCCGTCCTCGCCGTCACCGACGAGCCCGCCCTCGTCGGCCGCACCGGCGGCGTCCGCTGGTCCCTGGCCGAGGCCCGCGCCCTGGCCGCCGAGGCCGCCGGCGGCAGCCCCGGCCTCGGCGGCGAGCTCCGCCGCCGCGAGGGCCACGTACCGCTCCTGCGCCTGCCGTTCCCCGCCGAGGGCGCGGTGCTCAACGGCTACGACACCGTCGTCGTCCTCCCGCTCCGCGACGGCGCCGCCGAGGACCTGACCCGCCGTCTCCTCGCCGCCGTGGACGACGCGCTGCTGCTCACCCTCCCCGGCCTCGCCGAGGTCGTCATCGAGACCCCGGACGCACCGCGCCGCGTCCTGACGCGCCACCAGAAGGACGACCAGGTCGTCATCGAGGACACGACGGGGGAACCCGGCACCACCCCGGACGCCGCCGGGACGACCCGCACCAGGACGACCCGCTGGCGCGTCAAGACGGCCACCGGCCCCCTCACCCCCGACCTCCTCGCGAACCGCCCCGTGGAGGAGCGCCTGCGCCCCCACTGGTCGGTCACCTGGGCCGTCCCCGTCGCACCCGACGGCGCCCCGGAGCGCCCGCGCACGGCCCCCGTCGTGCACGCCCCCACCCCCACGGACGAGCCCCTGGGCCTGCCCGCCCTGCTCATCGCGAGCTTCCCGCTGGAGCCGACGCGCCGCCACACGGCCCCCGGCGTCCTCTCGGACTTCCTCACCGACCGCGCGGCCGAGACGTACACGGCCCTGCTGCGTGAATGGCGTCCCGTCGGCACGGGCACCCTCGACCTCGTCCCGGCCCCGCTGGCGACGGGCGCGCTGGACGCGGAGCTGCGCCGCCGCATCCTGGAGGGACTCCCGGACGTCCCGTTCCTGCCGAGCGCGGCGACGCTCCCGACGGAACCCACCCAGCCCCCCGGGACGGGCATCGAAGGCATCCCGTGGACGGAATCCCCGGACGCGTCCACACAACACCCGGCGGCCGCCGCGCCGGCCGTTGACGCACCCACGCCGGCCTGGGAGGACGACCCCTTCCACCGAAGCGACGCCGCGGGCGAACCGTTGCGCCCCCGCGACGCCGAACTGGTCGAGGGCGCGGGCACCGCGACCGTGGCCGTGCTCGGCGAGCTGTTCCCGAGCCTGCTCCCCGCCGGCCTGGAGCGCCGCCCGGAGCTCCGCGCACTCGGCGTGGCGCGCGTGCCGCTCGGCGAGGTCATCGACCGGCTCGCCGGGGCGGAGCGCCCGGCGGACTGGTGGTGGCGCCTCTACGACAGCCTCGCGGGCGTGGACCCGGACCGGCTGACCGGCCTGCCCGTACCGCTCGCGGACGGCCGTACGGCCATCGGCCCGCGCCAGGTCCTGCTGCCGCTGCCGCCCGCCGACGCGACCGGCCCGGACGCGGAGCACCTGGCCCGCCTCGGGCTGAAGGTCGCCCACCCGGACGCGGCCCACCCGCTGCTGGAGAAACTGGGCGCGACCCCGTCCTCGCCGCGCGCGATCCTGACGACGCCGCAGGTGAGGGCCGCCGTGGCGGCGTCCCTGGACGCCGAGGAGGTCTGGGACGACGAGGAGACGCTCGACAGCGAGACCCTCGCCGAACTCGTCCTCACCCTGGCCCGCGACGCGGACCTCGCCCCCGGTGACGAGCCGTGGCTGGCGGCCCTCGCCCTGCCCGACGAGGACGGCGAGCTCGCGCCCGCCGGTGAACTCGTGCTCCCCGGCAGCCCGTTCGAACAGGTCATCCGCCCGGGAGAGCTGGCCGCGTGCGACGCGGAGCTGGCCGAGCGCTGGGGCGAGCAGCCGCTGACGGCGGTCGGCGTGCTGGCCGACTTCGCGCTCGTACGCGCGGCCGACGTCGTCCTCGACCCCGACGAACTCGAGCCGCGCGACGGCGACTTCGCCGAGCCCGACGACGCGGGGCTGCTCGACGCCGTGGACGTGTGGTGCGAGGACGTCCTCGACCGGCTCCCCGACACGCCGGTGCCGCCGGTGGCCACGGAGATCGTGGCGGTCCGGGACCTGGACCTCGTGGACGACGACGCCTGGCCGCAGGCCCTCGCCCTCCTCGCCGAGCCCCCGCTCCGCGACGCGCTGACGACCCCGCTGCGCGTCCTGCTGCCGGACGGCACGACGGAGTCCGTGCGCCCGTACACGGCGTGGTGGCTGCGCGGCCACCCCGTCCTGGACGGCCGCCGCCCGGCCGGCCTGCGGGTGGCGGGCGGCGACCCGCTGCTGGAGGGCCTCTACGAGGCGGCGGACGCGGGCGGCCTGGCCGACGAGCAGGTGCTGCGGGCGCTGGGCGTCCGCACGTCGGCGGCGGCGCTGCTGGACGAGCCGGGCGGCGCGGCGGAACTGCTGTCCCGCCTGGCGGACCCGTCCCGCGAGGTCCGGCCCGACCGGCTCCACGGTCTCTACGGCCTGCTGGCCGACCTCGCCCCGGAGGACGTGACACTCCCGGACGACCTGCGGGCCGTCGTCGACGGCGAAGTACGCGTCGTGGACGCGGCGGACGCGGTCGTGGCGGACGCCCCGGACCTGCTGCCGCTGGCGACGGGCGTGGCCCTGCTGCCGGTCGCCCCGGAGCGAGCGGCGGCGCTGGCGGAGCTTTTGCAGGTGCGACGGCTGAGCGAGGTCGTCCCGGCGGCCGTGGAGACGACCGAGGGCGAGGTGCGCGAGGTCCCGGAGGAGGTAAGGGTCCTGCTGCCGGGCGCCCCGGCGACGTACGTCGAGCACGAGGAGCTCGTGATCGACGGCGTGGAGTTGGACTGGCGCCTGGGCCCGGACGGCGTCCTGCACGCGGCGACGCTGGAGGGCGTGGCGGCGGGCCTGGCGTGGGCGGCCGGCGCGTGGGCGCGCCGCTTCGAGGCGGCGGCGCTGCTGGAGGACCCGTCGCGGACGGAAGAACTGGAACGGGCGCGCTGGTTCGACTGAAGTCGAGCCGCCCGAAAGGGCTGACGAACCATCGGCTGATAACCAACAATGCCGCCATGCGCTCGACGACCAGAAGATCTCTGCTGACAGGCATGGCGGCGGCGGCCGTGGCCGTACCGCTCGCCACGACCGCCGCTGGGCGGGCCGCCGCCGTCCCGCAAGCCGCCGACACCGAGCTGTTCGCCTCGAACACGGAGCTGTACGCCAGCCCGCTCTTCAAGGAGGGCGTGGACTGGGCCCGCCGCTACCGCCGCACCGGCCTGGACACCGTTCCGGGGCACTCCCGGGCCACGCCCCCGCTGACGTCCGTGATCGCGCCGCACGGCGGCAATCTGGAAGACGGCACGAGCGAGCTGTGCCTGGCGATCGCGGGGTACGCGCCGGAGGACCCCATGACGAGGTACGGCTCCGGCGGCGGCCCCGCCTACGACTACTGGATGTTCGACGTTCTCGCGACCGACAGCCGCGCGGTCCAGCAGATGCACGTCACGTCGACACACTGCGACGACCCGGCCGCGCTGGCGATCGTCGGCGGCAGCCGCCACGCGGTCTCCGTCCACGGCTGCAAGAACCCCGGTGGCTCCGGGACGCAGAAGCTGATCCAGATCGGCGGCCGCGACGCCACGCTGAAGAAGAACCTGTACGACGCCCTCCGCGACTGCCTCGGCAGCGGTGTCACCCTCACGCTGCCCGACGGCGGTCTGGACGGTGACGAGCCGCTGAACATCTGCAACCGCACCTACAGCGGCGCGGGCGGCCAGCTGGAGCTCTCCACCGACCTGCGCAAGGCCATGTTCGGCGACTTCGCCTCCCCGGCGACACGCGCCGCGACCTACGGCAGGTCCACGGACGGTACGGCGGCCCGCTACTGGGACGGTTTCGTCACCGCCGTCCGCGAGGCGATCGTCCGCACGGAGAAGGGCGGCGGCTGACACCCCGACTGCGCGCGGTTCCCCGGGCTCTCTACCCTTGGTGCCCGCCATGCAGTGGTGGCGCATGTGACAAGCGTGAGGGAACGGAGACGCGCGGTGACGACGGGGGACCCGAACGGCGGCGACCTGACCGGTCAGATACTTGGTGGCCGCTACCGCGTGACCGCCACGCTGGGCCGAGGCGGCATGGGCGTGGTGGCCCGCGCGACGGACGAGGTGCTGGGCCGCGAGGTGGCCGTCAAGGTCCTGCGGGCCTACACCGACGCGTCCGCGCCCGAGCTCGCCGACCTGCGGGCCCGGATGCGGCGGGAGGCGCAGGCCGCCGCCCGTATCCGGCACGGTGGCGTGGTCACCGTCCACGACGTGACCGAGGAGCAGGGCCTCCCCGTCATCGTCATGGAACTCGTCGACGGCCCCTCCCTCGACGACGTCCTCGCGGAGCGCGGCACGCTGGAGCCGCGCGAGGCCGCGGCCATCGGCGCCAAGCTGATGGCCGCGCTCGACGCCGCGCACCGCGCAGGCGTCCTCCACCGGGACGTCAAGCCGGGGAACGTGCTGCTGGAACGCGGTGGCAGGGTCGTCCTGACCGACTTCGGCATCGCGACGCTCGATGCCACGGGCGACGAGGCCATGGACAAGCTGACCCGCAGCGGCGAGATCATCGGCTCCCTCGACTATCTGCCCCCGGAGCGCGCCCAGGGCGCGGACCCCGGCCCCGCGTCGGACATCTGGTCGCTCGGCATGACGCTGTACGCGGCGGTGGAGGGCGCTTCGCCGTTCCGCCGGACGTCGGTGTGGTCCACGCTGACGGCGATCGTCAACGAACAGCTGCCGGAGCCCAAGCGGGCCGGGGCGCTCACACCGGTCCTGCTGGCGCTGATGGCGAAGGAGCCGGAGCACCGGCCCACCGCCGACGAGGCGCGGCAGATGCTGGAGCGGGTGGCGTCGGGGAAGACGGTGAACCTCGTGCAGAGGTCGTCCACGCCGTCGGCCGCCACCCCGCCGTCGGCCGCTTCGCCTCCGGCCGCCGCAGCGCCCCCGGCCTTCGGCGCCCCGCCCCCGGCCTTCGGCCATCCGCCCACCATGGCCGTCACCCCGCCGCCTCGGCCCGTGGCGGGCGCCGGTGCCGATGCGGCGCCGCAGCCTCCGTACGCCGGCTACGGCTACCCCCCGCCCAGGCATCCGGCGGCCGCCCCGGCTCCCGCTCCCGCCCCCGCTCCCGGCCCTCCGGGCGCGGGCAAGGCGCGGCGCCGCAGCCGTGCGCTCATCGCGGGGGCGGCGGCCGCCGTCGTCCTGGCGGGCGGTGGCGTCAGCTACGCCCTGATGGGCGAGCACGGCGGCAAGCGCGACGTGGCGCAGGGCGCGTCGCCCGTTCCGGGGTCCCCTTCGGGCGGCGGCATGGTCACCGCACCGTCGGAAGGCCTGCCCGTGGCTCCGTCGGGCAGCCCCTCGCTGCCGACGCCGAGCGGAACGGCCGGCGACCCGGGCAAGGCGAGCCCCAAGGCGACGCCGAGCGACGGCAAATCCCCGAAGACGTCGCCCTCCCCGTCGTCGACGGTGTCCAAGAGCTGCGTCGGCTGGGACCACAAGGACCCGAAGCCGGGCACCTACGGCTACATGATCGGCACCTTCAAGCTGGGATCCGGTCCGTATGCGTCATGCCCCACGCTGGCCGAGGCCAAGTCGGGTGTGAAGGTCTGGTTCCACTGCTACATCACCAACAATTACGGCCACCGGTGGACCTACGTCCGAATAGACGGCACGAAGAGCATGGGCTGGATGTACAACGGCAACATCAACCGCCAGAACGGACCGGACACCCCCTGCACGTAGGACTCGGCCCGGTGCCGGGTCCACGCCGAGGGGCGTGGACCCGGCGGGGCGGGAGACTCAAGCGGGACAGGTCCCGCCGATGGTGAGGCCCTGGTTGGCCAGGGCGGTCTGCACGAACCTGCACACGTCACCGCCGGCCGACATCGGGGCGGCGGGGGCGGCCTGCGCCGCCGGGGCGGTGGCGACGGCTCCCATGACGGCGAGGACCGTACTTGCTGCGAGCGCGAGGACGGTTCGTCGGGTGCGGCTCAAGGTGTCTCCTCCAGTGGGGGGCGGACTGCGGTGAGTCTTTCCGGCCGGCCGTGTGAGGTTCCCCCGGGGACGGGGCGCCAGGGGGTATCCGGGGTTGCGAGTAATGGCCCTGTGGGGTGAGGCCGGTGCCCGCAACCCCGCACAGGCTGTAGCGGATCGTTTCGGCGGCCCCGTACGGGTGACATGCCGCATGCGGGCGCGGCGGCGGGGCACCTCCTGCCCGGCCTACCCTGGAACCACGGGCGGTACATCCGTACGACAGGAGGCCGTCATGACCAGGAAAGTCGCCGACTGCCGCAAGGCGCCGAGCGAATCCCACTGCACGCTGACGATCACGGGCGAGGAGGACGAAGTCCTCCGCGCCGCCACCGAGCACGCGGTGTCCGTGCACCAGCACGAGGACACACCCGAGCTCCGCGAAATGATCCGCGGCATGCTGGAGGACGAACCGGCGCCGGGCGCCTGACCCCATGCGTCGACGACGCGGCGCCCTCCCCGCCCCGGGCGGGGAGGAAAGCCGCTCACGCCCACCGCGGCTCAGCCGCGCGTCCCCCTCAGGAGCCGCCCGGCCCGCACCTCCCCTATGAACGAGGCCCAGGACGCCGCTGCCACGATGAAGGCCGGTCCGTCCGGCTCCTTGGAGTCGCGTATGCCGACGCAGTCGGCGAGTCTCGCGACTGCGACACAACTTGCCGCCCCGGTATCGGTGCTGTGGGACGACTTGAACCAGGAGGCTTTGTCTGCCACTTGCAGGGCCGTGAATCGAGTTTTAGGTTTCATCGATCTCTCTTGACAGTCGGTGCAGGAATTCGGCTGTCTGAGCCGGGGCCAAGGCGCCCTCCCGCATGGCGTCGAACTTTCGGGCGTGCAGCCAGACCTCGCGGGCCTTGTCGGAGACAGTCATGACGGATGGGCTGTCGTGCATGACGACAGGATCAAGCCCCGCATCGAAGTCGAGGATCACAAAGTTGTCGGGCGCGCGATAGGTGGCGAGCCTCTGCGGGAGAATCTGCACCGTGACGTGGTCGAGAGACGCGAGCTTTTCGATCTCCGCGTACTGTTCGCGCATCACCTCGGGCCCTCCGATCACGCGTCGGAGCGTCGATTCGTCCAGCACCACACGCAGTTCCATCGGGTTGTCCCCGAAGAGAATCTCCTTGCGCTTCATGCGAAGAGTCACATTGCTCTCGACGAACTCGGTCGTCCTCTCCAGGACAGGCTTCGACGTGGTGAACATGGCGCGCGTGTAGCTCTCGGCCTGCAGAAGCCCGAAGACGACCTGGGAGTGCCAAGCGCGCATTGAGGCCGCATCCGACTCCAGCCCCATGTAGAGCAGTTGCCCCGAAGGCAGGAAGTTCTGGTAGGGCCGGTACCAGTCTCCGCTCAGCGAATCCCTGTGGAGCATCAGCAGGTGCTCGCGGTCGTCGGTGGCGGTGACGCCGTACAGTTCGAGCAGGTCTTCCAGGTCGCGTACGCGAGGTAGCTGGTTGTGCCCGGACTCGACTCGGTTGAGTTTCGACTCCGAACTCTCGATGGCTTCGGCTGCCGCCCTGGTGCTCAACCCCTTCCTCTCCCGCAGACGGCGGAGCTCCTTGCCCAGCTCCCTCCGGCGGAACGTCGGACCGCGTCGTGCTGCCACTGTCGAACCCTTCCGGTGCTGTACCCGTGGGCACGCCCCTGTACCCCGACGGCGTCGCCCTGTTGGTTCCCGGCGAGCCTCTGTAGCCCCTGAGCTCGCCCTTGTCGGCAGTCTTTCAGCCGGTGCGTGCGCTCGGCGTGACGATGCCCAGGGTTGGCATATTCCAATTTCTCTCCCTTTTTGGGGCTAACTTGCGGCCCAAGTCGAGGCTGCGGCAGCGTTGTTCAAGCCACCCGCCGAACGCCCGGCGGGCGCCCCCCACCCCTGCTCAAGGAGCCGCCATGCCTCCCTACCCCCTCACCGGAAACGCCGGCGCCGCGCTGACGCGCGTGCCGCCCCCGCGACCGCGGACGCGCCGACCGGACCCCCGGCCCGGGATCGAGGAGGTGATCCACCGGGCCATCGCCACCGAGTATCGGCTGCCCGCCCCGGCAGAGGCGGAAGGGCTGAGCGAGGGGCTCGTCGCCTACATCCGCGCCACGGCCACCGCCGTCGAGGCCGCCGTGAGCGGACGCCCGGCGGGCGACCCGGTCCGCGAGGACGCGCTGACCGTCGTCAGGGAGGCCCGGGCCCGGCTCGGGCTCACGGCCGGGGACGGCTACATGTCAGCGGTCATCCGCGTCCGGAGCCTGGGAAGAGGCGCCGAAGCGCTGCTGGAACAGCAGGAGCTGCTGCAACTCCCCACAGCGCGGCCACAGGCCCCCGTCCCCCTGCCGCACTCCTCCGGCGCCGCCGTCATCGTCCTTCCGCCAGCGGAAACCTGCACGACGTGCCATGAACTCGTTGAGAAAAGGCACGAGTCACAAGCCCACCACGACTGGCGCGCGTCCCACGACGCGAACACCCGCCTCGAAGACCACCGCCGCACCGACCACGAGCCGAATTGACCTCCCATACCCGCGAGGAATTGCACCATCCACCAGGTCTCCCGCCTCCCTAGAGTCGTGATCACGACCACCGAGGAGGCCCACAGCCATGACGACGACGACCCGGAACGCCGACTTCCCCGCCCTGCTCACCCGTGCCGCCGAGGCGGAGGTCACGCGCGATCCCAGCAGCGTCATCACGCTGCTGGCCGACTCCGACACCACCGGCGGTCTGCTGACGAGCTACCGCTCGACGTTCGCCGAGGGGGCGCCGGGCGCGCCGGCGCACTTTCACACGCGGGCCGCCGAGATGTTCCACGTCATCGACGGCTCGCTGCGGGTGCTCGTGGGCGAGGAGGTCAAGGTGCTGGAGGCCGGGGACTTCCTCCTCGTGCCGCCGCGTACGCACCACGCGTTCGCCGCCGCGCCCGGGTGCGAGGCCGATGTGCTGATCACCTTCACGCCCGGGATGGCGCGCTTCGCGTACATGCGGCTGCTGGAGCGCGTGATGCGGGGCGAGGCGAGCCCGCGGGAGATCAGGGAGTCCTCCGAGCGTTTCGACAACCACTACGTGGACAGCCCCGTGTGGAACGCCGCGCTCGGCGCGTGAGGCGACGGGTGAGGTTTGCGGACGCCGGGCCGGGCGGAGGATTCCGGCATGGGTGAGACGGCGACCACGCACGCGGCGAACACGGCCCGCGCCTACTACGACTCCGCCGACGTCGACGGCTTCTACACCGCCGTCTGGGGCGGCGACGACATCCACACCGGCATCTACGAGCACCCCGACGAGCCCGTCGCCCGCGCGAGCCGGCGGACCGATGTCCGGATGGCCGCGCGGGTGGCCGACCTCCTCGGGCCGGGCCGCACGGTCATCGACCTCGGCTCGGGCTACGGCGGCGCCGCGCGCCACCTCGCCCGGACCTACGGCTGCCGTGTCGTCGCGCTCAACATCAGCGACGTGCAGAACCGGCGCCACCGCGAGCTCAACGCCCGCGAGGGGCTGGACGCGCTCATCGACGTCGTCGCCGGGTCGTTCCAGGACGTCCCCGCGCCGGACGGACGGTTCGACGTCGTCTGGACGCAGGAGGCCCTCGTCCACAGCGGCGACCGGGCGCGCATGCTCTCGGAGGCGGTCCGCGTCCTCGCGCCCGGCGGGGCGCTGGTCCTCACGGACGTCATGGCGGCCGACGACAGCCACAGGGACGCGCTGCGTCCGGTGTGCGAGCGGCTGAACGTCGCCGACCTGGCGACGCCGGACTTCGTCCGGGAGCGGCTCACCGGCCTCGGCCTGGGGCGGGTCCGCTTCGACGACCTCAGCGAGAACCTGCTCCCGCACTACACCCGCCTCGCCGAGGACGTACGGCGGCACGGCGACGAACTCGCCGGCGCCTACAGCGACGCGTACCGGGAGCGGTTGCGGGCGAACCTGCCCCTGTGGGTCGACGCCTGCGAGAACGGCCTGCTCTCCTGGGGCGTCTTCCACGCCCGCCGGTGAGCGGACGGGGAAGACCGCCCCCCGGCGATTGGGCGGAACGGCCGGACTCGCGTAAGCATGAGGGCGCCCCTCCCGCACCCCGGACCGGAAGGACCCCGCCGATGAGCACGCCCGTGCCCGTGCCCGTGCCCGACCCCCGCGACCTGGCAGCGCTCCCGTACGCGCACCGCCTGGAGCCGTTCACGGGCGAGCTGGAGCGGGAGAGCGCGTACGAATGGCTCCACGTCGACGGGCGCGATTTCGACGACGTCGACGGCGGCAGCGTCCAGTTCTCCGAGTCCGCCCTGTCGTCGGTGACCCTCACCCGTGGCCGCTACCGGCGCGCGCTCTTCGACAACGTGTGGTTCCACAACCTCCGCACCGTCGGCAGCGATCTCGCGGAGACCAGGTGGATGGACGTGGAGTGCGTCTCCGGCCTCCTCGCCGGCACGGAGATCCACGGCGCCGACATCCGCCGCACCGTCTTCCACCACTGCAAGTTCGACTCGGTCAACCTGCGCGTGGCCCATCTCAAGGAGGTCGCGTTCGTCGACTGCCTGCTGCGGGACGTGGACTTCGGCGGTGCGACGCTGACGGACGTCTCCTTCCCCGGCACGGCCCTGGACGGCGTCGACCTCACCCGGGCCACGCTGACCCGGGTCGACCTGCGCGAGGCGACCGCGCTGGGCATCACCTCCGGGGCGGAGTACCTGGCCGGGGCGACGATCAGCACCCCTCAGCTCTTCGACCTGGCCCCCGCCCTGGCCCAGCACGTCGGCCTCACTGTCACGGACGGCTGACGACTACTGGCGACGGTTGTGCCTGCTGTCACGGACGTGACGTCTGCGCCGGCGACTTCGGCGTGGAGCCCGGCGCGGTGCCCAGGGCGACGTACCACGTCCCGCCGCGCCGGGTCAGGGTGAGCGTCTCGCTGAAAGGACGGCCCTCCTTGTCGGTCGCCCGGAGCCGCGCGTCGGCGGTGTCGGGGCCGAACTCGTGGCCGACCCGGACGTCGTCCACGCGCAGCCCGCGTCCGCCCTGGCTGCCGACCAGCTCTCGCGCGGCCTGCTCGGCCCCCTCGTTGCCGGGAGGGCTGAGCTTCACCAGCGCCGGTACGTCACGGTCGTTGATCGCCTTCACATACGCGACCGCGGTGTCGCGCTCGTCCCTCGCCTTCCCTTCCCCCTGGTCGTCGCACGCGGTCAGGGACAGGGCCGCGACCGCCGTCGCGCACACGATGCGAAGTGGTGTCTTCATGTCGCTCCAGAGGCCGGGGAGGCGAAAGCCGGACGTCACGTGCGGTGCGCGTACCACCAGGCGTGCGGGTACTTGGCGAGGAGGTTGGTGAGCTTCCGGTTGTGGGTGTTGCTCGTGTGGTACGTCAGGTAGATCTCACTCGTACCGTAGAACCCCGTGACGATCATCGTGTGGTCGATGGTGTTGTCGCGGTCCCAGTCCGCCTGGAGCACGTCGCCCAGAGCCATCTGCCAGACGTTGTTCAGGGGTTTGGCGCGCTGGGAGTACTTCCTGGCGAACCAGAACCAGTTCTCGGCGCCGCCCCAGGTGTAGCTGGTGGTCCAGGTGTGGTCGCCGTAGTACCACTTGTCGCGGTCCTTGCGGTCGAAGAACCCGCTGCCCTTCTTCTTCCAGCCGCCGGCCTTCATGGCCTGGGAGACGAAGTTGGTGCAGTCGTTGCCGTAGGTGCGGTAGTCGCCGTTCGGGTGCTGCCAGTACCTGTTCGCGTAGTTGACCATCGCCGTGTAGTCGTACCCGGCGGCCAGGGTGCTCTTGCCGGTCTTGGCCTTGTCGTCGGCCGGGGTGCCCGCGGGCGGGCGTTCGGTGTTCGCGGGTGCCGAACGCGGTCCCTCGCTCTTCGTCTCGTCCGTGGGCTGCTCGGTCCGGGGCGGGGTGTTGTACGTGGTGACGTCCCCGGTGCCGATGTCCGGGCGGTCCGAGGCGAGGACCCACGCGCCGGCCGCGTCACGGGTGAAGGTGAGCGTGTGGTCGAGGGTGTACTCCTCGGCCTTGGGCTCGTCCGCGGAGCGGACGTTCGGGTAGAGGAGGCTCGTCGTCTCCGTCAGCCGGAGCGTGGCCCGGTCGCCCTTCTGCTCCGCCTTGCCGGGGGTCACCGCCACCTCGGCGCGGGAGTAGCCGCCGCTGGCCTTCTCGTAGGCGCGGCCCTGCTCGGCGAGCTGGGCGAACTCCTTCGCGAGGCTCTGCTTCAGGGCCGGTGTGGCGCGTTCGGGCGTGACGGGGGCCAGGCGCTTGGCGCCGGCCAGGGTGACGGAGTCGGCACGCTGCCGCAGATACGCGTGGGCGATGCCGGTGAGGTCCCGCACGTCGCCGGCGGCGACCGGCCGGGACTCTTCCACCGGCGAGGAAGCCGAAGGCCCGGCCGCGGAGGCCGAGACGGCTGTGGTGAGCGTGAGCACGGCCGCGGTGAGCAGTGCGCACGGTAATCCGGGAGCGATCTTTCTCATGATTTCCCCCATGTTGTTGTGGCTACGCCCGTATCAGGCTGCGTCGTAAGGACACCTATGGGGGCTGTCGTGGTGCCGCGATGGCCGGATCTCGGCTGTTCTTTGGCCGGGGAGCGCCTGGGAACGACGGGTTCCGTCGGTTCTCGGCTACAGCTCCCGCTCGTAGCGCACGCCCGGGCGGTCGCCGACGGTGGTGTGTTCCGCGAACACGAACCCATTGCGTTCGAGGACGGTCCGGGAGGCCGGGTTGTCGAGGGTGGTGTGGGCCGTGAGGGAGGTGAGGCCGTACGTGGTGGCGGCCAGGCGGCACAGCGCGGTGACCGCGGCCGTGGCGACGCCCCGGCCCGCCGCCCGCTCGGCGATCCGGTAGCCGAGCTCGGCGGTGCCCCGCTCGACGTCGACGAGGTTGACGCGGCCGATCAGCCGACCGCTGGCGCCATTGCCGTCGCCGTCGTCGTCCAGGACGACGTGGAAGTGGATCCCGCCCGTCTCCTGCTCGGCGAGCCGGGCCGCGTGGTGGGCCGCGAAGCGGGCGAAGTACGCGTCGCCGCGGTCCGGGACGGTCCGGGCGAAGTACGCGCGGTTCTCCCGCTCGAAGGCCAGCAGGGCGGGCGCGTGGTCCGCCCTGAGCCGCTCCAGTCTCACCATGCGGCGGAGCGTACGGCGGCCGCCGTGGTCAGAGGTACTCCTTTTCCGGGGTACTATGGATGAGTCACGCGCCGCTAGCTCAGTTGGTTAGAGCAGCTGACTCTTAATCAGCGGGTCCGGGGTTCGAGTCCCTGGCGGCGCACAGTGACGATGGCCTCACCGTTCGGTGGGGCCATCGTTCGTTTTCAGCCACCTCCACGTGAGTTCCAGCGCCACCCCCGCCGCCACGGCGATGGCGACCGCCGTCCACGGCATCGTCGTCCCGATGAGCTTCAGCGCGAAGAAGCGCTGGAGCCAGGGCACCACCAGGACGACCACGAACCCCGCCCCCATCGCCGCGACCAGCGCCACCCGCCACCACGTGTACGGGCGGGCGATGATCGCGAGCACCCACAGGGAGATCAGGAAGAGGGTCAGCGTCGCCGCGCTCGTCTCCGCGCCGAGCGTGTCGGCGGGGGCGAGCCCGGCGTCCGCGTAGTGGGCGCGGGCCAGCAGGTACGCGGCGAAGGTGGCCGTCCCCGCGATCAGGCCGGACGGGATCGCGTACCGCATCACACGGCGGACGAAGTGCGGGCGGGCCCGTTCCTTGTTGGGGGCGAGGGCGAGGAAGAACGCGGGGACGCCGATCGTCAGCGTCGACAGCAGCGTCAGGTGCCGGGGGAGGAAGGGGTAGGAGACCCGCGTGCAGACGACCAGGACCGCGAGCAGCACCGAGTAGACGGTCTTCGTCAGGAACAGCGTGGCCACGCGCGTGATGTTGCCGATGACGCGCCTGCCCTCCGCCACGACCGAGGGCAGGGTGGCGAAGCTGTTGTTCAGGAGCACGATCTGGGCGACGGCGCGGGTGGCCTCCGAGCCGGAGCCCATGGAGACGCCGATGTCGGCGTCCTTCAGGGCCAGGACGTCGTTGACGCCGTCGCCGGTCATGGCGACCGTGTGGCCCCGGGACTGGAGGGCGCCGACCATGTCCCGCTTCTGCCGCGGGGTGACGCGGCCGAAGACCGCGCCCCGGTCCAGGGCCGCCGCCATCGCCTCCGGCTCGTGCGGCAGCTTCCGGGCGTCGACGGGGGCCTCGGCCCCGGGCAGGGCGAGCTTGGCGGCGACGGCGCCGACGGAGACCGCGTTGTCGCCGGAGATCACCTTGGCGGAGACGTTCTGCTCGGCGAAGTAGCGCAGGGTCTCCGCCGCGTCGGAGCGCAGCCGCTGCTCCAGGACGACCAGGGCGGTGGGGCGCACGTCCTCGGCGACGCGCGGGTCGTCCAGGTCGCGCGCGGCACGGGCGAGGAGCAGGACGCGCAGGCCCTGGGCGTTGAGCCCGTCGACCTCGGTGAGCGCGGGGTCGCCGGCGGGCAGCAGCACGTCGGGGGCGCCGAGCAGCCAGGTGCCGGACTCGCCGTCGGGGCCGTGGAGCGAGGCGCCGCTGTACTTGCGGGCGGAGGAGAACGGCAGCGCCTCCGCGCAGCGCCAGCCGCCGGAGGCGTTCGAGGTGCCCGAGCCGTCGGGGGCGTTCGAGGCGTTCGAGGCGTTCGAGCCGTCGGGATAGGCGTCGATGATCGCCTGGAGGCTGGCGTTGGGCCGGGGCTCGGCCTCGCCGAGGGCGCCGAGCACCTGGCGCACGTACGACTCCCGGGCCTCGGCCGACTCCTGGGCCTCGGCCGACCCTTGCACCTCGGACGACCCATGCGCCGCGGCCAGGACGCGCAGCTCGCTGACGTCCATGCCGCCCTCGGTGAGGGTGCCGGTCTTGTCGAGGCAGACGACGTCGACGCGGGCGAGCCCCTCGATGGCGGGCAGCTCCTGCACCAGGCACTGTTTGCGGCCCAGCCGGATGACGCCGATGGCGAAGGCGACGGAGGTCAGCAGCACCAGCCCTTCGGGGACCATCGGCACGATCCCGGCCACCATGCGCCGCACGGCCTCCCGCCAGTCGTGGCCCTGGACCACCAGCTGGCTGACGACGAGGCCGAGGGCGGCGGGCAGCATCAGCCAGGTCACGTACTTGAGGATCGTGCTGATGCCGGTGCGCAGCTCGGAGTGGACGAGGGTGAAGCGGGTGGCCTCCTCGGCGAGCTGCGCGGCGTACGCCTCGCGGCCGACCTTGGTCGCGGTGAAGGCGCCGCCCCCGGCGACGACGAAGGAGCCGGACATCACCGGGTCGCCGGGTTTCTTGAGCACCGGGTCGGCCTCGCCGGTGAGCAGCGACTCGTCGATCTCCAGGCCGTCGGCCTCGGCCACCTCGCCGTCGACGACGCACTTGTCGCCGGGGCCGAGCTCGATGACGTCGCCGAGGACGATCGAGCCGGTGGGGAGGGGGACGGGGGCGCCGTCGCGGCGGACGACCGGCTTGGCCTCGCCGATGACGGCGAGCGAGTCGAGGGTCTTCTTGGCGCGCAGCTCCTGGAAGATGCCGATCGCGGTGTTGGCGATGATGACGAAGCCGAAGAGGCCGTCCTGGAGGGGGCCGACGACGAGGATGATCAGGAAGAGGACGCCGATGATGGCGTTGAAGCGGGTGAAGACGTTCGCCCGGACGATCTCCTTGGTGGAGCGCGAGGACCGTACGGGTACGTCGTTGACCTCGCCCCGTGCCACGCGCTCCGCGACCTCGGCGGCGCTCAGCCCGGGGTGCGCGGTTGTCACGATCTGCGAGGGATCGCTCATGTTCCGACGGTAACCGGACGGCTTCCCGCTTGCTCGGCCATGGCCTCAGCCGTAAGCCAGCAGCCGTAAGTCAGCGCTGCTCCGCGTCCAGCGCGGCCTTCGCCGCCGCGTGCCGCTTGATCGCCGCGTCCCGCTTGCGGACGTACCAGACGCCGATCAGCCCCAGCCCGCCGCCGGCGAGGCACGTCCACAGCCACCACAGGTGCCCGTGGTCCCGGTACCAGACGTAGAACGGCAGCTGCGCGAGGAAGAGGACGAACCACACGATCGTGCCGCCCGTGATCGTCGCGACGACCGGGCCCTCCAGGGGCTCGGGCGCTTCGTGCGTCGGTGTCCACTTCGTCATGGCGGCCAGCCTAGTGCGTCCGGGTTTGGCCGGTGGCGGTGGAGCCCTTGCGCCGCCGGGGTCTACGCGCGGAGATAGCCAAGACGCCCTTGTTTATTCATACTGAATCGAACTGGATTTGATTGCTCGCTTATGTTTGATCATACAAGAATGATCAAAGGAAGCGCGAAGAAGCACTCTTCTGATCCATTTGTTTTGTCCCGACGGCCTCCCCGGCCGCCCTCACGACTGAGGTCACGCATGCCCACCTCGGCCACCCCAGCCGTCGACGCCCAGCAGCCGTCCCCCACGCCCCCCACGGGCAACGTCCTCGACCGGTACTTCCGGATCAGCGAGCGTGGCTCGTCCGTCTCCCGGGAGCTCCGCGGCGGACTGGCGACCTTCTTCGCGATGGCGTACATCATCGTGCTGAACCCGATCATCCTCGGGGCCGGTCACGACAAGTACGGCCATCAGCTGGACAACGGCCAGCTGGTCACGGCCACCGCGCTGATGGCCGGTCTCACCACCGTCCTCATGGGCGCGATCGGCAACGTGCCCATCGCCTGTGCCGCCGGCCTCGGCATCAACGCCGTCGTCTCGCTCCAGCTCGCGCCCAAGATGAGCTGGCCGGACGCGATGGGCATGGTCGTCCTCGCCGGCCTGGTGCTGATGGTGCTGGTGGCCTCCGGTCTGCGGCAGCGCGTCATGGACGCGATCCCGAACGGGCTGCGGCGCGCCATCGCGATCGGCATCGGCCTGTTCATCTCGCTGATCGGCCTGGTGGACTCCGGCTTCGTCAGCCGCAACCCCGACGCCGCCCACACCACCGTCCCGCTCTCCCTCGGCCAGGGCGGTCAGCTCCAGGGCTGGCCGGTGCTGGTCTTCGCGGCGGGCCTGCTGCTGACGTTCGTCCTGCTCGTCCGGAAGACGCCGGGCGCGATCCTCATCGGCATCGTCGTGATGACGTTCACCGCCATCGTGATCAACTCGCTGGTGAAGATCCCCGACGCCGAGTGGGGCCTGTCCGTCCCCAGCTGGCCGGACAAGATCGTGGACACCCCCGACTTCGGGCTCGTCGGCAAGGTCAGCCTCTTCGGCGGCTTCCACGAGGTGGGCTGGCTCACCGGCTGCCTGTTCGTCTTCACCGTGCTGCTGTCCGGCTTCTTCGACGCGATGGGCACGATCATCGGCGTCGGCGAGGAGGCCGGGCTGACCGACGAGAACGGCCAGCTGCCCAACATGGGCAAGATCCTGATGATGGACGGCGTCGCCGTCGCCGCCGGCGGCGTGGGCTCGGCCTCCGCCAACACCTGCTTCGTGGAGTCCACGGCCGGCGTCGGCGAGGGCGCCCGCACCGGCCTCGCCAACCTGATGACCGGCGGCCTCTTCCTCCTCGCCCTGGTCTTCACCCCGCTGGCCAAGATCGTCCCCTCGCAGGCCGCCACCCCGGCGCTGCTGGTCGTCGGCTTCCTGATCATGGCGTCCAACGTCAAGGAGATCGACTGGAGCGACTTCACGATCGCCATCCCCGCGTTCCTGACGATCGTCTCCATGCCGTTCACCTACTCGATCACCAACGGCATCGGCATCGGCGTCCTCGCCTTCATCGCCCTGCGCGTCGCGGACAAGCGGGCCCGTGAGATCCCCTGGCTCCTCAACGCGGTCGGCGTCTGCTTCCTGATCTACTTCCTCCTCGACCCGATCGAGCGGGCGCTGGGCGTGAAGTAGCGCCCGCGGGCACATGACGGAGGTGGGTACGGGCCCCGGGCCCGTACCCACCTTCTTCTCCATCGCCTTCTCTACCGCCGCAGATACGCCAGCACGGCCAGCACCCTGCGGTTGTCGTCCGGCGACGGATCGATCCGCAGCTTGGCGAAGATGCTCGCGGTGTGCTTGGCCACCGCGCTCTCGCTGATGTGGAGCCCGCTCGCGACCGCGGCGTTGGACCGGCCCTCCGCCATCAGCTCCAGCACCTCGCGCTCGCGCGGCGTCAGATCGCCGACCGAGCCCCGGGCCTCGCCGCGCGACAGCAGCCGCGCGATGACCTGAGGGTCCATCACCGTGCCCCCGCCGGCCACCCTCCGCACCGCGTCCACGAACTGCGCCGTGTCGGTCACCCGGTCCTTGAGCAGATAGCCGACCGCTCCCTCGCCCCCGGCCAGCAGTTCATGGGCGTAGAGCTGCTCGACGTACTGCGAGAGCACGAGCACCGGCAGGCCCGGCCGCGCGCGTCGCGCCTCCAGCGCCGCCCGCAGCCCCTCGTCGGTGAAGGTCGGCGGCAGCCGTACGTCCACCACCGCCACGTCCGGCGGCGCCGCCTCGTCGAGCAGCGCGCGCAGCAGGGACGGTCCGTTGTCCACGGCGACGACCTCGCAGCCGTGCTCCTCCAGCGTGCGTATCAGCCCGTCCCTCAGCAGGAAGAGGTCTTCGGCGAGGACAACGCGCACGGAATCTCCATCGTCACGGTGGTCGGCCCGCCCCGCGGGCTGTGCAGGGCGAGGGTCCCGTCGAACGTACCCAACCGGCGGCGGACCCCCAGCAGTCCGGTGCCCCCGGAGGCGTCGGCTCCGCCCCGCCCGTCGTCGGTGACGGTGATCGTCAGCGTCGCGCCGTCGTGCGCGAGGACGATACGGACCTCGTCGGCGCCGGAGTGCTTCGCCGCGTTGGCCAGCGCCTCGCCGACCGCGAAATAGGCCGCCGACTCCACGGGCGCCGGCAGCCTGCCCACCAGCCCGCCCGCGTCCACGTGCACGTCGAGGAAGCTGTCGAGCGCCAGCGACCGCACGGCGTCGCCGAGCCCCCGGTCGGCGAGGACCGGGGGATGGATGCCGTGGACCAGGTCGCGCAGGTCCTGCAACGCGTGCTGCGACGTCCTGCGGACGTCCAGCAGCAGCGCCCGGGCGCCCTCCGGGTCGCTCTCCAGCCGCCGGACGGCGCTGTCCAGCGTCATGCCCAGCGCGACGAGCCGGGCCTGCGCGCCGTCGTGGAGGTCCCGTTCGATGCGCCGCAGTTCGGCCGCTTGGGCGTCGAGGGCTTCGGCCCGGGTATCGGTGAGCCGCTCGATCCGCCGGACGAGCTCGGTGCTGCGGGGGGCGGCCAGCAGCGACCGGCCCCACCGGGCGTGCAGCCGCAGCACGGCCGGCGCCGCGAGGATGCCCCCGGCCATGAACGCCACGCCCAGTGCCGCCGCGGCAAGCACCGTCGCTGTACCGCGCACGGGGACGAACGCGTACCAGTTGCCGTCGTCGATCAGCCGCCGGATGAACGGCTGGACGAGCGCGCCGAACGCCCCGTACTCGACGAGGGCGAGGGGCACGGCCACCAGCAGGCCGCCGACCAGCGGCTCCAGCCAGGCCCACGCCAGGTCGCGCCAGAAGCCTTCGTCGGCGAGGACCGCACGCGCACTACGGCGATGGAGAGGGAGGGGATCCGGCGGGGGGACGCGTACGCCCGCCCAGCGGGCGGCCCGGGCGCGCGACCGGTCCGACAGCGCGCGCAGGGCCCGAGCGGCCCACGGCAGCATCCGGAAGCCGACGCCGACGGGCAACAGCAGGAGCGCGGTCACCACCAGCGAGCCGACGGCCGACACGGCGATGGCGTGGAGGCTCGCCAGCTGGCACCGGCCGAGGGCGACGAGGCGGGGGCGGGGGCTGCGGGGGCGGGGGCCGCCTGGGCGTGGTCTATCGGGCATGGTCCAGGATCGGGTGGATCCTAGCGGCTGCCCTCCGGGTCCGCGCCGCCGTCCAGACCACCGCCGCGACCAGGCACGACGCCCCGAACAGGACCATCGGCGGCACCGCGCCCGACTCCTCGTCCATGAACAGCAGCATGCCGAGGTTGACCAGCGCGTGGAAGCCGCCCGCGAGCGGCAGCCGAGCCGCCGGAGCCATGCCCTCCAGGGCCCACCCCAGGACGACCGACATGGACACGGCCCCCAGCAGGAACGCCCCCGCGTACACCGGGTCCTGCGCGAAGACCTGCACGTGCCACACGCCCCACACCGCGCCCACGACGCCGGACGAGACGAACGACCCGAACCGGTTGCCCAGCAGCGGCTGGAGGAAGCAGCGCCAGCCGATCTCCTCACCGCACGCGCCGATGAGCTGCGCGACGACGATCAGCGCGAAGGGGTGCTCCAGCGCGCTCGGGCGGGTGAACCGCGCGTCGCCGCCGATGACGCCGTACGCGGCAGCGCTCGCCGCGATGATCAGCACGGCGGTGGCGGCCAGCGCCGTGCCCCGGCGCCCGGGCCGCCCGCCACCCTCGCCGCGCCACAGCGCCCGTACGACCCCGGGCCACAGCAGGGCGACCAGCCCCACCCCCAGCGCCGGCCCGAACTGGGTCAGCTGGACGACCTCGGCGGGGATCCGGGTCGCGGGCTGGGCCGCGCCCAGCGCGCCGGCGGCCAGGAAGGCGACGGTGAGGAACACCCATGCCGCCTTGATCTCGTCACGCGTCATCGGGCCTGTCATCGGACGTGTCATTCGCATGGCACCGACGATCCCGGCCGCCGGACTCCCTGCCATTGGCCCTGGCTGCCGGGCCGGGGTGTACCCAGATGCACCCCCATGTGCCCCCATGCGCCCCAGTGCCCACTTTATTTAGTTCAGGTAATGAGTTAATCTAATAAACATGCCGGACCTGTCCAGCGCACCGCACCACACCCCGCGCGACACCCCAGACGACGTAGCCGCCGTGAACGCCCTGCGTTCCGCGGTGATGCGGCTGGGCCGCAGGCTCAAGCACCAGCGGGTCGACGAATCGCTCAGCCCCGCCGAGATGTCGGTGCTGGGCACGCTCGCCCGCTGTGGCTCCGCCACGCCCGGGGAGCTCGCCCGCAAGGAGCACGTGCAGCCGCCGTCGATGACGCGCATCGTCGCGCTGCTGGAGAGCAAGGGCCTGGTCCGGCTGGAGCCGCACCCGGAGGACCGCCGGCAGAAGGTGGTCCGCCAGACCGAGCAGGCCGAGGCCATGCTCGAGGAGAGCCGGAGGAAGCGGAACGCCTGGCTGGCCCAGCTGGCCGGGCAGCTGACCGAGGACGAGTGGGAGACGCTCCGCGCCGCCGCGCCCGTCCTGGAGAAACTCGCGCACCTGTAAGTGCACGGAGAAGGAGGCGACCCCACTTTGAGTACGGGACCCGGAGCAGACTCCGCACCCGCACCGAACCGCCACCACGACGCACCCACCACCTCCCTGCCGCACCTGGACCGCAGCCTGAAGCGCGGTTCCGAGTCCGGTTCCAAGGGCGGAACCTTCAGTTCACTCCGGATCCGCAACTACCGGCTCTTCGCCACCGGCCAGGTGGTCTCCAACACCGGTACCTGGATGCAGCGAATAGCCCAGGACTGGCTGGTCCTCAGCATCACCGGATCCTCCGCCGCCGTCGGCATCACCACGGCGCTGCAGTTCCTGCCCCTGATGCTGCTCGGCCTCTACGGCGGCGTCATCGCCGACCGCTGCCCCAAGCGGCAGCTGGTGCTGGTCACCCAGGCCGCGATGGCCGTCACCGGCCTCGCGCTCGGCGTCCTCACCCTCACCGGGCACGTCCAGGTCTGGCACGTCTACCTCACCGCGCTCGCGCTCGGCCTCGTCACCGTCGTCGACAACCCCGCCCGCCAGGCGTTCCTCGTCGAGATGGTCGGCCCCGCCGACCTGCGCAACGCCGTCAGCCTGAACTCGGCGAACTTCCAGTCGGCGCGTCTCGTCGGCCCCGCCGTGGCCGGTGTGCTGATCAGCGCTGTGGGAAGTGGCTGGGCGTTCCTCCTCAACGGGCTGTCCTTCGCCGCGCCCATCGCCGCGCTGCTGCTGATGCGCGCCTCCGAGCTCCACAAGGTCGACCCCACCCCGCGCGGCAAGGGCCAGCTCCGGGAGGGGCTCCAGCACGTCGCGTCACGACCGGAGCTCATCTGGCCGATCGTGCTCGTCGGCTTCATCGGCACCTTCGGCTTCAACTTCCCCATCTGGCTCACGGCGTTCGTCAACGACGTCTTCCACGCCGACGCCAGCACCTACGGTCTGCTCAACACGCTGATGGCGGCCGGCTCCCTGGTGGGCGCCCTGCTCGCCGCGCGTCGCGGCACCTCGCGGATGCGGCTGCTGGTCGGCGCGGCCCTGGGCTTCGGTCTGCTGGAGATCACCGCCGCGCTGGCGCCGTCCTTCTGGATCTTCGCCCTGCTGCTCGTGCCGATCGGCATGTGCGGCCTGACCATCAACGTCACCGCCAACTCCGGTATCCAGCTGGCCGCCGACCCCGCGATGCGGGGCCGGGTGATGAGCCTGTTCATGATGGTCTTCATGGGCGGTACGCCGCTGGGCGCCCCGCTCGTCGGCTGGGTCACGGACGTGTACGGGCCCCGGGTGGGCTTCCTGGCCGGCGGCGTCGTCTCGACGCTGGCGGCGACGGCGATCGGGCTGGTGCTGCTCCGGGCGGGCGGCCTGCGGATGCGGGTCGGCTTCCGCCGGGGACAGCCGGTGGTGGCGTTCGTGCCACGACCGCCGTCCCGGCAGGAGGCGGAGGCGCGGGTGCCGGCGACGGCCTGACGGCCGCCGCCTGGCCCCCCCGTCCTCATGCGCCGGACGCGCGGGCTCTGCCCGTCCGGCGCATGAGGACGACGTGCGTCAGCACGGATGAAGGCCGACGAAGGGGGTCAGGGGGCTCGCCCCCGGTCACGGGAAGGGGCGGGAACGGGGAACAGCCCCGCAGGGCCCCGGCTCCGCCCTGTGGATCTCCCCGTGCGGGACACTGGCCGTATGCGCCTGTTCGTCGCGGTGAACCCCCCGGAGCCGGCCGTCGCCGAACTCGCCTCGGCCGTCCACGACTTGCGTGCCCTGCCGGGCGCGGAACGGCTGCGCTGGGCCGAGCGGCCCGGCTGGCACTTCACGCTCGCGTTCCTCGGCGAGGTCGACGAGGCGCTGCTCCCGGAGCTCACCGAGCGCCTGGGACGCGCCGCGCACCGGCATCCGGCGCACGCGCTGCGGCTCGCCGGCGGGGGCCGGTTCGGGGACCGGGTGCTGTGGGTGGGGGCCGAGGGCGAGGTGGAGACCCTGCGCGGGCTCGCCCGTTCCGTGATCGCCGGGGCCCGCCGGGCGGGCGTCGTCGTGGACGGGACCCACACCTTCCACCCCCACCTCACCCTCGCCCGCTCCGGCGGCGGCCGGGTGAACCTCCGCCCCTACGTCGCCGCGCTGGTGGACTTCCGGGGCCGGGAGTGGAGGGCCGAGCGCCTGGAGCTCGTCCGCAGCCGGCTCCCCGGCGGGGGCGTCCCGGGGGAGCGGCCCCGCTACGAGACGATCGCTGCGTGGGAGCTGGGGCGGTAGTCGGCCGTGCCCATGGGGCGGTGGCCGGGCCCACGGGGCGTGCCCCCGGCGCGTCCGGTTAGGCTCGTGGGGTGGACCCGAAGACCAGGAACCGGATCATGACCGGTGCGCTCGCCCTCATGCTCGTCGTCGTCGCCGTGGTGTCGGCGGTGAAGTAGCCGGCGGCGAGGTGGCCGTCCTCACTTCCAGGTGGCGAGCGTCTTCGTCCCCTGCTCCCAGGTGACGCCGGTCGGCGCCCCGGCCCCCGCGTCCGCCACGTAGACGGCGCAGCCCGTCACGCTCTGTCCCGGCGCGGCCTTCTCGAAGTCGGACGTGCTCAAGGACTCGCACTTCTCGAAGCCCCGGTACTTCAGCGGGTTCTTCGGATCGCCGGTGGTGTCCAGGGCGCCGAGGATCGTCAGCTTGGTCAGCCGCTTCTTGTTCGCGTCGGCCACCGAGAAGTACGTGGAGGCGCCGCCCGACTTCCCGGCCTCCGCGCCGGTGGGCTTGGTGAGCTTGTAGCGGAGGTAGTAGGGCGTCCTGCCGGCGTACTTCGACGCGTCCTTGAGGACGCTCAGGTCGGCGCTGCCGCCCTGCTCCAGGCGTTCGACGGTCACGTCGACCTTGGCGTCCTTGTAGCCGGGGAGGCTCGCCGTCTCCCCGAACCGCAGCTCCTTGCCCTCGTCGGAGGAGGAGCCCGAACAGCCCGCAGAGCCCGCCAGTACGGCCGTCGCGAGTGCCGCCACGCAGAGGGCCTGGCGCGGTCGCCGGACCGCTGTCCCGTTCACCATGGCGCTCACGATAACGAGCCGTGGAACGACTGTCCGAAGAAGCGCTTCAGTTGAACGGAAGCGTGTTGTCGGCTGAGCGGAAGCGTGTTGTCCGCCCCGGGGCCGGGGGCCGCTCGGCCATGCTGAGGGGGTGATCCTCCACGCCGTCCTGCGCGCCCTGGCCGTCACCGGCTCCATGACCTGGGAGATCACCTGGGCGCTGGTCCTGGGGTTCGCGCTCTCCGCCGTCGTCCAGGCCGTGGTCCGCAGGGCGGCCGTCGTCTCCCTGCTGGGCGACGACCGGCCCCGTACGCTCGCCGCCGCCGCCGGACTGGGCATGGCCTCGTCCTCCTGCTCGTACGCCGCCGTGGCGCTGGCGCGCTCGCTGTTCGTGAAGGGCGCGCACTTCACGGCCGCGATGGCCTTCGAGATCGCCTCCACCAATCTCGTCGTGGAGCTGGGGGTGATCCTGGCCCTGCTCATGGGGTGGCAGTTCACGGCGGCCGAGTTCCTGGGCGGGCCCGTGATGATCGCGGTGCTGGCGGTGCTCTTCCGGCTGCTGCTGCGCGAGCCGCTGCTGCGGCGCGCGAGGGAGCAGGCCGAGCGGGGCGTGGCGGGCTCGATGGAGGGGCACGCGGCGATGGACATGTCCGTGGGCGGCGAGGGCTCGTTCGTCCGGCGGCTGCTGTCGCGCGAGGGGTTCACCGCGACGTCCCACGTCTTCGTCATGGAGTGGGCGGCGATCCTCCGCGATCTCGTGCTGGGCCTGTTCATCGCGGGGGCGATCGCCGCGTGGGTGCCGGACTCCTTCTGGCGCGCGTTCTTCTTCGAGGGCCATCCGCTGCTCGCGAAGGTGTGGGGACCGCTGGTGGGGCCGCTGGTGGCCCTGGTGTCGTTCGTGTGCTCGATCGGGAACGTGCCGCTGGCGGTGGTGCTGTGGAAGGGCGGCATCAGCTTCGGGGGCGTGGTGTCGTTCGTCTTCGCCGACCTGCTGATCCTGCCGATCCTCGCCATCTACCGGAAGTACTACGGCGGCCGGACCGCGCTGTTCCTCCTCGGCACCTTCTACGTCGCGATGGTGATCGCGGGATACGTGGTCGAGATCGTCTTCGGCGGGCTCGGGCTGATCCCGGACCAGGCGGCGGCGAAGGTGCCCATGTCGGGGGTGAGCTGGAACTATACGACGTACCTGAACATCGCCTTCCTCGCCCTGGCCGCGGTGCTGCTGGTGCGTTTCCTGCGGACGGGCGGGAGGGCGATGCTCAGGACGATGGGGTGAGCCGACGGGCTGATCTACGGTCTATCAGCCCTTCACCAAGCGAAAGCCTCCGGCGACGCGCCCGGCCCGGGGAAGATTTCGTCCAGATCGACGAGCAGCTCCTCCGGAAGCTTCAGCTCCGCCGCCCGTAGCGCGGACTCCAACTGCTCCGCCGTACGCGGCCCCACGATCGGCCCGGTGATCCCGGGCCGGGTCAGCAGCCACGCCAGGGCCACCTCGCCGGGCGCCAGGCCGTGCTTGTCGACGACGTCCTCGTACGCCTGGATCTGGTCGCGGATCCTGCTGTTCGCGAGCGCGTCCGCCGAACGGCCGGACGTGGAACGGGCGCCGCCGCCCTCCCGCTCCTTGCGGAGGACGCCGCCGAGCAGCCCGCCGTGCAGCGGCGACCAGGGGATCACCCCGAGCCCGTACGCCCGCGCCGCCGGGACGACCTCCATCTCGGCGCGGCGCTCGGCGAGGTTGTACAGGCACTGCTCGCTGACGAGGCCCAGCGAGCCACGGCGCCGGGCGGTCTCGTTGGCCTGGGCGATGTGCCAGCCGGCGAGGTTGGAGGAGCCCACGTAGAGGATCTTGCCCTGCTGGACGAGGACGTCCATGGCCTGCCAGATCTCTTCCCACGGCGTGCGCCGGTCCACGTGGTGGAACTGGTAGAGGTCGATGTGGTCCGTGCGCAGCCGCCGCAGGCTGGCCTCGACGGAGCGGCGGATGTTCAGCGCGGAGAGCCGGTCCTCGTTCGGCCACGGCTCCCCGGCGGCGTTCATCCCGCCGAACACCTTGGTGGCGATGACGACCTTGTCGCGCCGCCCGCCGCCCTTGGCGAACCAGCTACCGATGATCTCCTCGGTACGGCCCTTGTTCTCGCCCCAGCCGTAGACGTTGGCGGTGTCGAAGAAGTTGACGCCGGCGGCGAGCGCCGCGTCCATGATCGAGTGGCTGTCGGCCTCGTCGGTGTGCGGCCCGAAGTTCATCGTCCCGAGCACGATCCGGCCGACCTTGAGTCCCGTGCGTCCGAGCTGCGTGTACTCCATGGGCCCTAAGCCAACGCCCTGGGGGCGGGTGGGGGCAAGAGCGTCCGCCCGATCGGCGGTGGGGGAGACCGGGATCGTCGGGGCCGTCGGGGCCGTCGGGCCGTCAGGGGTTCTCCAGGGTCCGCAGGGCGTCCACGAGGGCCCGGCCTTCCTCGTGGACGGGCGCGAGCCGGTCGATCAGCTCCTGCCGGACCCGGTTCTCGGGGTTGGCGATGCGCTGCCGCGCGAAGTCGCGTGTGTTCTCCAGTTGCTCCCGGTACTGCGTCAGGTTGTCGCTCAGGTGATCGATGATGATGGTGCCCTGGACGGCGGCGGACTGCTTGAACTGCTCCATGACGGACGTGACTTCGGCGTCGACGGCGCCGATCCACTCCTCCTGGAGGACCTGGAGCGAGTTGAGCCTCCTCTTGCGGTACTCGATCCCCATGAAGACCATCCCGGCCACACCCGCGACGACGGTGGCCGGCGGGAACACGGTGCCGGCCGCCGCCAGGCCGTACAGCCAGGTCCCGCCCGCGGCGACGGGCGCCACGACCCCGACCAGCGCCGACGCGCGCTGGACGATGTCCTGCGCGGTGGCCGGGCGTTGCGCGTGCCGGGGCAGGGAGAGGTCGTTCACGTCGATGACGGAGTCGGGAAGGCGCCCCGTGAGGTCCTTGTCCCCGAAGAAGTGCTCTACGGCCTGCGCCACGTCCTGCTTGAACGCCGCCAACTGCTCGGCCCACAGCGTCGCCGGGCCGGTCGGCGCCTCCAGCCAGCCCCGGAGCACCTGGGTCTTCGCCGTCTGGACCTGGTGGGCCTTGGCCGGCTTGCTCACATCGGTCCGCCGGATGGTGGCGTCGAGCGAGCCGTGCAGATGGGCGGCCAGCCGGCCGAACGGCCGCGCGGCCCGCCCGACGCGGGCCTGCAGCTTCCGCTCCAGCTGGTCGCGCAGCTCCGGCAGCGCCCGGTCCAGCAGTTCCAGCCGCCGCTGATGGCCGTCCAGCAGCTCCCTCAGCCCGTCGATCTCCAGCCGCTCCGTCCGCAGCCGGTCCTCGACCAGCCGCAGCCGGGGAACGAGCCTGACGCGCGCCTCGGCCGCCACGGCGGCGATGTGCCGGGGGCCGGTCTCCGTTCTGATCAGGTCCTCGATCGCCTGGCGCAGGGTGTCCATCCGGCTCTCCGCGCGATACCGCCGCGCGGGCGCCTCGGCCTCCTCGGCCTCCAGCTTCGCGGCGCGCGCCTCCAGGGCCGGGGACACGGGGACGAATCCCTCGCCGATGAAGCCCAGGTCCGGCCGGCCGTCGGGCAGGGTGAAGTTCTCCTTCAGATAGCCGGTGTTCCGGGCGACGGTCGCCTTCCACTCGGGTTCGTCGCGCAGATCCAGGTTCGACGCCGAGTCGATCGCGGTGACCACCCAGACGACCCGTTTTCCGGAGAGCTGGTGATGGGTGTAGAGGGTGCCGATGAGGGACAGCTCCCGCTCGGAGAGCGTCCGGCCGGCGTGCGCGACGTACATGAAGCAGTCCGCGTCGGCCATCGCGGCCTTGACGATCAGGTCGTGGACGGGGTTCGGGGAGCCGTAGCCCGGCAGGTCGTAGAACTTCGCCGGCAGTCTGGCGTCCGCCAGGAGCACCTCGACCTCGGCCACCTCGCGGTCCCAGTGCGCCCTGAGCCGGTTGGTGACGTCCGCGTCCTGCATGGCGTACGCCGCGACGACGGACGGGGCCGGGGAGTTCCCGACGTCCTCCCACTCGCCGTCGGCCGAGTCCGTGAAGCGCACCCGCAGATAGCCGGTTCTGGAGGCGTCCACCGTGGACTGGCGGCCGTCGACCGGCACCACGCTCGCCGGGCAGGCCGTGGTCGGCACCGGCGAGGACGGCAGCAGCCCCACGAATTTGTCCGCCGTCAGCCCGTCGGCGGTCTGCACCTCGACCAGCTCCAGACCGCCCTGCAGACCGCTGAGCAGGAAGCTCTTGCCGGACGAGAAGGCGCCGAGGAGCGCCACGTTGATCAGGGCCGAGGCCGCGCGCGTCCGCAACCGCTTGACGGCCGCCGCATCCGCCCGTAACTCCTCCGGCCACTCCGCCGGAACCTCGGGGAGACCGGCCGCGTCGCGCAGCCACGCCTCGGACCGGTCGAGAACGTCGCGCAGCTCGCCGCGCGCTTCATCCACATCCCTGTGTGCTTCCCTTGGCGCTGTCACGCCAACGGTATAGCTGTGGCTGAAAGATGACGCAGCCGGAACGGCAACGTCGGACCCGTTCTGTTACCCGTATGCGAGCATCCCCGCGTGAACGATCTACGAATACGCCCGGCCGGCGAGGCCGATCTGCCCGGTCTCGTCCGCCTCCGCGACGACGCGGCGCGCTGGATGCTGGCCCGGGGGATCACCGGGCAGTGGCGGCCGGGGGAGCTGGACGAGAACCACTTCCGCCGGGTCATGGCGCGCGGGGAAGTCTGGCTCGCGGAGGCGGGGTCGGGGGCGGGGTCGGACGGCCGTGTTCTCGGTGCCTGGGAGCTGTGGTGGGAGGACGAGGACGCGTGGGGTCCGCAGCCGCCCGTGGCCGGATACGTCCACCGGCTGATGGTGGACCGCCGCGTCGCCGAGCCCGGGACGGGGCGGCGGCTGCTGCGGGCGGCGGAACGCCGGGTGGCCGAGGCGGGACGGACGTGGGTGCGGCTGGACTGCCTGGCGGGCAACGCGCGGCTGAACGACTACTACCGGGCGGCCGGTTACCGCGTCGCGGGCCGCAAGGAGGGCAAGCCGCAGCCGGGCGGGGCGCCGAAGTCCTTCACGCTGCTGGAGAAGGACGTGCGCGCTAATCGAACAGGTTGAGCAGCGCGGTGAACCGCTCGTTGCTCGGCCGGGCGTCGACGGGGCCCACGCGGGAGGTCCAGGCACGGCAGTTGGCGGCGACGAAGGCGCGGAGGGCGGCGGTGGTGGCCGATCGCCAGCAGGCGGTGAACCCGGCGGCCCAGGCGAGGGCGTCGCCGGGCGGGCAGTCGGCCTCCATCAGCCGGACGGCGGTGTTGGCGACGTCCACCCAGGCCGGGCCGAGGGCGGGCATCGCCCAGTCGACGAGGTGGGCGCGGTCGGCGGTGACGAGGAGGTTGTGGGGGTTGGTGTCCGTGTGCAGAAGCGAACGGCCGTGGAGGAGCGACAGTTCGCCGGTCTCCAGGAACCCGGCCCAGCGACCGGCGAACGACGGCACGCGCAGCCCGGCCGGCGGCGGCAGCAGAGCGCACGCCGTGCCGAGTGCTTCGGCGACCAGGGCGTGATCCGCCGCCCCGGCCGACAGATCCGCGTGCCGCGCGCCGCCGACGTACTCGAACCCGAGCAACTCCCAGCCGCCGACCGCGACCCGCCACAGCAGCCGGGGCCCGACGTCGCGCGTGTACGGATTGACGGCGGCTTCCCAGCGCTGACCGGCGCGGGCTGCGGCGTTCGTCACGGGCGTGCCCTTGACGAACGCCGCCGTGCCGTCCGCCGTGGTCAGCGCTGCGGCAACGGCGCAGTTGAGCCCGCCGGGGAGCGCTCGCGCCGTCACGACCGGCCCGGTGCGCTCCTCGACGGCCGCCCGCACGGGACGGGGCAGCTCGTGCCATTCGGTGCGCGACGTCGACGTCATGGCACCCCTCACGGACGACTACTGCTGAGTCGTCCCGCATTTGCGACAGCGTGACGCGCCGCTCCATTGGACCCAGTCGTGCTCGCAGTCGCGGTTCCGGGCGCGGCTCGACACTCTCATGGCGTTCTATGTTCCCTTCGTCTGCGGCGCGGACGCCGGTACGACGACTGGCGCCCAGGCCCGCTCCGCGGCCTCGAACTGCTCTCTCTCCGCCGGCTCCGGCACCCGGAGATTGTCGGCGTAGGCCCGTCAGCTGACCCCATTGGGATGCTGCATCCGGACGAGCCCCTTGGCGGACTCGATCACCATGCCGACGGCGTTGCTGAAAGTGTCCACTGCGACGATGCCGAGTGCGACGTCCGGCACGCTCACTTCTCCCACCGCCCCTGCGAATTCACCACGGCGTGTTCGTCGTGTTCGTCGTAGCGGATGCCGCTGGTGTGGGGGAGAGAGGACGGGAGGCGGGGTGGGCCGGGGTTCGGGCGCCGTACGAACGGCGCCGCGAGCCCTGTTCCGGCGGAGCAGGCGGGAGATAAGGTCGCGCATGTCATCAGCTCCTTGGGAGTTTTGGCTGGTGGCCATGCCCCCGGACCGGTGGAGACGGTCGCGGGGGTCTTGCTTGCGGTCACGTTACATAGACCCCCCTGTCCATGGCTATACAAGTACAGTGTTGTCTATGTCCGCCTGCATATCGATGCATACAGTCAGCCGCGTGATGGAGTTTGATCCGACGCGACCGAAGTGGGCCCAGATCGCGGATGAGATCCGCAGGCGGATCGCCAGCGGTGAATACCCGCCGAACCACTTGATCTCCGAGGTCCAGATGGAAGCGGAGTTCGACGTGGCACGCGGAACCGTCCGCAAGGTGACGGCCGCCCTCCGCGCCGAGGGCCTGATCGTCACGACGCCGGGCATGGGCTCGTTCGTCGCGAAGCGGTAGCGCGTAGCGCTCACTCAAGAGCGTCGACGGCCGCCGCGATCAAAGATCGCGCGTCGGCCCCGTACCGCGCGACAGCGGAAAGCTCGTTGAACGTGACGGCGTAGTCGTGAATTTCGCGGGGTTGCGTGACGGTGAGATGTGCGGACACCAACTCGACGTTGACCTGCCGGTCGTCGTACATGGTGAACGACTCCGTCGGCCAGCCGAAGCCGCGTGGACGGCCCATGGGGATGACGCCCAGGCTGACGGACGGCAGCGAGGCGACTGTCAGTAGCTGCCGGAGCTGCTCGGCCATGGTGCTCGTGTCGCCGATCACCGTGCGCAGTACCCACTCCTCCACGAGAACGGCGAAGCGGCGGTGGCCCGACCGCAGGATGCGTTGCCTGTCCATGCGTACGGCTACCGCCTGGGCGACGTCGTTAGGGGTCTGCCGCAGGTTCACGACCGTGTTCAGTACTGCCGTGGTGTAGGCGGCGGTTTGGAACAGGCCGGGGACCACCCACGACTGGTAGATCCGGAAGCGCTGGGTGCGTTCGAAGAGCGGTAGGGCGTTCTCCTGCGCGCGTTTCAGCCCCGCCCGCTCGATGCGCCTCCACTCCACGTACATGCCGTCGATGTTGCGCGCGGTGGCGATCAGATCGGCGGTCTGGTCCTGCGCGCCGCAGTGCAGCGTCCAGGACCTGATGTCGCTGTCGGACGGGGCGGTGCGGCCGTTCTCGATGCGGGAGCACTTCGACGCGTGCCAGCCCGCCAGCGCGGCCAGCGCCCGCGCGGTCATACCGGAGTCCTTCCGGATCTCGCGCAGGCGCCGGCCGAGGGCTTGTCGTGCCTGCTGAACGCTCGATGACGAGGACGAGTACATGAGGATCAGACCGGTCGGAACTCCTCATGGGGCACGGCCCGTGCCCACACGGCTTCGAAGGCCGAGGAGCAGAGCTTCGCCGTCTCCGGCTCCGCGATGAATTCGTCACCTGTGAAGCGGCCGTCGCCGTCGAAGTGGTTGATCACCACCATGGAGTCGTCCACCAGCCAGAAGTCGTTCCCTGGCAGGGCGAGGTCGGTTGCGCGTCGGCGCGGCAGCCAGCGGACCTGTTCGCCCGCCGCGACGTTGGTGAACGTCACGTCGTGCTCGAACTGCACGTAGTCGGAGACCGGCACACTGACGACGCGCGCTCGGCGCACCCGCACGCCACGGGCCGTGATCTGTTCGATGAGCGTGAGCCAGGGACGCCACCAGGCGTCCCGGTCAGCCGGGTCGTCCCTGTGTCCCTTCTGCCACGCCAGGAACATCGGGTCGTCCCTCATGTAGCCGTCGCGCATCTCCAGGTGGACGGCGGACCGTTCGCACCGGTGCAGAAGGTTCTCAAGCGTCGGGTCCGCCACCGTTCACCTCCGGGAAGAACCGCATCATCCGCCGGGGGAACTCGATCACGGTCTCGTCGTCGGGGATGTCTATCTGGGTGAGCCGTTCGGCGTCGAGGACGCGCCACCCCTGGAGGACGTAATTGCCCGTCTGATCGTCGTAGTAGACGGTTGGCGACTTGCCGTCCGGGCTCTCGGGGTCCTGGCCGAGCTTGTGCAGAGCCATCATTCGCCTCCTGCGTCGCTGAGTGGTGCGAGCGTGAACGAGCATGCTCCGTCGGCTCGGGGCGCTCCAGCGACTTGCACGAAGTTCTACGCGAGTCCCCCATCGGTGGAGCCGTTTCCGGCAGTCCTCCCGACGTGGTGGACAGGTACAAGGAGGCCGTGGCCGAGTGGCGGGTCACCGATGTGCCTCCGTTGGAGACCAAGGGGGAACGGCTCGCGGAGCACGCGTCGCGCTTCGCCTCGCGGGCCGAGCGTGACAGCGCCCGCCTCGCGGGAACGGTCGCGTACGTGACGGAAACGCTCGGCTGGGGCGGGGACGTCTCGCTCGGGTACTACCTGGGGCGTCCGTCCTTCCTCAGCCTGGCCGTGGTCACCTGCTCCCCGAACCGCGCGGCGCCGGACTTGGAGTGCCCGGCGGGGAGGTGATCCGACCCCGGAGTTCACGATCAAGGCCCGCCCGGCCTCCTCCTTGTGACGGCGGCGTTGCCGGACGAGGAGGGGCCCGAGTATGGACACCGCGACAGCAGTTACCACCATCATCTCCCTGGTCATCGCAAAGGTCTGCGCTGTGGCGGCGCTGTGGATACGTCTGCGCCGGCGGGACGTGGAGGTCGAGGAGCGGCACGGCGACGGGCGCTGTCTTCGGGTGCGGATCACCCACGCGCCGGTGCCGGGGGAGGGTGAAGGGGCTTGACGGAGCAGGCTTCGTCGGACGGCACGGAGGGGCCGACGGTCGTACCCGCCGCGCGGAGCGGCTCGCTGGAGGAGAACCGTCGTGCGCGGCGTGAAGTGGACGAGGCGTTCTCCGCCTTCTATCGCGCCACCGTCCGCCCCCTCGTGGGCTTCCTGATCAATCAGGGCGCCTCGCTGGCCGTCGCGGCGGACATCGCGCAGGACACGATGACGAAGGCGTACCAGCGCTGGTCCGAGCTCCGCGACCCGCGCGCCTGGGCGCACACGGTCGCCTCGCGGGCGTTGATCCGTACGTTCGCCTCCGTCGGGGAAGACCTGGTCGACATGGTCCCCGAACCCACGTCGCTGCTGGCCCGGCCCGACGCCATCGCGGAGTGGGAGGCTCGGTACGACGCCCGGCCGATGCTCGCGAGCCTGCCGCCCCGGCAGCGGCAGATCCTGGCCTGGACGCTGGCCGGCTACACGCCGGGCGACATCGCCGACCTGCTCGGGTTACCGGCCGAGACGGTGCGTGGCAGCCTCGCCAAGGCGCGCAGAGCCGCCACCGCCTACCTCGCGACGAAGGAGGGGGAACGGTGATCGACCGGTGGCTCGACCGGCACCAGCGCGAGCCGGCCGACGGGCTGGATGGCGTGCTCGACGTCGAGGCGGGCCTGCGGGAGGTGCTTCTTCAGTCGCGGCACGACACGGCCGTGGACGCCCTCGGGTCCGTCCTCGACGTGGAGGGCGGGTTGGCGGCGATCGTTCCCGCCGGCAGGCCGGATTGCGTAACTTGCACTACGCCTTCGCCGGGGCGAATCGACCCGGTGACGCGCCTGGCCCTGCGTGCCGTTCCCCGTGTCGTGGCGGCCTACGAGGCCCTGAACCACACCTACTTCCGTACGTACAAGCTCGTCGCCGACCTCGCCCGCGTTCGTGAACTGCTGTCCGGGCCCGGCCCCGTCGTGCGTGACGACCTCGTCTCCTCCCTCCAGTACGTTCTCGACCTCACGCACTTCTTCGAACGCGACCTCGAGCATGACCTCATGCGCGTCATTGACAGCGGAGACGCTCGCTCCAGCGGGGTCGAGCAACGCCTCGAGCGCGCCATCGGCCTCACCGACGCTCTCGTCGGCTCTCTCGACCGGGCCATCGACCACGCCAATCGCCGGGGGGCCCATGACGCGAACGTCGCGCTGCTTCAGGCGGAGCTCTCGAACGCACTCAATCGAAGCTATGCCCTGGTTCCCGTCCTGGTCGGGCTTCGAGTCGACGAGCTGAGGCAGGCCATCGGATCCGCGCTGGATATGGAGCCGCCTCCGCTCGACAGCACCGCGGTGCGCGCCTTCCTGGACGACTTCACGACGTCCGACCTGCGCGCGGCCGATCTGTCCGGCCTCGACCTGGGCGGTGTGCGCTGGTCCGAGAGCGGGACGCGGTGGCCCGCGACGGTGGACGTCGACGACCTCAAGGCCCGCTCGGAGCAGGAAGGGGGCGGCATCTGGGTCGTCCGGTCCGGGACCACCACCATGCGTGACCTGGCCGGACTGGCCTAGCCCAGCAGCGTCAGCATCCGCTCCGCGAACTCCCTCGGTCGCTCGACCGCGCCCAGGTGCCCGCCCGGGAACTCCTCCAGCGGGCGGCCGGTCAGTACTGCCAGGTGGGCGATCGGGCCGTACAGCGGCAGCAGGTCGCGTGACTCGTGCCCCGCCGACGGGACGAGCTTCGTGGCAGCGTTCCGCAGCGCCTCGACGTCCGGGACGGTCGAGGAGAACGGGACCAGCATGTGCTCCAGGAAGACCGGCTGGTTGGCGTGCATCCGGGATGCCATCTCCTGGATCTCGGGCGGGAGTTCCATCGGCTCGCGGTCGGTCGGACGGTCGGCCGGACGTTCCGCCGGACGTTCCGCCGGACGGTCCGCCGAGTGGTCCGTCGGGTGGTCTCCCGTCATGCCCTCGCTGAAGCGTGCCATCGCCGCGCCCACGCCCTCCGCCCGGAAGACCTCGCGCACGTCCGCGAACAGCGCCTTGTGCGGGGCGGGGTCGTCCAGGAGCTCCAGCAGCGGCGGTTCGTGCGCGATCAGGCGGTGCACCCGCTCCGGGTGGCGGGCCAGCAGGTCGAGGGCGACGATGGCGCCGGCGCTGCAGCCCAGGACGGATGCCGGCTCGTCCGGCGACAGGTGGTCGATCAGCAGTCGCGCGTCCTCGCTCCACTCCGCGACCCGCTGGTCGCCGAGCGGGACGTGGAGGCGGCTGCGCGACAGGGCGCGCGGGTCGAAGGACGCGACGGTGTACCCGGCGTCGGCCAGGACGTCGGCCATGCCCGCGTACATTCCGGCGTCCCCCGCGCCGCCGGGTATCAGCAGGAGCAGCGGGCCGCTGCCTCGTACCTCGTAGTGCAGGGTGGCGCCGGGTACGTCGAGCTTTCCGGATTCGGGCTTGTTCATCGGTTGTCCCCCTTGTTGTCGGTCGGCCAGTTCTCCAGGACCATGTGGAGGGCGTCGAGCGCACGTGACCACGATTCCCCCACCGGGCGGGAGTGGCCGAAGGCGCCGCTCAGCTCCAGGTGGATGTAGCCGTGGAACGTGCTGCGCAGCAGCCGTCCCGCGTCCGTCAGGTCCGGCTCGGTGAGGCCGTAGGCGCGCAGCATGCCGTACGTCAGCTCGATGTTCCGGCGGAAACCGACGGAGTCCCCGATCTCCTCCGGCGTGAACTGCCGTTGCGTCGCCGCGTAGCGGCCGGGGTGTTCCAGCGCGTAGTCGCGGTACGCGTCCGCGAAGGCGACCAGGGCGTCCTTCCCGGCCCGCCCCGCCACCGCGACCGCGATCCGGTCGGCCACCTCCTCGGCGCTGAGCAGGGCGATCCGTACGAGTAGCTCCCGCAGGTTCTTGACGTGGGAGTACAGGCTCGCGTCCTTGACGCCGAACTGCCGGGCGAGCGCCGAGACGGTGACCTTCTCCAGGCCCTGCTCGTCCGCCATCGCCGCTGCCGCGGCCGTCAGCTTGGCGGCGGTGATTCCTGCGCGCACCACTCGGGCGCCTCCTCTTTCCTAGAGCTCCTAGGAATGAGGCTAGTGGATCTAGGTCTCGGTGCGCCAGCCCATTCCCCCGTTTCCCCGCCCCTCCATTCGGCCGCGCCCGTGTGGCGGGCCCCCTGGCCCCGGCGAAGGATGCGGCGTACAGGCGCACAGACGTACAGGACTCGACCCGGCCCGGACGGGAGGCGCGGTGGACGGCAGTCGGAACGGCGACGGCGGTCGGAAGGACGACGGCGGTCGGAAGAGTGGCGGGTGGTCGCCGGGCCGGTGGTGGCGGGGCAGGCCCCTCTGGCACCGGTGGTGGATCGCCGTCGGGACCTGTCTGGCCGTGGGCGCCTTCGGCGTGGGCGGGCTGCTGGCCGTCGACGCCATCCGGATCGAGCAGGCGCCCTGCGACGACAAGCCGACCGACATCACCACCAGCGACTACATGCTGGACTTCACCGTGCCGAACGGCATGATGCCCGACCCGCAGTTCAACGGGCAGAAGGCGCAGTTGAGCGTCCACCGCGTGGCGCCCGAGTACGCGCACGGGCGGTGCGCGCAGACGCCCGCCCGGGCCGCCGTGCTGATCCACGGCCGCTCGGTGCCCGGACGGCCGGTCTTCGACCTGAAGGGCAAGGACCAGAACAACAACAAGCTCAGCGTGCAGGAGGGACTCGCCCGGGCGGGCGTCGACACGTTCGTGCCGGACCTGCTCGGCTACGGCCAGTCCACGCGCTTCGCGCACGGCCTGGACGACCCCCACAACGCGAGCCGCCCCGCCTTCAACGCCGGCAGCACCACCTGCGCCTTCCCGACGGGGTGCGACCGCACCCACAACGCCCAGATCTTCCCGCTCGACCAGCAGCGCACCAAGCTCGGCACCAACCCCCTCGCCGGCAAGATGTTCGCCCACTCCAGCGACGTGCGCTTCGCGTCCATCGACACCTGGGTGCGTGACATCCGCCAGGTCATCGACGACGCCATCGCGAAGGCCAAGCCCACGAACGGCAAGGTGACCCTCGTCGGTTACTCGCTCGGGGGGCCGCGCGTCGGACGGACCCTCTACGCGGCCAACCCCAATCCGCTCCTGCCCGACAGCGCGGCCTGGATCGGGAAGGTCGACCGGGCCGTCTTCATGGCATCGCTCTTCGGACTGCCGACGGAGGAGGTGACACCGGCGGGAGGGTTCGTCTCCTTCCCCCTGACGGTCGGCGACCGCGCGGCGATGACGTCCATGCCGCTCGTGAACGGCCCCGGCACGAACGAGCAGAGCTGCTCCGGCCGCGTGGCGCCGGGCAGCCAGGACGAGGTCTGGAAGGAACTCATGAAGGGCGACGGCGCCGGGAAGGACTGGGGCGGCGACGACCCCCACCACCCCGCCGGCCTCAACCGCTCGCCCACCTTCTCCACCTACGGCTGGAACACGGCGGTCGCGGGCCAGGTGACGGTCCCGACCCTGATCCTCCACGGCTTCGGCGACGGCACCGCGCCGGTGGCGAACTCCACGGCCATCTACAACGCGCTCCCGGCCGCGACGAAGAACAAGGTGGTCGTCCAGGTCACGTGCGCGAGCCACGTGTTCATGTGGGAGGGCTGCTCCGGCGACCGCTGCAACGCCCCGAGCCCGGCGACGGTCTACGGCCAGCAGCCCGGTACGCCGTGGGCGGGGCCGCACGGCACGGTCACCGCGGCGCTCAGCGAGTGGATCACCAACGGCACGTTCAACGGGGCGGCGAGCGGGAAGTTCACCGTGGACGGGAGCGGGGTCGTCCACTAGGGCCAGGGACAGGGCCAGGGCTGGCGCTAGGGCGGGGACATGATGCCGGGGCCGCGTCCACGACGCGGCCCCGGCTGTCAGACGCGGCTGCCCCGCGCCCCGCCCGTTCTCAGGAGCGGGGCGGTTCCGGGGCGCTGCTGTCGCCTCACGGGCGCACCAGCACGATCGAGTTGATCGGCGTCAGGTCGAGGTAGAGGCCGTTCTGCGGGGCGATGTCGATGCAGGATCCGCCGCCGTTGTAGCCGGTGCAGGCGCGCGCGTAGGCGCCGCCGTACTGGTTGTTGAGGACCCAGTGGTTGCCGTACTGGTTGCTCAGGTTGTGGGGCCCGTAGCTCTCGAACGCGTGCGACGGGCTGACGGCCGGGTTCTGGTCCTGCGGGTAGATGCAGACCGCGCCCCACCGACAGTTGGCCCACGGCCCGTCCGCGGGCTTGGCCTCCGCCGTGCCCGCCGCCATCACGGCCGCCGTGGCGGTCGCGGCCGCCACGGCCGCCGCCCGGCGGAACAGCTTGCGCTTGCCGGTCTCACGAAGTGCCATGCGAGATTCCCCCTTGTGCATCCTGAATCCCTGGTCCACGCCCGCCGCTCCTGCGACGAGCACGGAAACGAGTCTCCACAGGGGGCGGGGGGCGCGCCCCCGCATTCGGTCGTGGTCGAAACGCGCTGGTGGGCTTCAGCCGCGCCCGCGCGGGCGGAGGACGTCGTCGAGGAGGGTGGCCCAGTGGGCCACCACGCGTTCGCGGCGGGCGCTGTCGTCCGTGAGGAGGTTGGCCAGGCCGAGGCCGCGTGCCATGTCGAGGAAGCCCTGGACGGTCTCCCGTACGCCTCGGACGCTCTCGTCCGCGCCCAGCAGTTCCACGGCCATCCGGTGCACCTCACGTCCCACCCGCACCTCCAGGTCCACCACCCGGGCCCGGAGCGGCTCCTCGTTCGCCGCCGCCACCCACAGCTGGAGGGCGGCGCGGAAGAGCGGGCCGGTGCAGAGGTCCGCGATGCCCTCGACCACGGCGTACGTACGGGCCGGGCCCGCGACCGGGCGGGCGGCGGACAGCAGCCCCCGCAGCGCCGCCGACCGCTCCTCCGCCACATGCTCCACCGCCGCCGTGAACAGGTCCTCGCGGGTGGGGAAGTGGTGCTGGGCCGCCCCTCGCGACACCCCCGCGCGCTCGGCGACGACCGCGACCGTCGAGCCCGCCCAGCCGTGCTCGGCCAGGCACGCGACGGCGGCCTCCAGGAGGCGGCGGCGGGTGGCCCGGCTGCGGTCCTGTTTGGGGAGGTTGGGGGTGGTGGGGGTCTGGGGGGTGCTGGGAGTGGTGGGCTCCTGCGGGCGGTCCGTCAACGTGCCCATGCGGGATCCCGCTTCTCCAGGAACGCCGCCATGCCCTCCCGCGCCTCCGCCGAGGCGAACAGCCGCGTCGACCGCTCCGCCAGCTCGGCCGCGTCACGGTCGAAGGCCCGTAGGACCTCCGCCGTGACCAGGCGTTTCGACTCCGCCAGACCCTGTGGGGAGGCCCTGCGGAGTCCGACCAGGACCGCTTCCACCGCCTTGTCCACGGCGTCCGTCGCTGCCGTGACCAGGCCGATCCGCGCCGCCTCCGCCGCGCCGAAGCGCTCGCCCGTCAGGTAGTAGCGGCTCGCGGCCCTCGGGTCCAGACGGGGCAGCAACGGCAGGGAGATGACCGCGGGTGCCAGCCCGATCCTCGACTCCGTGAACGCGAACGTCGAGGTTTCGTCCGCCAACGCGATGTCGCACGCCCCCACCAGCCCCAGGCCCCCCGCCCGTACATGCCCGCGCACCAACGCCACCACTGGCTTGGGCAGTTCCACGACCATACGCAGCAGGCCGACGAGCGCCTCCGGGCCCGTCGGGGCCGGCTGCTCGCCGAGGTCGGCGCCCGAGCAGAACGTGCCGCCCGTGTGGGTGAGCACCACCGCCCGGGTGCGCGCGTCGTCCGCGGCCCGCGCCAGCCCCTCCCGTAACTCGGTCACCAGACGGGTGGAGAGCGCGTTGCGGTTGTGCGGGGAGTCCAGGGTCAGGGTGGTGACGCCCCGCTCGTACGCGTCGTGGACCGGCATGAGGGCTCCTTTCAGCAGGATTTGGGCTCAGTAGGACTTGGGCAGGCCCAGCGTCCGGTGCGACACGTAGTTCAGGATCATTTCCCGGCTCACCGGCGCCACGCGTGCCACCCGAGCCGCCGTGATCAGCGACGCCAGCCCGAACTCCGAGCTGAGACCGTTGCCGCCGAGGGTGTGCACCGCCTGGTCGACGGCCCGGACCGCCGCCTCGGCGGCCGCGTACTTCGCCATGTTCGCCGCCTCGCCCGCGCCCTCGTCGTCCCCGGCGTCGTAGAGGTGCGCCGCCTTGTACATCATCAGCCGGGCCAGCTCGATCTCGATGTGCGAGCGTGCGAGCGGGTGGGCCACGGCCTGGTGGGCGCCGATCGGTTCGTCCCACACCCGGCGGTCGCGGGCGTACTCGACGGCCCGCGCGATCGCGTACCGGCCCATCCCGATCGCGAACGCCGCCGTCATGACGCGCTCCGGGTTGAGCCCGGCGAAGAGCTGGAGCAGGCCCGCGTCCTCGTTGCCGACGAGCGCGTCCGCCGGCAGCCGGACCTCGTCGAGGACGAGCTCGAACTGCTTCTCCGGGGAGGCGATGTCCATGGGGATCCGGCGGCGGGTGAAGCCGGGCGCGTCACGGTCGACGATGAACAGGCACGGCTTGAGCCGGCCCGTCCGCGCGTCCTCCGTCCGCCCGACGATCAGCGTCGCGTCGGCGACGTCCACGCCGGAGATGAACACCTTCCGGCCGGTGAGCAGCCAGTCGCCGCCGTCGCGGCGGGCGGTGGTGGTCAGCCGGTGGGAGTTGGAGCCGGCGTCCGGCTCGGTGATCCCGAAGGCCATCCTCGTGGTTCCGGCCGCGAGGCCCGGCAGCCACGCGCGCTTCTGCGCGTCCGTGCCGAAGCGGGCGATCACCGTGCCGCAGATGGCGGGGGAGACGACCAGCAGGAGTAGCGGGCAGCCCGCGGCGCCCAGTTCCTCCAGCACGATGGTGAGTTCGGTGATGCCGCCGCCCCCGCCGCCGTACTCCTCCGGGAGGTTCACACCGAGGTAGCCGAGCTTGCCGGCCTCCGCCCACAGCTCGTCGGTGTGTTTGCCGTCGCGTACGGACGCGGCGAAGTACGCGCGGCCGTAGCGGGCGCCGAGGGCGGCCACGGCGGTGCGGAGGGCGCGCTGTTCGGGAGTTTCGATGAGCGTGCTGCTCATGGCTTTTCCTCCGTCTCTGTGACGGCCGTCTCCGTGCCGACCGTCTCTGTCACCACGGCGAGCGTCTCGCCCGTCTCCACCTGGCGGCCCCGCGTCACGTGGAGCGCGGTGAGCGTGCCGTCGACAGGAGCGGTCACGCGGTGCTCCATCTTCATCGCCTCCAGCCACAACAGCGGTTGCCCCGCTTTCACCGGCTCTCCGATCGCGATTCCGTCCGCCACGCGCACGACCGTGCCGGGCATGGGCGCGAGCAGCGCCCCGGGTTCGGCCGCCGCGCGGGCGGCGGGGTCGGGGAGGCGGGGGAGGGCGGTGAGGGCGTACGAGTCCACGTGCACCCGGCCGTGGGCGTACGCGGTGACCTCGAAGGTGCGGGTGACGCCGTCCGTCTCCAGGGCGACGCGGCCGGGGGCCGCCGACACGACGCGCACGCCCGGGAAGTCCTCGGGGACGAGGCCGTCACGGGTGCGGTGGTAGCGGATCTCGTACTCCGCGCCGTCGGGTTCCGAACGGTAGCGCTTGCTCTGCGGCTGGGAGGGGACGTTCCGCCAGGCGCCCGGCCGATGGGCGCCGGCCAGGGCCGCCGCGAGGGCGGCCAGGCGCGCGTCCCGGGGGCGGGTGAGCGCGGTGAGGTGGCGTTCGAGGAAGCCGGTGTCCGGCGCGCCCGCCAGGAACTCCGGGTGCCGGAGGGCGCGTACGAGCAGGTCGCGGTTGGTGTGCGGGCCGTGGACGGCGGCGTGTTCGAGGGCGTGGGCGAGCTTGCGGATCGCCTCCGGCCTGGTCGGCGCCCATGCGATGACCTTCGCCAGGAGGGGGTCGTACTGAGAGGGGACGGTGTCACCCTCGGCGTACCCGGCGTCCAGGCGGAGTCCCGAACCCCCGGTCCTCAAACGCCGGACGGGCTGAGAGACGTCCCCCTCCGCCGCCAGGCGGGCCTCCACCGCGTGGCCGTACGGTTCCGGTACGGGGCCCAGCCGCGCGCCCTCCGCCACCCTGATCTGCAGCGCCACCAGGTCCACCCCATACACCGCCTCCGTCACGGGATGCTCTACCTGGAGCCGCGTGTTCATCTCCAGGAAGTACGGGCCGCGCCCGTCCCCCGGCAGCAGGAACTCCACCGTCCCCGCGCCCACGTACCCGATCGCCCGTGCCGCCGCCTCGGCGGCCGAGGCCAGGGCGGCGCGCACCGCGTCCGGCAGGTCCGGGGCCGGGGCCTCCTCGACGACCTTCTGGTGGCGGCGCTGGAGGGAGCAGTCGCGCGTGCCCAGCGTCCATACGGTGCCGTGGGTGTCGGCGAGGACCTGCACCTCCACATGGCGCGCCCCCTCCACGTATGGTTCGACGAATACCTCGCCGTCGCCGAAGGCGGCCGCCGCCTCCGCCCGCGCCGACACCAACTCCTCCTGCAGCACCGTGAGATCCCGCACCACCCGCATCCCGCGTCCGCCGCCGCCCGCCGCCGCCTTGATCAGCACGGGGAGGTCGGAGGCGGTCAGTCCCGCCGGGTCCAGCGGGGCGAGGAGCGGCACCCCGGCCGCCGCCATGACCCGCTTGGCGCGGGTCTTGGAGGCCATGGCCTCGATGGCCTCCGCAGGAGGGCCGATCCACACCAGCCCCGCGTCCGTGACGGCCCGCGCGAAGCCCGCGTTCTCGGAGAGGAAGCCGTACCCCGGGTGCACGGCGTCCGCGCCGGCCGTCAGCGCGGCCCGTACGACGAGGTCGCCCCGGAGGTACGTCTCCGCCGCCGTGGTGCCCGGCAGGCGGACGGCCGTGTCGGCCGAGCGCACGTGGAGGGCGCCGGCGTCCGGGTCCGCGTGGACGGCGACCGTGGCGATGCCCGCCTCCCGGCACGTGCGGAAGACCCGGCAGGCGATCTCGCCGCGGTTGGCCACCAGGATTGACTCGATCACTCGGACCTCACATCCGTCACATCCGTCACATCCGGAAGACGCCGAAGCCGCCCCGCGCGCCCTCCACCGGGGCGCCGTGCGCGGCCGACAGACAGATGCCCAGCACGGTCCGCGTGTCGCGCGGGTCGATGACGCCGTCGTCGTACAGCCGCCCGGACAGGAACAGCGGCAGCGACTCCGCCTCGATCCGCTCCTCGACCATCGCGCGCAGCGCCACGTCCGCGTCCTCGTCGTACGGCGTGCCCTTCGCCGCCGCCGACGCGCGGGCGACGATCGACAGGACGCCCGCGAGCTGCTGCGGCCCCATCACGGCGGACTTCGCGCTCGGCCAGGCGAAGAGGAAGCGCGGGTCGTAGGCCCGGCCGCACATCCCGTAGTGCCCGGCGCCGTAGGAGGCGCCCATGAGGACGGACAGGTGGGGGACCCGGGAGTTGGACACCGCGTTGATCATCATCGCGCCGTGCTTGATGATGCCGCCCTGCTCGTAGGCCCGGCCGACCATGTAGCCCGTGGTGTTGTGGAGGAAGACCAGCGGGATGTCGCGCTGGTTGGCGAGCTGGATGAACTGCGCGGCCTTCTGCGACTCCGCGCTGAAGAGCACCCCCTGGGCGTTGGCGAGGACGCCGACGGGGTAGCCGTGCAGCCGCGCCCAGCCGGTCACCAGGCTCGGGCCGTAGAGCGGCTTGAACTCGTCGAAGTCCGAGCCGTCCACGATCCGCGCGACGACCTCGCGCGGGTCGAACGGGATCCGGAGGTCGTCCGGTACGACGCCCAGCAGCTCCTCCTCGTCGTACAGCGGGGGCGCGACGGAGGACGGCGGCGGAGCGGGGTGGGCCTTGCGCCGGTTGAGGCGGGCGACGATCCGGCGGGCCTGGCGCAGCGCGTCCCGCTCGTCCGTGGCGAAGTGGTCCGCGAGCCCGGACGTCCGGGCGTGCATCGCGGCGCCGCCCAGCGACTCGTCGTCGCTCTCCTCGCCCGTGGCCATCCGCACCAGCGGCGGGCCGCCCAGGAAGACCTTGGCCTGTTCCTTCACCATGATCACGTGGTCGGACATGCCGGGGACGTACGCGCCGCCCGCCGTGGAGTTGCCGAAGACGACGGCGATCGTGGGGATGCCGGCGGCCGACAGCCTCGTCAGGTCGCGGAAGAGCGCGCCGCCCGGGATGAAGATCTCCTTCTGGCCGGTCAGGTCCGCGCCGCCCGACTCCACCAGCGAGATCACCGGCAGCCGGTTGGCGCGGGCGATCTCGTTGGCCCGCAGCGCCTTCCTGAGCGTCCAGGGGTTGCTGGCCCCGCCGCGCACGGTCGGGTCGTTGGCGGTGATCAGGCACTCGACGCCCTCGACCACGCCGATGCCGGTGACGAGCGACGCGCCGACGGTGTGGTCGCTGCCCCAGCCCGCCAGGGGTGACAGCTCCAGGAACGGGGTGTCGGGGTCGAGCAGCAGCTCGACGCGCTCGCGGGCGAGCAGCTTGCCGCGGGCGCGGTGCCGGGCGGTGTACTTCTCGCCGCCGCCCGCGACGGCCTTGGCGTGCTCGGCCTGGACCTCGGCGAGCTTGGCCAGCATGGCGGCGCGGTTGGCCACGTGGTCGGCGGAGGCCGGATCGAGGGCGGAGCGCAGGACGGTCACAGCTCCTCCAGCCCTCGTGTCTCCCGTGTCTCGCGTAACTCCCGCAGCAGCGATTCGGGGAGGTCCACGTGCCGGGAGCGCAGCCACTCGCCCACGGCCTTGGCCTGCGGGTCGAAGCGGGCCTGGGAGGCGACGCCCTCGCCCAGCAGGCCGTGCACGACGAAGTTCAGCGCCCGGAGGTTGGGCAGCACGTGCCGCTCCACGACGAACCCGGACGTCTCCGGCAGCAGTTGCCGCAGCCTCGGTACGGTCAGCTCGTGCGCGAGCCAGCGCCACGCACCCTCGCCACGCGCCCACACACCGATGTTCGCGCTGCCTCCCTTGTCCCCGCTGCGCGCCCCCGCGATCAGCCCCAGGGGCGCCCGGCGCGTGGGCCCGGCGGGCAGCGGGTCGGGCAGCAGCACCGCCGGGCGGCCCACGGCCGCGCCCCGGCCCCCGGTCCGGGCCGGCGGCGGCAGGACCGGCACCCGCGCGCCGTCCGGCAGCACGGCCACGTGCCGGACCGCCTCCGGCGGCACGTACGCCGCCTCGAACACCCCGTACGGCGTGCCCTTGCCGGGCGGCGCGGCGATGTGGAAGCCGGGGTAGCTGGCCAGGGCCAGCTCGACGCACGCCGCCCGGACGGCCCGGATCGCCTCGGAGTCGCGGTCGCGCACCACCAGGCGCAGCAGCGCGCTCGCCTCCTCCTGGACGGGCGCGTCGGACCGGTCCGTACGGGCGAGGGTCCAGCGGACCTCGGCGGGGTGGTGGACGGCGAGCACCCCGTCGAGCTGCGCGCGGACGAGCCGGGCCTTGGCCTCGACGTCCAGGCCGGTCAGCACGAAGGTGACCTCGTAACGGTGGCCCCCGGCACGGGTGACGCCCACCTTCAGCGTGGGCGGCGGGTACTCGCCGCGCACCCCGTCGACGCGCACCCGGTCCGGGCCGTCGGCGGTGAGCCGCACCGTGTCCAGCCGGGCGGTCACGTCGGGCCCGGGGTAGCGGGCGCCCGCCGTCTCGTACAGCAGCTGCGCGGTGACCGTCCCGACGGTCACCGCGCCGCCCGTCCCCGGGTGCTTGGTGATGACGGCGGAGCCGTCGGCGTGGATCTCGGCGAGCGGGAAGCCGGGGCGTGGCGGGGTGTGCTCGCCGAGGACGTCCTGGAAGAAGGAGTAGTTGCCGCCCGTCGCCTGCGTGCCGCACTCCAATATGTGCCCGGCGACGACCGCGCCCGCGAGCGGGTCGAGATCGTCGTCGGTCCAGCCGAAGTGGGCCATCGCCGGGCCGGTGACCAGCGCCGCGTCCGTCACCCGGCCGGTCACCACGATGTCCGCGCCCGCCCGCAGGCACTCGGCGATGCCCGCGCCGCCGAGGTAGGCGTTGGCGGTGAGGGCGCCCTTGATCCAGGGGGCTTCGGGGACCCCGTCCGTCAGGAGGTCGTCACCGGTGACGTAGCCGATGCGCGCTGGAACGCCGACGCGGTCGGCGAGCTCCGCGATCCGCTCGGCGAGCCCGGAGGGGTTGAGGCCGCCCGCGTTGGCGACGATCTTCACGCCGCGATCGGCGGCCAGCCCCAGGCCCTCCTCCAACTGGCCGAGGAAGGTGCGCGCGTAGCCGGTCCCGGGATCCTTCAGCCGGTCCCGGCCGAGGATGAGCATGGTCAGCTCGGCGAGGTAGTCGCCGGTCAGGACGTCCAGGGGGCCGCCGGTGAGCATCTCGCGCAGGGCGTCGAAACGGTCGCCGTAGAAGCCGGAGGCGTTGCCGACACGCAGCACCGGGGCGGAAGCGGGTTCGGGCATGGCACCGGAGGGTGACAGCGGGCCCGGAAACAAGCAAGCGTGCTTGCATCATTTTCGGCCGGTCGGCGAGGGCGAGGAGGGGAGGTGGCGGGCCAGCGCCTCGGCCAGATGAAGGCTTTCGGTGTCCGCGAGTTGACGAATCTGTGTACGGCAGGAAAACCCGTCCGCGAGGACGTACGCCCCCTCGGGCGCCCGGCGCAGGGCGGGGAGCAGCTGTTCCTCGGCGCAGGCGACGGACACGTCGTAGTGGCCGCGCGTGAAGCCGAAGTCACCGGCGAGGCCGCAGCATCCGCCGCTCAAGTCGCCGTGCAGGCCCGCCTTTTCGCGGAGGCGGCGCTCGGCCGCGTCGCCGAGCACGGCGTGCTGGTGGCAGTGCGTCTGCCCGGCGACGGGCCGGCCGACGCGGGGCGGCTCCCAGTGCGGGGCGCGCTCCTCAAGGACCTGCGCGAAGGTCCGTACGGACGCGGCGAGGCGCGCGGCGCGCGGATCGTCCGGAAGCAGCTCCGGGAGGTCGGTGCGGAGGGCGGCGGCGCAGCTCGGTTCGAGGACGAGGAGGGGGGCGGGGGTGTCGGGGGCGTCGAGCGTGTCGAGTGTCCGGCGCATGACGGCGCGGGCGCGGTCGAGCTGGCCGGTGCTCAGCCAGGTCAGGCCGCAGCAAACGGGCCTGGCCGGGACGGTGACGTGCAGCCCGGCGTCCTCCAGGACGGCGACGGCGGCGCGGCCCACGCCGGGGGAGAGGTGGTCGGTGAAGGTGTCGGGGAAAAGGATCAGGCGGTTCGCGGCATCGGGTGGCGGGCTTCCGTGGTGGTGCGCGCTGCCACGACGCTCCCGCCCCCGCCACCACCTGGTGAAAGGTTCCGCCGCCAGCGGTGGGATGTCCCGTTCCGGGGCGATGCCGCCCAGCCGCTTGGCGGCGGCCGCCAGTGGTCGTACCCGTGCCAGTCCGTTGAGCACGGGCGCGGCCCGTACGGCGGCGGCCGCCCGGAGCCAGACCGGCAGCCGGCCCATCGAGTAGTGGGCGGCGGGCCGCAGCCGGCCCGCGTAGTGGTGGTGGAGGAACTCGGCCTTGTACGTGGCCATGTCCACGCCCACCGGGCAGTCGCTGCGGCAGCCCTTGCACGCCAGGCACAGGTCGAGGGCCTCGCGCACCTCCTCCGAGCGCCAGCCGTCCGTGACGAGCTCGCCCGCCAGCATCTCGTGCAGCAGCCGGGCCCGGCCCCGGGTGGAGTGCCGCTCGTCACGGGTGACCCGGTAGGACGGGCACATCACACCCGTACCGGCCGTCGTCTCCCGGCACTTGGCCACTCCGACGCACCGCCGGACCGCCGCCGTGAAGTCCCCGCCGTCCTCCGGATAGCCGAACTCCACGGGGACCGGCCCCTTGGGCAGCACCTCGAAGCGGAGGTTCCGGTCCAGTGGGTAGGGGCGGACGATCATGCCGGGGTTGAGGCCGCCCGCCGGGTCCCAGAGGTCCTTGAAGCGCTCGAAGAGGTGGACGGCCTCCGTCCCGTACATCCGGGGGAGCAGCTCCGCCCGGGCCTGGCCGTCGCCGTGCTCGCCGGAGAGCGAGCCGCCGTGGGCGACGACGAGGTCCGCCATGTCGTGGGAGAAGTCGCGGTAGCGGCGCACTCCCGCCGGGGTCAGGAGGTCGACGTCGAGGCGGATGTGCACACAGCCCTCGCCGAAGTGCCCGAAGGGCGCGCCGCGCAGCCCGTGGCGGCCCAGCAGCGCCCGGAACTCCCGCAGGTACGCGCCGAGGCGCTGCGGCGGAACGGCGCAGTCCTCCCAGCCCGGCCAGGCCTCGCCGCCGTCGGGCAGCCGGGTCGCGGTGCCGGCCGCGTCCTCGCGCACGCGCCACAGGGCCCGTTGGGCGGCCGGTTCGGTCAGCACGGCGTGGCCGCTCGCGCCGTCGGCGGCGGCCGCCCGGCGGAGTTCCTCCGCCCGGGCCGCCGCCTCGCCGGGCGTGGCGCCGCCGACCTCGACGAAGAGCCAGGCCGCGCCCTTCGGCAGCGCGTCCCGGTCCGGGCCCGGGACCAGGTCGGCCGCCATGCCCTCGACCGTCAGGGGCTTGTGCGGCAGGAGGACGGACGCGGCGTCGGCGGCCGAGCCCTCGTCGGGGTAACCGAGCACCACCAGCGCGCGGGCGGCGGGGGCGGCGACGAGCCGGACGGTCGCCTCGGTGATCAGCCCGAGGGTGCCCTCGGTGCCGGTGAAGGCCCGGACGAGGTCCGTGCCGCGCTCGGGCAGCAGGGCGTCGAGCGCGTAACCGGAGATGCGGCGGGGGAGGGTGGGGGAGGGGAAGCCGGTGCGGAGGAGGGCCAAGTGGCCGTCCACGAGGGCCCGTACGCCCCTCGCGAGGCGGGTAGGGAGCCCGTCGAGCCCTCTGCCTGCGCCGAGTCGGGCGTGTTCGCCGCCGTACGTCAGCACGTCCAGGGCGAGGACGTTGTCGGCCGTGGTGCCCCAGGCCACCGAATGGGCGCCGCAGGCGTTGTTGCCGATCATCCCGCCGAGGGTGCAGCGGCCGTGCGTCGACGGGTCCGGCCCGAAGGTCAGCCCGTGCGCGCCGGCCGCCGTCCGGAGCGTGTCGAGGACGACGCCGGGCCGGACGACGGCGGTGCGGGCCTCGGGGTCGATCCGTACGACGTCGGTCATGTACCGGGTGAAGTCGAGGACCACGCCCTCGCCGGTCGCCTGCCCGGCGATCGACGTCCCGCCGCCGCGCGCCACCACCGGGACCCCGTGCTCGCGGCAGACGGCGAGCGCGGCGGCGACGTCGTCGGCGTCGCGGGGTGCGACGGTCCCGAGCGGAACGCGGCGGTAGTTGGAGGCGTCCATGGTCGTGAGGGCGCGGGCGGAGGCGGTGAAGTCGACGTCGCCGCGCACGGATGCGCGGAGGGACGCGCGTAGCTCGTCTGCGGGACCGTCGTGACTGCTGTGATCGCCCATACGACCACCCTTCCCCCGGACCGGGGAGGTTACCGGCGGACCGTGGAGGTTACCGGCGGAATCGTCTCATCGGGTGGACGGGACGTTTCCGCAGGCAGAAGGCACGGACTAGGCTGCGGCCGTGGCTGATATCCAGATTCCCGCTGACATCAAGCCCGCCGACGGTCGTTTCGGCGCGGGCCCGTCCAAGGTGCGGACGGAGGCGCTCGACGCCCTGGCCGCGACCGGCACCTCCCTCCTCGGCACGTCCCACCGCCAGGCCCCGGTGAAGAACCTGGTCGGCAGCGTGCGCGACGGCATCCGGGAGCTCTTCTCCCTCCCCGAGGGCTACGAGGTGATCCTCGGCAACGGCGGCTCCACCGCGTTCTGGGACATCGCCACGCACGGTCTCATCGAGTCCAAGTCGCAGCACCTGTCCTTCGGCGAGTTCTCGTCGAAGTTCGCCAAGGCCGCGAAGCTGGCGCCCTGGCTGGCCGAGCCGACGGTGATCTCCTCCGAGCCGGGCACCCACCCGGAGGCGGAGGCGGAGGCGGGCGTCGACGTCTACGCCCTCACCCACAACGAGACCTCCACCGGTGTCGCCGCGCCCGTCAAGCGCGTCGCGGGTGCCGACGAGGGCGCGCTGGTGCTGGTCGACGCCACGTCCGGCGCGGGCGGCCTGCCCGTGGACATCGCCCAGAGCGACGTCTACTACTTCGCCCCGCAGAAGTCCTTCGCCGCCGACGGCGGCCTGTGGCTGGCGGTCTTCTCCCCGGCGGCCCTGGAGCGGGCGGCGCGGATCCACGCGTCCGGGCGGCACGTCCCGGAGTTCTTCTCGCTGCCGACGGCGATCGACAACTCCCTGAAGAACCAGACGTACAACACCCCCGCCCTCTCCACCCTGTTCCTGCTGAACCAGCAGCTGGAGTGGCTCAACGGCCAGGGCGGCCTGGACTGGGCGGTGCGGCGCACGGCGACGTCGGCGCGGACGCTGTACGGCTGGGCGGAGGCGTCCAAGCACGCGTCCCCGTTCGTCGCGGACCCGGCGAAGCGGTCGGCGGTCATCGGCACGATCGACTTCTCGGACGACGTGGACGCGGCGGCCGTCGCCAAGGCCCTGCGGGCCAACGGCGTCGTGGACACCGAGCCGTACCGCAAGCTGGGCCGCAACCAGCTGCGGGTGGCGATGTTCCCGGCGATCGACCCGGCGGACGTCGAGGCGCTGACGGCGTGCGTGGACTATGTGATCGAGCGGCTGGGCTGAGAGCCGGTTGGGGGGGAGGGCGCGCGCCCTCCCCCTTTTTTTATGTTCGCCTTTTATGTACGCCGCCGGAACAGCCGGCGGAGGGCGAGGGCCAGGGCGGCCACGACGGCGAGGGCGCCGGCTCCGAGGGTCAGGGTGTGGGGGCCGCCGTCCGAGCCCACGTCGGCGGCCTGCCCGGCACCGCCCTTGTCCTCCCCCTTTCGCTTCGCGGCGCTGTCCGGCAGGAGCTCGTCGTCGAGCTCGATCGGGACGACCTTGCTGCGGGCGCCCTCCGAGCCGTACATCAGCGTCCGGCCGTCGGGGGTGAACGTCACCGACTCGCCCTGGCGTTGCAGGGGCACGACGGGACGGCCGAGCTCCTTCACCGGGCGGCCGTTCTCCCAGCGGTAGACGCGGGCGTCGAAGTAGCCGCGGACGACGAGCCGGGTGCCGTCGGGGGAGAACGCCGCGTCCGTGGCCCATACGTCGATGTCGGCGACGCGGCGGAACGTGTTCACGCCGGACGCGGAGAGCGGCTCCGGGGCCTCGTAGAGGGCCCCCTTCCCGGACTGCTTCTTGCTGACGATGTAGACCCGGCCGGTGCGGGGGTGGACCATCAGGGACTCGGCGTCGCGCGGCCCGTCCTCGTAGCGGACGGTGTAGGTGGTGGGGGTGACGGTGATGTCGCCCGTGAGCTCCTTCGGCTCGGGGAAGCGGTGGACGCGGACGTCGGGCCAGGTGCCGCCGAGGTTGTCGCCGATGTCGCCCAGGTAGAGGTTCCCGTCGGGGCCGAGGGAGATCGCCTCGACGTCCCGGGCGTCGACGCCGTCGAGCGTCACCCGGGCGACCGTGCGCCCGGTCCGGCTGTCCACGGCGTAGACGTACGGGCCGTCGCCGCTGTCGTTGTGCGTCCAGTAGACGCCGGGGTGGGCCCGGCTGGCGGCCAGGCCGCTGGACTCCTTGATGCGGGAGTCCTCGATGGTGAAGCCGGAGGGCGTCTCGCGGCCGCTCCCGTCGGCGCGCGCGGGCGTGGTGCCCGGCGGGAGGACGCCCGACGGGAGGAGCAGGGCCGATGCGGCGATTCCCAGGACGGCGGCGGCGAGGGCGGGACGGAAGGGACGCATGCCCCAAGCCTGCCATCGCCGCGTGGCGCGTCCGGGACCGAGAGGCCGAACCCGGGCGAGTCGGGGCCTCCGGGTGGGCATGCTCAGGGGGTTGGCGTGCGGGAGTTGCCGAGGACGAGGAGTTCGTCATGCTCACAGCGACGCAGGTACCGGGCGGGCCCAACTGGCTCGGCCTCACGACCCCGGACGCCGCCGCGTCCGCCGCCTTCTACGGCGACGTCTTCGGCTGGCGGTACGAGCCCGTGGGGCCGGAGGAACGGGAGTTCGGGCTCTTCCGCCTGGCCGGGAGGACCGTGGCGAGCTGCGGCCCGCTGGCGGAGGCCGGCACGGCCGCCGAGTGGCAGATCTACTTCCGCACCGCGGACGCCGACGCCACGGCCAAGGCCGTGGAGCAGGCGGGCGGCATGGTCCGCTTCGCGGCCCACGACGTCCTGATGGCCGGCCGCGCGGCCGGCTTCACCGACCCGACCGGCGCCCGCTTCGCCGTCTGGCAGCCGCGCGAGGTCGACTCCCTGGACGCGATCAACACCGCCGGCGCGCTCTGCTGGACCGAGCTCTACACCACGGACGCGGCCGCGGCTAAAACCTTCTACGGTGCGGTCCTCCCCTGGGACACCGGCTGGGAGATCGAGGTCGGCACCCACGTCCTCGCCATCATCTCCCCCTCCGGCTCCGGCCGGGAGGCCCAGCACGGCGCCATCATGCAACTGCTCCCCGAAAACCTGGCAGCGGGCTCACGCTCCGAATGGCACCCGTACTTCGCGACCCGCGACTGCGACGGCGTGGCGAAGACGGCCACGGAACGCGGCGCCGAGACGCTCATCCCACCGATCGACGTACCGGGCGTGGCCCGCGTGGCGATGCTCCGCGACCCGTTCGGCGCGACGTTCGGGGTGTTGCAGGCGACCACTACGCCGACGACCACCGAGTGACCCACCGGCCGGGGTGCCGTGCGGGCGCCCCGGCCGGGCGGACTCGGGTGGGGCGGGCCCCGGCCTCAGCTCTCCGACGCGGACTCCACGTAGCCGTCCGGGCGGACGAGGAGGGTGGTGCGCTGGGCGTCCGCGCGGGTCACCGTCAGGACGCCGGGCTCGGCCTTCACGTCGGCCTTCCTCGGCACCACCCGTACGTACGTGCCCGCCCGGAGGGCCTCGTACAGTCGTGAGGGGTGGCCGTCCAGCTCCGCCAGGGGCAGGTCCGGGGCCCGGTGGCCCGTCAGGGGGTGGGAGCCGGGCGGGGCCGGGTAGTGGATGCCGATGCCGGAGACGTAGAGCGCCGCCCGGCGCACCGCGAACGGCGCGAGGCGGGCCACGGTGCCCACCGCGTTGCGCACGCCCCTGGTGAGCGGCGTGGACGCCAGGACCGCGCGGATGAGGGCGCCGCTGATGCGCAGCACCATCGCGCCGACCGGGTGCCGCTCCTCGTGGTAGCTGTCGAGGAGGCGTTCGCCGCCCCGGCCGGCGAGGACGGCGGCGAGCTTCCAGCCGAGGTTGGCGGCGTCCTGGACGCCCGCGTTGAGGCCCAGGCCGCCGGCCGGGGAGTGGACGTGCGCGGCGTCGCCCGCGAGGAAGACCCGGCCGTCCCGGTAGCGCGGCACCTGGCGTTCGTCGCTGTGGAAGCGCGAGGTCCAGCGGGGGTCGCGGATGCCGAAGTCCTTGCCGAAGGCGGTCCGGGTGACGGCCTTGAGGTTCTCGAAGTCGACGGGGGCGCTGGAGGGCAGATCCGCGTTCCGGTCCCAGGCGATGACGCGGTACCAGCCGTCGCCGAAGGGGACGATGATCGCGAAGCACTCGGTCGTGCCCTTGAAGGCGGGCACCTCGTCCGGCGCGGCGTCCAGCCGGACGTCGGCGAGCATGACCGAGCGCAGGACGGCCTGCCCCGGGAAGGGCATGCCGATCGCCTCGCGGACGGCACTGCGCACCCCGTCCGTGCCGACGACATAGCGGCTCCGGAGGATGACGGGCTCCCCGCCCTCCTCGGCGGGCGCCACGTCCACGTCGACGCCCTCCGCGTCCTGTCGCAGCCCGGTCACCCGCGCGCCGCGCCGGATCTCGGCGCCGGCCGCGAGCGCGCGCTTCTCCAGCAGCCCTTCCAGTTCGTACTGGGGGGTGATCAGGACGCCGGCGAAGCGGCTGTCGAGGGCGGCCATCTCGACGCGGGCGCCGCCGGGGAGCCGTACGCCGGGAATGAACGTGCCGGTCGCGATCAGCGGCTCGGCGAGCGCGCGGGCGTCGAGCACCTCCAGGGTGCGCGCGTGGATGGCGAAGGCGCGGGTGAGGTTGGATTCCTCGGCGCGCTTCTCCAGCACCACGACCCGCACGCCCGCGGCGGCGAGATCGCCGGCGAGAAGGAGGCCGGTCGGGCCGGCCCCTACGACCAGGACGTCCGCGGTGAACCCGGACGTGGCGGACTCGGACATGACAGCTCCCGGTGAATCGCCCCGGCACGGCCGGGGCTCGGCTCGTACCACCAGTGCACACCCGGTCGGGCCAGTATGTCAACGACTGTTGAATTAATCAGCGGTTCTCTCGATCCTTGGCCCCCTCGGTCCTTACGCCGGAACCGCCGCGTCCAGGAAGGGCTCGGTGACGCGCCGCCAGCCGTCCGGCTGGTCGTAATGGATCAGATGGCCCGCGTCCGGCACCTCGGCGTAGCGGCCGCGCGGCAGGACGCGGACCATCTCCTGGGCCTCCGCCCGCCCCAGCGCGCCGTCCAGGCCGCGGACGACCAGCGTCGGGCACTCGACCAGGGCCAGCTCCTCCCAGTGCGCGTCATGGGCGTAGCCCTCGCGGGCCTGGAGCATCTGGCGGCGGAAGAACAGCGGCCGCCAGCCGTCGGCGCGCTCCGCCATCACCTCCGCGTAGAAATCCCCCCGGCTGGGGGCGGGGCGCTCCAGCGTCGGATCGTCCTCGCCGAACCACTTCCGTACGTCCGCGAGCGTGGCGAACGGCACCGGCCAGGAGCCCAGCCACTGGCTCCACTCGCGCTGGGTGGCCGCGCCGAGGGCCGAGGCGCGCATGTCGCAGATGACCAGGGCGCGGACGAGGTCGGGGCGGCGGGCGGCGAGCTGCCAGGCGGTGAGGGCGCCCATGGCGTGGCCGATCAGGGTGACGGGCGCGAGGCCGAGCTGCTCGACCGCCGCCTCCGCGTCGGCGACATATGCCTCGCGGGCGTAGGGGCCGCTGACGGGCTTGTCGCTGCGGCCGTGGCCGCGCTGGTCGAGGGCGATCGTGCGGTAGCGCGTGGAGAGCCAGCGGGCCGTCTGCGCCCAGTGCGCGGCGCGGCCCAGGAGGCCGTGGAGGAGGAGCACCCCGCCCGGCCGGGAACCGGGGCCCGGCACCGGCCCGCCGTCGTACCGCCCGCTGCCGCCGGCCTTCGGCGGTTCGGCGAACTCCCAGGCGGCGAGCCGCACTCCGCCGCTTCCCGTCACCTCGATGCGCCGCACCATGAGCCCTGGCACCCCCTCGTCTCCCCCGAGCAGCTCCACCCTATGGAACTTCCATTCGAATGAACCGTTGTCGCGCGCAACACCCCTCGTTCGAGTGACCGGGCGGAAGGATTGACCGTCTGCGACCAGGGGAGGAATCGATCTGGGCGCGGACCGTTCGGGGAAGAAGGTCCGCGCGGCGCACCCTGGGAGCTCGGGGCTCCGGGTCGCTGTGGGGGAGAACGGGGAGGTGGGGCCCCGGCCGCTCGTAAGGGCGCCGGGGCCCTTTTCCGTGTCGCTTTCCGTGTCGCCGGGGTCCTTCTCGCTGGAGCCCCGTTCCGTGTCGACGCCGGTCCGCCGGCCTCATCCCAGCCCCTCCCCCCGGTCGGCTGCGCGCGCATATGCGTTTCGGCACTCAGCGCCAGCGTGGCACGGCTCGGCCCCGGGCGCGCCGATTCCGCCGCGGCTCGGCAGCTTTACGTAAGGCGGTATACGTACCCGGCGCGGCCGGTCCGTCTCCGGCGTCGAGGCAGGTCAGCGCTTGGCGACGAAGACATGCGCGGCGATGTCCGCCGCCAGCTCGGCGGCCTCGCCACTGCTTCCCACCATCACTCCACCGGGCGACTCCGTCACACTGACCACCGCACCCGGCTGCACCCCGGCGCGGCGCAGCGTGTACATCAGCTGGGCGTCGGTCTGGATCGGCTCGCCGATGCGGCGCACGACGACGGTCTTGCCGTCGGTGCCCGGCTCCAGATCCATCAGGCTGACCATGCCGTCATTGAGGAACGGGTCGGCCTCGGCCTTCTCGCCCAGCTCCTCCAGGCCCGGGATCGGGTTGCCGTACGGCGACTCCGTGGGGTGGCGCAGCAGCTCCAGCACCCGCCGCTCGACGGCCTCGCTCATCACGTGCTCCCAGCGGCAGGCCTCGGCGTGCACCTGCTCCCACTCCAGGCCGATCACGTCGACGAGCAGGCACTCGGCCAGCCGGTGCTTGCGCATCACGCGGGTGGCCAGCTGCCGGCCCTCCTCCGTGAGCTCCAGGTGGCGGTCGCCCGCGACCGTGACCAGTCCGTCGCGCTCCATACGGGCCACGGTCTGGCTGACCGTCGGGCCGCTCTGATCGAGCCGCTCGGCGATGCGGGCGCGCATGGGGACCACACCTTCCTCTTCCAGCTCGAGAATGGTGCGGAGGTACATCTCCGTGGTGTCGATCAGTCCGGACATGCCGTGCCCCTCGATAAGTCGTGCGCTGGCCCTGGACTCAATTCTGACGCATGGCACCGACAACGGGGCCGCCCACGCCTCCGCCCGCCTCGTCCGTATTGACAGCGCCCTGGTCCAGCACGCAACGTGATCCGCGCCACGACAGTCGTCCGGGGTGCGAACCGGGGGGATATGTCCTGCCACGCGTGTTCCGTCGTCGGGCGTCGGGCGTCGGGCGTCGGGCGAGCGTCGAGCCGAGTCGAGCCAAGGAGTCCCGCAGCGATGAGCGACAGTAAGCCGGCCGGGCAGTTCTTCGACGCCGCGATCGGCCTGCTGCGGCGGGTGCGCGACGAGGAGGCGGGCGCCGTCGCGGACGCCGGTGCCTTGATCGCCGGCACGGTGGCGGACGGCGGCCGGATCTTCGTCTTCGGCGCCGGGCACTCCTCGCTCCCCGCCCAGGACGTCGTCTACCGCGCGGGCGGGCTCGCCCTGGTGAACCTGCTGGCCGTGCCGGGCGTCGTCGGCATCGACGTCATGCCCGCCACGCTGGGCAGCGCGCTGGAGCGGGTGGACGGGCTGGCCGGGGCGGTCCTGGACACCAGCCCCGCGCGGCCGGGCGACGTCCTCGTCGTCATCTCCCTCTCCGGGCGCAACGCGCTGCCCGTCGAGATGGCCATGAACGCCCGCGCCCTCGGTCTCGGGGTCATCGGGGTCACGTCCCTGGCCTATGCCGAGGAGACCCGATCCCGCCATGTGTCCGGAACGTTCTTGAAGGACCACTGCGACGTCGTCGTCGACACCAAGATCACTGTGGGGGACGCGGAGCTGACCTCCGAGGGCATCGCGGCGCCCTTCGGGCCCGCGTCGACGGTCGTGGCGAGCGCCGTGATGCAGGCCGTCATGGCCGCGGCGGCCGGGGAGCTCGCGGCGCGCGGCATCGACCCGCCGATGCTGCGGTCGGGCAACGTGGACGGTGGCCACGAGTGGAACGGGCGGGTGCTGGCGGAGTACGGCGACCGGATCTTCTTCCGGCACCACTGAGGGCTTCAGCCCGCCGTCGTCACCGCCAGGTCGATCGAGGCCGCCACCCGGGAGGCGATGTCCTCCGCGTAGATCGCGTCCGCGCGGTCGAAGGCGCGGCGCGAGCCGCCTCGTAGGAAGGTGACGACGCCCACCGTCCGGCCCCGGCTGCGCAGGGCCGTGGACAGGGCGTGGCGGGTGCCGTCGGGCCATTTGCGGGTGGCGGCCCAGTTCTCCGAACGGTCCGCCGCCGCACGCACCGAGCCGCAGCGCTCGACGGCCTGGAGCGCCGGGTGACCGTCGAGGTAGGGGACCGGCAGGCCGCCCGCCGAGGTCAGGGGGCCCTGGCCCGGGGCCCAGGCGGGCGTCGCCGCGGCGCGGATCAGCCGGATCGGGCCCTCCGGGACGGGCCGGGGCTCGGGCAGCAGGTCGATCAGGGCGTGGTCGGCGAAGCCCGCGAGGGCGAAGTCCATGTAGAGGGCCGCGGCCTCCATGGGGTCCTCGCACTCCGCGACCGCCCGCCCAGCCCGGTGCAGCTGGCTGCCCCGGAAGCGCAGCCGGGCGCTCTCCTGCTCCGCCAGCCGGGTCTTGGTGACGTCGAGGAACAGCCAGGCCACGCCCAGGGGGACGGGTTCCTCGACCAGCGGGGTGGCCAGCCGCAGGAAACCGCTGCGCCAGCAGCGCCGCTCCGGGACGGGCGAGGGGCCGCCGCCGTGGTCGCGGACGGTCACCCACAGCTCGGTGGGCGCGGGCGGCGCGCCGGCGGCCAGGACGTGCTGGAGGGCGCCCTCCACTTCCTCGACGCCTTGGTCGAGCAGTTCGCCCAGGGGGCGGCCCAGTAGGGCGGTGCGGCTCGTGCGCAGGGCGCGGGCGGCGTGGGCGTTGGCCAGGGCGGGGCGCAGGTCGGCGTCGACCAGCACCACGCCCCAGGACGCGTCGCCGAACAGCGCCTCGCTCAGGGCGACGGACCGTTCCAGGTCGATCTGGGTGTGCACCTCGCTGAACGCGCAGTACACCCCCGCCGGTCTGCCGTCCGTGCCGGGCACGGTGGAGGACTGGACGCGGACGAGCACCCGCCGGCCGTCCTTGGTGAGCAGCGCGAACTCGTCCACCTGGCGGCCCGGCGACTTCATCACGCCCAGCAGCCGCCCGGTGACCTCCTCGGCGTCCGCCTCGCGGGCGGCCCAGCCGCCCAGGCCCCGGCGGCCCACGGCCTCCTCGGGCGTCCAGCCGAGTATCCGCTCGGCCTCGCGGTTCCAGTGGGTGACGTGACCGTCGGCGTCGAACGCGCACAGTGCCGCGTCCATGCCGTCGAGAAGCGCCGCCAGGAGGTCGTGGTCCTCGCTCTCCGGGGCCGCCCGGTGGCCGGTGGGGCCGGGCTGGTGTGGAGCCGTCACGAGATACCCCCCGCTGGACGTGTCCGCGTGCCCTGCAAGTCCTGCACGACCGGCATTCAACTCGACCCCGGCGCACCCCACACCGACTTCGCCGAAATCGATGCCCAAGGAAATTCGCTTGCCGGGGGCGCGCGGCCGTTCCTAGGCTGTGAGGCACACGAGAAGGGAGGTGGTTCGGGACATGATTTCTTTCCGGACGCGTGAGGTGACTGCGGGCTAGCGCCCGTCGTCGCGTTCCTACGCAGCGCCGGCCACGCCGGCCAATCCCAAGCAGTCACCCGGTCCGTGGGCCGCCGAGTCGTCCGCTCGGCACCGTCGCTCCGCCGTCAGGCGGGGAGGCGGTAGCAGCCCACGGGCCGTCTGCGTTTTCGGGCCCGGATGGCTCTACGGAGCCGGGTGGCTCCCTGGGGCCCGGGTGGCTCTACGGGCAGAGGCGTTCCACTTGCCAGCCCGTCTTCGCGGTCTCGTCGCGGACGTACCGGAGCCTGTCGTGGAGGCGGTTCTCCCGGCCCTGCCAGAACTCGACCGTCTCCGCCGTCACCCGGAAGCCGCCCCAGTGCGGCGGCACCGGCACGGGCTCGCCCTCCGGATGGCGGGCGGCCATTCGCTCGTACGCCGCGTCGAGTTCGGCGCGGGAGGCGACCACCGTCGACTGCTCGCTCGCCCAGGCGCCGATCTGCGAACCATAGGGGCGCGCACGGAAGTACGCGGCGGTCTCCTCGGCCGGCACCCGTTCGGCCGTACCGGTGACGACGACCTGCCGGGCCAGGGGGTACCAGGGGAACAGCAGGGAGACGCGCGGGTTCTGCGCGATCTCCCTTGCCTTGCGGGAGTTGTAGTTGGTGTAGAAGACGAAGCCCCGCCGGTCGTACCCCTTGAGCAGCACCGTCCTGGAGCTGGGCCGTCCGGCGGCGTCGGCCGTGGAGACGACCATGGCGTTGGGCTCGTGGAGCTCGCTCGCGGCGGCCTCGGTGAACCAGTGCGCGAACTGCTCGTACGGGTCGGCCGTCAGCTCCGTCTCGGACAGGCCCGCGGAGCGGTAGTGCGCCCGCATGGCGGCCAGGTCGTGCTGGAGGTCGAACGCGAGTCCGTACTCGAGGCCGTCATCGCCGTCGTAGGCGTCGTCGGCGTCGTCGGATGTGTAGTCGTCGGCGTGGGACACGTGGACATCTTGCAGCACGGGGTGGCCGACATTGCGGGCGGACGGGTGTTCGGGCGGCTCTCCTGCCCCGGAATCCCGCTCCGTAACCCTTTCACCAGTGGAAAGTTGGGTGTGCCGGACATCACCTTCCCCGCAAGCCCCGAACCCCCCAAAATCACCGGTGGACAGCTGTGGCTTCCCGTCAGCTCCGGCTATCGTGTCCGGCCCCGGACCCGGCACCGTACTTCTGCGGAGCCCGGGTGATGTCCGGGGTGAAGTACATCCGCACGGGGCATGACCGGGTAGACCGGAACGGACCGCGAGCCGCGCATGCTGCCGCGTAACCGCGCCGGCCACTCCTACCGGAGCGCAGCACCCCCACCGGAAGCACCACCCCCACCGGAAAGCAACAGCCGCAAGCCCAACCCCATTGACCTCTTCCGATCCATGGCCGGACCTCCGGAGATCCCGGACGGTCCGCCGGTCGGCAGCCGCTTGTCGCACACATCATGAGGAGCCGCCTGATGTCCGACTTCGTCCCCGGACTCGAAGGAGTCGTCGCGTTCGAAACGGAGATCGCCGAACCCGACAAGGAAGGCGGTTCCCTCCGCTACCGAGGCGTCGACATCGAGGACTTGGTGGGCAACGTCTCCTTCGGCAACGTCTGGGGGCTGCTGGTCGACGGCGCCTTCAACCCCGGGCTCCCGCCGGCCGAGCCGTTCCCCATCCCCGTCCACTCGGGTGACATCCGCGTCGACGTGCAGTCCGCGCTGGCGATGCTCGCGCCCGTCTGGGGCCTCAAGCCCCTTCTCGACATCGACGAGGCCACCGCCCGCGACAACCTCGCCCGGGCCGCCGTGATGGCCCTGTCGTACGTCGCCCAGTCGGCCCGCGGCCAGGGACTGCCGATGGTGCCGCAGCGGGAGATCGACAAGGCGGAGACGGTCGTCGAGCGCTTCATGAAGCGCTGGCGGGGCGAGCCCGACCCCAAGCACGTCAAGGCCGTCGACGCCTACTGGACCTCCGCCGCCGAGCACGGCATGAACGCCTCCACGTTCACCGCCCGCGTCATCGCCTCCACGGGCGCGGACGTCGCGGCGGCCCTGTCGGGCGCGGTCGGCGCCATGTCCGGCCCGCTGCACGGCGGCGCGCCCTCCCGCGTCCTCGGCATGATCGAGGAGATCGAGCGCACCGGCGACGCCGTCGCCTACGTCAAGAACGCCCTCGACAAGGGCGAGCGCCTCATGGGCTTCGGCCACCGCGTCTACCGCGCCGAGGACCCCCGCGCCCGCGTCCTGCGCCGTACGGCCAAGGAGCTGGCGGCCCCGCGCTTCGAGGTCGCCGAGGCCCTGGAGAAGGCGGCCCTGGAGGAGCTCCACAACCGCCGCCCCGACCGGGTGCTGGCCACGAACGTCGAGTTCTGGGCGGCGATCGTCCTGGACTTCGCCGAGGTTCCCGCGCACATGTTCACCTCGATGTTCACCTGCGCCCGCACGGCGGGCTGGAGCGCGCACATCCTGGAGCAGAAGCGCACGGGGCGTCTGGTACGCCCCTCGGCCCGCTACGTGGGACCCGGCCCCCGCGACCCCCGCGAGGTCCAGGGCTACGCGGACATCAAGGGCTGAGCCTCCGCCGCCGGATGCCGAAACGCCGGAGGGGCTGGATCCGTCCAGCCCCTCCGGCGTTTCACGGGAATCCCCGCTACCCCTTGCTCACCGCCGTGAGGATCTCCGGCAGGCGGTCCAGCATGCGCGGGGCCGCCAGGCGCAGGCCCGCCCAGGTCACCAGGACGCCGTAGCCCGCGCCCAGCGGCAGTACGGTCCACAGCCAGCCGTGGGCGCCCGCGAGGTGGAGGCCGATCGTGAGGGCGCCCAGCGGGGCGCAGAGGACGGCGCCGACGAGGGCGCCCAGCATGCCGAACCAGGCGAGGGCGCCCTGGCCGGGGGCGACGTTCTTGAAGCCGCTGTCCTGCGGGATCGAGTACGGGGCCAGGACGGAGGCGAGGGCGCCGGTGGCGAAGAGGGCGCCCAGGAGGGCGAAGGCCAGGCCCAGGACCTCGGCCCAGTCCTGCCACCTGCCGGTGAAGTAGGCCGTGCCGGTGACCACCAGGGCCACGTACGGGACGGCGATCAGGGAGAAGGTCAGGGCGCGGGCGCGCAGTTCGGCGTAGGCGTCGTGGCGGGAGCCGATCGTCTGGAGGACCATCCAGAAGGCCGGGCCGTCCTGGCCGAACTGGTTGTACATCTGCAGGCCGAGCATGGTCGGCGCGAACATGGCGAACCAGATGTTGGACATGCCCTGCGCCGCGTTGACGATCGGCACCAGCGCGCCCACCGCGAGCCCGGAGACCCAGGACGCCTTGGTCTTGGGGTCGCGCCAGATGTACCGCAGCGAGCGGTGCATGACGGTTCCGGTGCGGCCGGCGGGCAGCAGCCGGGCGAGGCCGGAGCCGTCGGGGCGGGCCTTCTCGGGCTTGGTGACGGAGGCCGCGCCGAGGGTGGAGGCGTCGCCGGCGGTCATGACCTTCGTCAGGCCGCGCTGCCACCACCACAGGACGGCGGCGAGCGCGACGACGGTGAGGGCCAGATCGACGGCGGCCCGCCCGTACGCGCCGTCGCTCGCGGCCCGGACGGCGTCCAGGGTGGAGCCCGGCGGGATCCAGCGCAGGACGTCGGCCACGGACTCCAGCTTCGCCATGCCGGCGCCGTTGAGCTTCTGCATGGCGAGGCTGAACAGCTGACCGCCCACCGCGATGACCAGACCGCTCAGCAGGGCCAGGTCACGGCCCTTGCGGCTGGTCAGCAGCCGGACGTTGGCCGTGGCCACGGCCCGGGCCAGGGCCAGGCAGACCAGCAGGGCCAGGGGCACGGCCAGGACGCCGACGGCGAAGGCGGCGGCGCCGTGGGCACTGGCGATCACCGCGCCGGTCAGCACCGCCACTGTGAACCCGGGGCCGATGCCCACCAGGGCCGCGGCCAGCAGGCCCGCCAGCATCGGGGTCGGGCGCAGCGGCAGCATCACCAGCCGGGTGGGGTCCATGGTCTCGTCGCCGCCGGGGAAGAACAGCGGCATCACCGCCCAGCCGAACGCCAGCAGGGCCGCCGTGCACACGGTCAGGGCGCCGACGTGGGCGTGGCCGCGCAGCGCGACGAAGCCGAGGAGCTGGAGCGCGGCGTAGAGGGAGACGAGGACGAGGGAGGTGATCCAGACGGCCTTGCGGCCGGAGGACTGCCGCAGTCCGTTGCGCAGCAGCGACAGCTTCAGCCGGACGAAGACGGCGGTGGTGGCGGGAATCGTCGAGGAGGTCGGCGAGGAGGGCGTGGAGGGGGTCGTGGAGGTGGTGGCTGCCGCGCTCATCGGGTGCCGCCGCCGAGCCAGTCGAGGTTGTCGTCGGCCGCGTTGCCGCGCATGCCGACGAGTTCCAGGAACGCGTCCTGGAGGGTCGGCGCGTCGCCGCGGACGTCCGCGAGGGGGCCGTGGGCGCGGATCCGGCCGCCGGCCAGCACCGCGACCCAGGAGCACAGGGACTCCACGAGTTCCATGACGTGGCTGGAGAAGACGACGGTGGCGCCGGAGGCGGTGTAGCGCTCCAGGACCTTGCGGATCGTCTGGGCGGAGACCGGGTCGACGCCCTCGAACGGCTCGTCGAGGAAGAGGACTTCGGGATTGTGCAGCAGCGCGGCGGCCAGGCCGATCTTCTTGCGCATGCCGGTGGAGTAGTCGACGACGAGCTTGTTCTGCGCGCCCGCGAGGTCGAGGACGTCCAGGAGCTGGGTGGCGCGCTTGTCGACCTCGTCGCCGGGCAGGCCGCGCAGCCGCCCGGTGTAGGCGAGGAGTTCACGCCCCGAGAGGCGCTCGAACATCCTCAACCCCTCGGGCAGCACCCCGATGCGGGCCTTGACGGCGGCCGGGTCCTGCCAGACGTCGGCGCCGCCGATCTCCACCCGGCCGGAGTCCGGGCGCAGCAGCCCGGTGACCATGGAGAGGGTGGTGGTCTTCCCGGCGCCGTTGGGGCCGACCAGGCCCACGAACCGGCCGGCGGGTATCTCCAGGTCGATCCCGGCGACCGCCACCTGCTCGCCGAACCGCTTCCACAGTCCCTCGACGCGGACCGCCGGTATGCCGGTCGTCCCGGTCGCGTTCGTCGCTTCCCGTCCCACGTGCTGTTCCTCAAATCCCCGAGTGCTGTTCCGGGGGACGGACTCCGCCCTGCCCCCCGGAACCACCCTAGAGGCGTGTCGAGGGGCGGGGGCATGAGGTTTGTCAGGACTTCGCGGACCGTCGGGACTTCCCGCCGCCGTCCCGGTGTGCCGGCCGGCGCGCCGGTCAGCGGCAGCTCGCCGGGGCGGTGCCCCGGCCGCAGGCGTACGCCAGGGCGCTGACGAGCTCCTCCGCGTCCGGCAGCCAGCGGTTGGCGGGCGTGGGCTGCCGGGCCCACTGGACCCGGCCCCGGTTGCCGATCCGGGTGGGTGGCGCGACCACGTAGCTGCCCTCGCCGTGGGGGATCAGGTCCAGCGTGGCGGGGGACCAGCCGAGCCTGCGGGCGTGGTCGGCGACCTTCAGGGAGCCGCCGGGCAGGACGAAGAAGAGCATCCGGCGGAAGGGCGTGCAGGTGACCGGGCCGAGCTGGATCTCCATCCGCTCCATGCGGGCCAGCGCCAGGAAGCCCGCCGACTCGGAGACCTCGAGGGCGTCGAAGGTGCGGCCCGTGGGCAGCAGGATGGAGGCGCGGGGCTGCTTGCTCCACATCCGCCGGGCCGTGGACGCGCTCCCCGTGGCCTGGGAGGCCCAGTCGGGCCGGGCCGGGTGGGCACCGGGCGCGGGGCACTCGTACTCCCCGCACGAGCAGCGTTCCCGTCCTTCGACGGCCTCCAGCCAGGTGCCCGGAAATACGTCCCAGTGCCGGTCCTCCGCGTATCTCCCGGCGGCATCGAGCACGCGCTCGCCGCGTTGTTGGGGAATGTGCGGGGCTCCTACTCCGATGGTCTCTTCCACGTTCAACACAACTCCCCTTGACATCAGGGGTTACGGCGGCGGCACGGGCTAGTTACGACTGCCGGCAACAGCACACGGGGCGCACGGATGCATGTACGGGGGCGCAGGCGAGGGTTCGCCGCCGCGAAGGGGTAGCCACCTGGGCGGCGGTTGACGGCGCGGGCCACCGAGGCGGTGGTTCCGTTCGTGGATCGCCGCGATTGGCGCGAATACCGGCAAGTCCTGCATTCTCCGGATATCCAGGGGGCAAAGATCACGGGAGAGAGCGTTCACGGCCGACCCGGCTGTCCCGGCCGAACCGGCTGTTCCGCATCCGGCGGGACTCATCGCGAACGCATAGCGGTATCAGCAGTCTCAGGGGGTAAAGCATGGCCGCGAGGCCACTTGTGGCGCGGCAGCCGAACGAACGGCTGCAGGCGCTCATCCAGGAAGCCGGCTGCTCCAACGCCGGGTTGGCGCGCCGTGTGAACATGTGCGGCGCCGAGCACGGACTGGACCTGCGGTACGACAAGACGTCCGTGGCCCGCTGGCTGCGCGGTCAGCAGCCGCGCGGCCGGGCCCCCGCTGTCATCGCCGAGGCCCTCGGCCGCAAGCTGGGCCGCACGGTGACGATCGACGAGATCGGCATGGCCAACGGCAAGAACCTGGCCTCCGGCGTCGGGCTCCAGTTCTCCCCGACCGTGCTCGGCGCGATCGAGCAGGTCTGCGAGCTGTGGCGCAGCGACGTCGGCCGGCGCGACTTCCTCAGCGGCACCTCGGTGGCGTCCTCCGCGCTCGTCGAGCCCAGCCGCGACTGGCTGATCACCGCCGCCGACGCGCAGGTCGCCCGGAGCGCGGGGGCACGGGTCGGCACCGCCGACGTCGAGGCCGTCCGCGCCACCACGGAGGCCCTCGTCGAGCTCGACCACCGCTACGGCAGCGGGCACGTCCGCCCGGTGGTGGTCCACTACCTCAACAGCGTCGTCTCCGGCCTGCTCGCCGGCTCCTACCGGGAGGCGGTCGGGCGCGAGCTCTTCGCGGCCGTGGCCCGGCTGACGGAGCTCGCCGGCTACATGGCCGTCGACACGGGCCAGCCCGGGCTCGCCCAGCGCTACTACATCCAGGCGCTGCGGCTCGCCCAGGCGGCCGGCGACCGGGGCTACGGGGGATACGTGCTGGCCGCCAGCATGAGCCACCTCGCCGCCTCGCTCGGCAACCCACGGGAGATCGCGCAGCTCGCCAAGGCCGCGCAGGAGGGGGCGCGGGGGCATGTGCCGCCCCGCGCCGAGGCGATGTTCTACGCCGCCGAGGCGCGCGGGCACGCGCTGCTCGGCGACGCGCGCTCCTGCCAGGTCGTCGCGAGCCGGGCCGTCTCCCGGCTCGAAGCGGCCGACAGCGGCCGGGAGTCGGGGGACGAACCGCCCTGGATCCGCCACTTCGACCAGGCGTACCTCTCGGACGAGCTGGCCCACTGTCACCGTGACCTGGGCCAGGCCGAACCGGCGCGGCGCCACGCGGAGGACGCGCTCGCCGCGCACCCGCCGGGCCGGGTCCGCCGCCGGGCGATCGACCTGCTGCTCCTCGCCACGGCGCACGTGCAGCAGAGGGAGGTGGAGGAGGCGGTCGCCACCGGCAGCCGGGCCCTGGAGCTGCTGGGCACGCTGCGGTCCAACCGGGGCGCGGAGTACCTGGACGACTTCCAGCAGCGGCTGGAGCCGTACCGGGACGAGCCGGTGGTACGGGAGTTCGGGGCGCGGATGGAGATGCAGGCGGCGTAGTCGGATGCCGGGCGGGTGGATCGCGGGTCAATCAGCCCGTCCGGCGTTTGAGGACAGGGCACGGCAGCCCGTCCGGCGTTTGAGGACGGCCCGCACAGCGGGGCGTTTCGGGGCGAACGGGCGGCGCATGGCCGACCGCCCGCAGGACCCGGTAGCGTGAGCCGCCGGTCCCGTAAGTCCCGTTACAGCCTGAGGAGTCCCGGTGACGCAGAGCGGACAGGGAAACGAGCCGCAGCGCCCTGCGGCCCCGCCCGCGCCGCCAGTTCGGCCTGCCCCCGATTGGGGCACGCCCTGGCCCACGGCCGGCGCCCCTCTCCCGCCGGAGAACCCGCCGCGGGGTGGTGGGGCCGGTGCGCCCGCGATACCGGAGATCCACGGGATACGCGAGATACGTGAGGAGCCGGAGATATCCGGTATACCCGGCGCGGGTCCTGGACACTCCGGGCCCGAATCCGCTGCCGAGGCCACGCAGTTGCTGCCCTCGCACCCGGGCAACCCGCCGGCCGTCGGTGGCCCCCACGGTGGCTCCTACGGTGGCCCCCATGGCGGTCACGCCTCCTACGGGGACGCGGAGGCCACGGCCTTCCTGCCGCCCATGACCGGGGCCGGTCCCGGGGCCGGTGCCGACGCCGCCACCCAGTACCTCCCGCCCGTCCCGGGCAACGGTGGCCCCACGGGCCCCATGGCCGCCGAAGCGGCCACCCAGTACCTGCCGCCCGTACCGTCCGCCCCCGGCGTGGACTCCGCCGCCGCGACGCAGTACCTCCCGCCCGTCGTCAACGAGCGCGACGAGCCGTCCCCCGCGCACACGGCGAACGCCGAGGCGGCGACCACCCTCATGCCGCCCGTGCCCTCGGCCGGGCCGGGGTCCGCTCCGGCAGCCGCGCCGGGAGCACCGGCCGCGCCCGGAGCCGCGCCCTCGTCCGCCACGGGCGCTGGCTCCGCCGCCGTCCCGCCGCCCGCCGCGCCCACCACCTCCACGCCCACGCCCGCCACGCCCTTCTCGGTGATGGCCCGGCCCGGGGAGCGGCCGCCGCCCGCCGAGTTCGACACGCTGTTCCGCTCCGCGACGCCCACGCAGCAGCTGCCGCCCGTACCGCCGGGCGGGTCCGTGCCCGCGCCCTTCGGGCAGCCGCAGGAGTCCCACGGCGCCGGCGGTTCGTACGGCTACCCCCCGCACTCCCCGGGCGCCCAGAACTCCGCGGGCTTCCCCAGCTCTCCCGGTTTCCCGGGCGCCCCGGGCCCGCAGGGGCACCGGGGCGGTCCCGGCATGCCGGGAATGCCGGGCGCGCCCGGCGCCCCGGTGGCGCCGGGCGGCGGCCACGGCGGGCCGCGTCCGGCGGGCCGCAAGAAGTCCCCGGCCGTGGTGATCGCGGCCGTCGTCGCGGGCTGCGCCGTCGCCGGGCTCGGCGCGGGCGCGCTGCTCAGCGGCGGGGACGACGACGGCGGCGGCGACAAGCAGAACGCCGCCGCCGCGAGCCCGGCGACGACCGCCCCCTCCGCCGCCGCGCCGACCAAGCCCGCGGACACCCCCAGCGCCACGCCCTCGCCGTCGGCCAAGACCGACGACCCGGCGGCGGCGCAGGCCAAGGCGCTGGACGCGCTGCTGAAGGACAGCAACAACAGCCGGGACGCGGTCATCAGGTCCGTGGACGCCACCCGGAACTGCAAGGACCTCGACAAGTCCGCCGCCGATCTCACCGCCGCCGCGGGCGAGCGCAACGCCCTGGTCGCCCGGCTCGGGCAGACGCCCACGGACAAGCTGTCCAACAGCGCCGCCCTCACCGCCCAGCTGACGAAGGCGTGGCAGTCGTCCGCCTCGGCGGACAGCCACTACGCGGCCTGGGCCCGCCAGGCCAAGGGCAAGAAGGGCTGTGTGAAGGACCACGCCCTGCCGACGCGCGACAGCGCGGACGGCGACCGTGCCAGCGCCGACGCGACGGCCGCCAAGAAGAAGGCGGCCGACCTGTGGAACCCGATCGCGCGGCAGTACGGCCTGACGCCCCACGACTGGACCCAGCTGTGAGCCTGAACGCCGGGGCCGGGCTCCGGCACGGCGCACGGGAACGTACGATCGATTGTTGTGCAGGGTTCAGAGAAGTCTTCCCGTCGCGGCCGCCGCTCGACCACCATGGGCGGTATGCCGCTCAATGACATGCCGTGGTGGCGCTGGCGTGCGAACGTGCGCTCGGCGCTGCACATGCTCTCGGACCCGGTCTTCCAGCAGGAGTGCTGGGTGGCGGGCCGGGAGGGGTACGGGGACGTGACCGACGCCGTCTACCGCCTGGTCGAGGACACCTGGCTGGACAACTGGTCGGCCGAGAAATACGTCGGCACGGTCTTCCGGGACTCGGGAGAGGCCGCGCTCGTCGACGTCGCCGTGCTGCGCGTGCTGCGGATCATGCACCAGGTCGGGGCGGACGCGCCGGCGTCCGCGTATTTGGGGCACCACGGCTGGCCGGAGGCCGTCCGGGCCGCCCGGGAGGCCCATGTGCGGATGGCCCTGGGCGACGGCCACGACCCGGACGCGCCGCCGCCCCCGCTGGCGGTGCTGGAGCTCGCGACGCGGTACTGACCGGGCGCCGACGGGCATCGGGCTCCGGCAGGGTCCCGGGTGTGCGACGCTATTGGGCTATGACCACCGAACAGCCCCAGCAGTACGTCCTCACCCTCTCCTGCCCGGACAAGCAGGGCATCGTCCACGCGGTGTCCAGCTATCTCTTCATGACCGGCTGCAACATCGAGGACAGCCAGCAGTTCGGTGACCGCGACACGGGCCTGTTCTTCATGCGCGTCCACTTCGGCGCCGAGGCGCCCGTCACGCTGGAGAAGCTGCGGGCCAGCTTCGCGGCGGTCGGGGACTCCTTCCAGATGGACTGGCAGATCCACCGGGCCGACGAGAAGATGCGCATCGTCCTGATGGTGTCCAAGTTCGGGCACTGCCTCAACGACCTGCTCTTCCGCTCCCGGATCGGCGCCCTCCCGGTGGAGATCGCCGCGGTGGTCTCCAACCACACCGACTTCGCCGAGCTCGTCGGCTCCTACGGCGTCCCCTTCCATCACATTCCGGTGACGAGGGAGAACAAGCCGGAGGCCGAGGCGCGGCTGCTGGAGCTCGTGCAGGCGGAGAACGTCGAGCTGGTCGTCCTCGCCCGCTATATGCAGGTGCTCTCCGACGACCTCTGCAAGGCGCTGTCGGGCCGGATCATCAACATCCACCACTCCTTCCTGCCGAGCTTCAAGGGCGCGAAGCCGTACCACCAGGCGCACGCGCGCGGTGTGAAGCTGATCGGTGCCACCGCGCACTATGTGACGGCCGACCTCGACGAGGGCCCGATCATCGAGCAGGAGGTCGAGCGGGTGGGCCACGAGGTCACCCCGGAGCAGCTCGTCGCCGTCGGCCGCGACGTCGAGTGCCAGGCGCTGGCCCGTGCCGTGAAGTGGCACAGCGAGCACCGCGTCCTGCTGAACGGCACCCGCACGGTCGTCTTCGCGTGATTCCGCTCCCTCCCCCGGCCCGGGCGGGCCGGGGGAGGGAACAGGAGCGGGTTCGGGGGCGGGTTCAGGAGCGGGTCAGCGGCGTGTCACAGCCGTGACAGTGATGCCGTCGCGTACAGGACGTCGCGCACGGCTTCCTCGTCGCCGAGCGAGCCCGCCGCCGCTTCCTCCGGCGGGACATGGCCCGCGGCCAGCCGGCAGAACTCGACCCCGTCCAGCGCCACATGTGCCACCTCCCCCTCGGGAGTCCCGGTCGCCCCGGGGGAGTCCAGGGCGATGTACCAGTGTCCGCCACCCCGCCCCTCGATCTCCAGATGGAGCGCGCGCCCCGGTGCGCCCGCCACCACCAGACCGCGCGCCGGCGGTGCGAGGCCGGCGCGGCGCCGGGCGGCTATCGCGCCGGGCAGCATCCGGGCCGCCAGGTCGATCATGCCGTTGAGGTGGGCCGGCGACGGCGGCGCGTAGGGATAGTCGACGGCCTCGGCGATGTCCCCGGCGTGCGTCCAGCACTCGAAGGCCCGGTCCAGGAAGGCGTCGCGCAGGGGCAGCGCGAACGGCCCGTAGTCGACGGGGAGCTCCGCGGCGGCTTCGCCCGCGAAGGAGACCGTCCGTATCAGCGTCTGCTCCTGGTCGCGCCACGCGGCCCGAACGGAGGCGGGTGTCCGGTCGGCCGGCTCCGCCGCCCACAGGGCTTCCGTCCGCTCCTCGGGGGACGCCCCGCGCAGCGGGTCCGCCATGCCGAGCGCGCCCGCCACGATCGTGTCCACCGCGGTGAGGTGGCCGATGACATCCGCCACCGTCGCCTCGCGCGCGACCGGGGAGCGCCCGTCGAACCACCCGAGCCGTACCGGGGCCCGCCATTCCGTCTCGCCGATGTCGCGCAGCAGCGCGTCGAGCCGGGAGGCCTCCGCCTCGTAGGGAGCGGCCCACTCGGGGACCGGGATCCGCGCGGGCCTGCGGTTGAGCGCCGCGGTCAGCACCCGGGCGCGCAGCCCCGGGTCGAGGTCGAGGCTGTCCTCGGGGTGGAGCAGCGCGACGGCGTCGCGCAGCCGGACGGCCTCGTCGGCGCAGGGCGCGCAGTCGGTCAGATGGGCCTCGACGGCGGCGGTCTCCTCGGCCGAGCAGGCGGCCAGTGCCCAGGCGCCGAGCAGTGACTTGAGCAGCGGGTGGGAGCGGACGAGCGGGGTCGCGGACCGGCCCGCGCCGCCCTCCACGGCGGCGCGCTGCGCGGGAACACGCGGCTCGGGTACGTGCGAGCCGGGCATGTGCGATCCGGGTACGTGCGACCCGGGCACGCCGTGCCCGCCGTCCTCGCCCGGTCGGGGTGCGGTGCTCATCGCAGTGCCGCCCCACCGCCGGGCGGCGAGACCGCGCGCGGGCCGTCATGGGCCGTGGACAGCAGTTGTAAGCCCAGCCGGAGTCTGCGCCGCGCCTCGTCCTCGGTGACGCCGAGCCGTACGGCGGTCTGGCGGTAGTCGAGGCGGCGGAAGTAGGCGAGATCCAGCGCGGCCCGCAGGGGCGCGGGCATGGACGTGACGATGTAGTCCGCGCGGGCGGCGGCGCTCGCGGCGCGCACCTTCTCCTCGATCTCGGCCGCCGGGCGCTCCTCGTCGGCCTCGGCGCGCCGCAGTCTGCTGACGGCCTGCCGGTGGGCCAGGCCGGCGATCCAGGAGCGCAGGGGGCCCTCCCGGGGGTCGAACTCCTCGGGGTGCTCCCAGATATGGCCGAAGACCTCGCGCGTGACGCGGTCGGCCCCGGCCTCGTCGCCCAGGACGCGGTGGGCGAGGCCGTGCACGAGGGAGGCGAAACGGTCGTAGAGCTCGCCGAGGGCCGCGGCCTCGCCGTGGGTGAGGCGCTGCTGCATCCTGCGGTCCCAGCGCGGTGGCGCGTCGTTCGTCATCGGCCCGGCCCCCTTCCGTACGCACTGCTGTACGCCCTCGCACCGAATGTAACGGGAGGGTCCGACACCGCACGAGCGGTTGGGATGAATCCCGGAAAGACGCCGCCTGATCCATGTCGCGTGTGGTACTGGATCGGTCACCATGCGTGCATGCTCCACCCAGTCGGCGATCGGGGTCGATCGTACGTGCACGAATGTGCCGATGTGTTATGCGGGTGTGACCGGATCTATGGGGATGAAGGGTTCGAGCTGGGCATAGGCTCAACAGTGGTCGGCTTGTACCGCGTACGAGACCGCGGTGTTTCACTCGGCGCCGCACGGGGGAAGCGCCAGGCAGCCATACCGCGGAAGGGTCCATTCCATAGGAACGACAGACCGAGTGAAGGGGCTCGAGCGCGTGACGTTGAAGGTGGTGGAGCACGAGCGGGGGGAGTGGGCCGTGCTCCGGGTCTGCGGCGAGATGGATCTGGTGACCTCCCCGTCGGTGCGGCAGCACGTGCACGAGGCTGTCGCGGACGGGCGGCGGAGTCTGGTGCTCGACCTCGCGGAAGTGCGGTTCTGCGACTCCAGCGGCGTGGGCGTGCTGATCGCGGCCCGGCGGCTGATGCGCTCCTGCCAGGGGCGGCTGCGGCTGATCCTGCCCGCCCAGGGCGCGGTGGACGGCTCGCACGTCAACAGGGTGCTCGCCGCGCTGGGGGTGCGCAGGCTCTTCGAGGTCTACCCCGACCTGGACAGCGCGACCGAGGAGAGCACGGACCCGCTGTCCGCCTGACCTGTCGTCATCGGCGCGTCCCGGCGCCCCTCGGACGGGTGAATCGTCGAACCGTCAACAAATCAGCGGACCGTGGCACCCGGCCCGGGTGATTCAGCGGCCCGCCGGCTGTCGGTCAACGGTCCGCCGCCGAACGGTCGACGGTCGGCCAACAGCCGGTCGACGGTCCGTCAGCGCTCCGTCGTCGGGAAGCGGGCCCGTACCGCGAATCCGCCCTCGTCCGTCGCACCCGCCTCCAGCGTCCCGCCGAGGCTCTGCGCCCGCTCGCGCAACCCCACCAGGCCGTGGCCCCCGCCGGGCAGCTCCGGAGCCGGGACCGCCGCGTCCGCCGGACCGTTGCGCACCTCGACCACCAGCTCCCCCGGTTCCTCCACGACCCGCACCAGCACCTTCGCCCCGGGCGCGTGCTTGCGTACGTTGGTCAGCGCCTCCTGGACCGTGCGGAACGCCGCCCGCTCCACGGCCTCCGGGCGTTCGGCGCCGGGGTCGGAGCCGTCCTCGAAGGCGACGTCGAGCGCGCTCAGCTCGATCAGCCGGGGCAGGTCGGACAGCCGGGGCTGCGGTGTGAGCTCCTCGGTGTCGGCCCCGGCGGCGCGCAGGATGCCCACCATGTGCCGCAGTTCGTCCAGGGTCCGGACCGACAGCTCACGGATCGTCCGGGCGCCCTCACGGGCCGCGTCGTCCCCCGTGCTGATCTGCACGGCCCCCGCCTGGAGGCTGATCAGGCTGACCTGATGGGCGACGACGTCGTGCATCTCCCGCGCGAGCCGCGCGCGTTCCGTGGCCAGCACCCGGTCGGCCAGCAGCCGGTCCTCCCGGGCGCGGCTGCGCGTCAGCTCGTCGAGCCGGGCGACCAGCTCCCGGCGGGCCCGGGAGAGCAGGCCGAAGGCGATGGGGGTGGTGGCCACCACGAGCGAGTCGAGCAGATTGACGCCCGTCTCGCGGCGGTCGCCCAGCGCCAGGTCGGACACCGGGTACGGCAGGAACTGCGCGGCGGCCATCAGCAGCCCGGCGCCGCCCAGCAGCCACTTGTCGGCGCGCGGCCTGGCCGTGCGCCGCACCGCCAGCGTGTAGAGCGCGAACATGGGCGCGATCCAGATGTACGCGTAGTACATCCCCGGCAGCGTCGCCAGGAAGACCGGCGCGGGGAACCGGCGGCGCCACAGCAGCGCCACCGCCGCCAGCAACGACACCCACAGCGAGAACCGCGGGGTGACGCCGTTGACCAGCAGCGCGTCCCCGGCCGCGAACAGCGCGGGCCCGGCCACCGCCGCCCAGTCGGGCACGCGGGACGGCAGGGCGGCGCGCCACGGCGTCGTCACGGCCGTCCGTCCCCGTCTCTCCCGCCCGGCCCGGCCCCCGGGGACCCGCCGCGCGCGCCCGGGCCCGTGGTCACCAGCCCGGCCCGGTCGGCGACGATCGCGGCCTGGACGCGGTTGATCCCGCCCAGCTTGCCGAGGACCGCGCGCACATGGTCCTTGACCGTGCTGGGCGCCAGCCCCATCCGTTCGGCGATCTGCGGATTGGCCAGCCCCGCGCCGAGCAGCCCCAGCACCTCGAGCTCGCGCGGGGTCAGCCCCCGCACCGCCTCGGCGGCCGTGTTCTCCGCTTCGGCGGCGAGATAGCCGCCGATGACGGCGTGGGTCACGCCCGGGTCCAGGACGCTGCCGCCGCCGGCGAGCGTGCGCACGGCCCGCACCAGCTGCTCGGGGTCGGTGTCCTTGAGCAGGAAGCCGGCCGCGCCGGCGCGCAGCGCGGCGGCGAGGTACTCCTCGGCGTCGAAGGTGGTGAGCATGGCGACGCGCGGCGGGTCGGGGGCGGCCCGCAGCGCGCGCAGCACCGTCAGGCCGTCGACGTCCGGCATCCGGATGTCGAGGAGCACGACGTCGGGGGCGTGCGCGGCGACGGTGGCCACGGCCTCGCCACCACCGCAGTCCGCGACCACCTCGATGTCCGGGGCCGTGCCCAGGATCATGCGCAGCCCGGACCGGACGAGCTGTTCGTCGTCCACCACCGCCACACGGATCACGGTCCGCTACCTCTTCCCTCGTCCACCGGGGCCGTCGGCGGCCCCGCCCCTCCAGCCTGCCGCACCCTCGGCGGCCGCCGGAGCCCGGGGCTCCGCCCGCGGGCCGGACGACCCCCGCCGACCGGCGGGGGGTGAACCGGGACCCGGGGCGGATGGACGTTCCGGCACCCGGGCGGCAGAGTGCAGTCCATGCTGCACCATGCGGCCCACGGTCGCAGGCCGCCGCACCCCCCGGCGGCGGCCTGTCCGGGGCCGGTCGGGCCGCACCGTTCTCAGATCCGCCCGACAGGCCACTGCGGCGGTGCCTTCGGCGCCGGCCCCAGCGTGGTCGTGCCCGGCGCCGCCCGGTGCCCCAGCCCCGTCCGGTAGGCGTCCAGCGCCGCCTCCGTCCGCCCCGTGCGCCGCAGCAGATCGCCCAGCAGCCGGCACAGGTCCGCGAGGTCGCCCGCCGCGCCGGTGCGCTCCAGCAGGGACAGCGCGGCGCAGTAGTGCTCCTCGGCGGCGTCCGTGTCGCCCCGGTCCTCGGCGATGAGCCCCAGCAGCCGGTGCGCCCCGCCGGCGTGGACGGCGCCCCGCTCGGCGCCGAGCGCCGTGGGCGCGAGCAGGGGGCGCAGCAGCTCCTCCGCCTCCGGCGCCTTCCCCCGGCGCCGCAGCACGTCCGCGAGCTCCACCTCCACCTGCACGGTGAACAGCGGGGCGCGCTTGGAGGCCAGCATGTCGCGGGCGGTGCGCAGTTCGCTCTCGGCCTTGCGCAGGTTGCCGTCCTGCGCGTGCACGTAGCCGCGCATCCAGTGGCAGTGGGCGAGTTCGGTCCGTATGCGCAGCTGCTGGTAGAGCTCCTGGGCCTTGGCGAGGGAGGCGTCGGCGTCGGCGATGCGGCCCTCGGCGATGAGGCTGCGGGCCACGCCCCGGTGCATGGCGGCGACGAGCGCCGGGTCGTCCACCTGGGGCGCGAGCGCCAGCGCGAGCTCGGCGGCGTGCGCGGCGCGGGCGTGCGCTCCCATGTCCATGTAGGGCGCGATGGAGGCGGTGTAGAGGAGGAGCAGGGCGTCGGGGTCGTGCATCCCGGAGGCGTTGAGCTCGTCGAGGGCGGCCTCCAGGAGGTAGCAGGCGTAGCGCAGTTCGCCCGCGAGGAGGTGGGCGGTGGCGCGGCCGCGCAGGGCGGGCACGCGGCGCGGCAGCGGCTGGTCGGCGAGGAGGGCCTCGGCGTCGGCGAAGAGGTCGCGCGCGGTGGTGAGGTCGCCGCTCTCCAGCGCGCAGTCGCCGAGCCCGAGGACGGCTGCGGACTCCTCGTTCACGAGCGAGAGCGCCGCCGCCTCGGCGCGCAGGGCGCGGAAGAGCGTGGCGGCGTCCTCGGCGTCGCCGGTGGCCAGGGTGCGCCGGGCGTCCGTCAGCCGCATCCGCAGCTCGGTGGCCAGGTGGGGCGGGCGGCCGGTGGTGAGCTCCTCGACGGTGGTGCCGAGCCGCCCGGCGAGATGGCGCAGGGCGGTCTCGGAGGGCCGGACCCGGCCGGCCTCCAGGGTGGAGATGTAGGCCGCCGTGTAGGCGGGCTCGGCCAGTTGTTTCTGGGTGAGTCCCTTCTCGGTCCGCAGCCGCAGGACGCGGCGGCCGATGTCGGAGGGCTCGTCCGCCCGTATGCCGTGGGTGCTGTTCTCGGCCACTTCCGCCCCTCGGTACATTGCGCCGTGATTCAAGCCGTACGTTAAATCTGCTTACGTGAGGATGTAATCGTGCCGCCTGTGCCGTCCGTGCCGCCCATACCGAAGACCACCGGAAACGGTGACACCACGAACACCGGGCCCATCGGGGCCTCCGCGGCGGGCACGGTCCGCCAGCCCGGTCTCGCCATGACCGATCACTTCTTCGACGTACCGCTCGACCACGCCCGTCCCGGCGGGGAGCGCATCCGGCTCTACGCCCGTGAGGTCGTCGCCGCGGGCCGGGCCCGGGAGGACCTGCCCTGGCTGGTCTTCCTCCAGGGCGGGCCGGGCTTCCCCGCCGGCCGGCCCGTGGGCCGGGAGAACTGGCTGGACCGCGCGCTGGAGGAGTACCGCGTCCTCCTGCTCGACCAGCGCGGCACCGGCCGCTCCACCCCCGCCAACCGGCAGACGCTGCCCCTGCGCGGCACCCCCGAGCGGCAGGCGGAGTATCTCGCCCACTTCCGGGCCGACTCCATCGTCCGCGACTGCGAGTACATCCGGCCGCTGCTGACCGGCGGCCGGCCCTGGAGCGTCCTCGGGCAGAGCTTCGGCGGCTTCTGCGCGGTCAGCTACCTGTCGTACGCGCCGGAGGGCCTGGCCGAGGTGATGATCACCGGTGGGCTGCCCTCGCTGGACGGCGACGCGGACGCCGTCTACCGCGCCGCGTACCCGCGCATGGAGCGCAAGACGCTGGCCCACTACGCCCGTTATCCGGACGACGAGGCGGTGGCCCGGCGCGTGGCGGAGCACCTGGCGGAGACGGAGGAGACGCTCCCGGACGGCTCCGTGCTGACCGTGGCGGCGTTCCAGCAGCTCGGCATCCTGCTGGGCACCGGCGACGGCTCCCACCGGCTGCACTACCTGCTGGAGGACGTCTTCGTGCCGACGGCCGCCGGACCGCGGCTGTCGGACGCCTTCGGCGAGCAGGTCGCGGCGGTGCTCTCGCGCACCGCCAGCCCGCTCTACACCCTCCTCCATGAGGCCATTTATGCCCAGGACGGGCGTGCGACGCACTGGTCCGCCGAGCGCGTCCGCGCGGAATTCCCGCAGTTCGAACGCCACTTCGAGCCCGAGGGTCGCTTCCTCTTCACGGGTGAGACCGTCCACCCCTGGATGCTGGAGACCCAGCCGGCCCTGCGCCCTCTGCGGCGCACCGCCGAACTCCTCGCGGAGCGCGAGGGCTGGACCCCGCTCTACGACGCGGACAGGCTCGCCCGCAACACGGTGCCGGTCGCGGCGGCCGTCTACCACGACGACCTCTACGTGGACACCGAGCACTCCCTGCGCACGGCCCGGTCGATCGCCGGGCTGCGGACCTGGGTCACCGACGAGTACGAGCACGACGGCGTGCGCGCGGGCGGCCGCGTGGTGCTGGACCGGCTGCTGGGGCTCGTCCGGGACGAGGTGTGATCGGCCCTGTGCGCCTGACTAGCCCTCAGTAGCGGTCCCCTTCGTTTCCCGTCACATCCATTGTCATGAACCTCCTGAGCCTCTACGTTGAGCGGCGCCTTAACGCGACTTAACTCGCCACTTAACCGGCGGGTTTCGGTTCGGGAGGAACCCCCCATGCGCACGTACAGACGAATATCCATAGTGGCGGGCGCCGCCTTAACGGCCGCGCTCGCCGCCACGGCGGCCCCGCACGCTTCCGCCGTTGGTGCCACTCCGGCGCCCAAACCCACCCAGCGGGTGGAGTACTTCACCGAGCCCGGCGGTCACCCCCACCACAGGACCGTCCCGGCGTCCCCCACCTCGCCCCGCTCCCTCGCCCCGTCCGCCCCGTCCGTCAAGGGCGACGGCGCCGTGACCTCGGTCGTCAACAACGGCCCCGTCGGCACCAAGCTCGACGTCGTCTTCATCGGCGACGGCTACACCGCCTCCCAGCAGGAGGCCTTCCATACGGCCGTGCGCGCCAAGTGGGCGAAGATGTCGGCGGTCGAGCCCTACGCCTCGTACCGGAACCTCTTCAACATCTGGGCCGTGGACGCCGTTTCGCGCGACTCGGGCGTCTCCGGCGACCCGGCGCAGGGCGTGAAGCGGGACACCGCCCTCGGCTCGGGCTTCTTCTGCGACGGGGTCGAGCGGCTGCTCTGCGTCGACACCGGCAAGGTCGAGTCGTACGCCGCCAAGGCGCCCGCCGCCGATCTGGTCGTGGTGCTCGCCAACTCCACCAAGTACGGCGGGGCGGGCTACAACGACGTCGTCTCCAAGGTCGGTTACGACGGCATCGCCACCGCCTCCTCCGACAACGACCGCTCCGACCAGATCGCCGTCCACGAGACCGGTCACTCGCTGGGCAAGCTCGCCGACGAGTACCAGTACGACGAGTACGGCACCTACACCGGCGCAGAGCCCCGCGACGTCAACACCAGCACGCTCGACGCGGGCCGGATGGGCGCGCAGCGGACCAAGTGGTACCGCTGGCTCGGCCAGCAGTCACCGGACGGCGGCACGGTCGGGTCCTTCGAGGGCGGCGGTTACTACCCCAAGGGCCTTTTCCGCCCCACCGAGAACTCGATCATGCGGTCGCTGGGGCGGGAGTTCAACCTCGTCGGCCGTGAGGCCATGATCGCGGGCTTCTACCGGCACGCGAGCGTGCTGACCGCCGCCGACGGAACGGCGGCCGCCGGTGCGACGGTCGGACGTGGCGCGCGCGTCGGCGTCCGGCTGCCCGCCGCGACGAGCACCGTCCACTGGTACGTCGACGGCCACGAGGTCGTCTGGTTCCGGGGGAAGACGACGGTCGTGCCGGGTGCCGTGGGCGTGCCGCGCGACGGCCGTACGCACACGCTGACGGCCCGTGCGGTCGACCGCACGGACGCGGTGCGCGACCCGGAGCTGGCCAAGCGGCTGCGCGGCGAGCTGTCGTGGAAGGTCGAGGGCTGACCTTCGGCGCTCAGGAGGGCTCGGCGTCGAGGACGTCCGAGCCCTCATAGGCGTGGGCGAGCCGGGAGAAGCCCAGGTCGAGGGCCTCGGTGGCGACGGCGCGCACCCGCTCGACGGGCTCGTCCGCCACCAGGGCGGTGTGCAGCACCTCGTAGGCCCGCTCCCCGGCGGCGACGGCCAGCGCGGCGAACAGCTCCAGCTCGGCCCGGCTGGCCCGCGGAGCCCGTTCCGCCAGCGACTCGGTGAGCAGCCGCTGCCGTTCCCTGCTCATCGGCAGATAGCCGCTCATCAGCGTGGGGCTGCCGCGCAGCACCCGGGCGAAGACCCGCCCGGTGTCGATGCGGTCCGGGTCGAGGACCAGCTCGACGCCGTGGGCGTAGAAGTCCCGTACGGCCGCGAGGAGCTCGGCGCCGGTCCGGGCCGGGGCGACGGCGTCCGGCAGGCCCGCCCGGAACTCCTCGCGGCGGCTGAAGAAGATGTCCTCCTTCGACGCGAAGTGCGTGAAGACCGTCGCCGGCGCCACATCGGCCTCCGCCGCGATCCGCGTGAGCGTCACCGCCTCGAAGCCCTGCTCGGCGAAGAGCCGGAAGGCCGCGTCGGCGATGGCGCGGCGGGTCCGCTCCCGTTTGCGACCGCGCATCCCCGTGGTGGCGGTCGTCCCCGTGGCGGCAGTCGGCGTGGCCTTGGTCATGACGCCAAGAATAACCACCTGACCGGCGGAAGTAGAGGTGCTATATTTTTATAGCGTCTCTAGTTTCGGGCTTCCCGCCCGCTTCCGCTGTCTCGCTTCGACGTCTCGCTCCGCTGTCTCGCTTCCGATGTGGTGAGGACACCTCCATGCACACCGCCGCCGCTCCCCGGCGGACGGAGGACGGCCCGGCGGCCGCCCCCGGCCCGCGCTCCACCGCCGCGATCCTGGCCATCGCCTGCGTCGCCCAGTTCATGGTCATCCTCGATGTGTCGATCGTTAACGTGGCGCTGCCGTCCATGGGGTCCGAGCTCCACCTCGACGGCGCGGGCCAGCAGTGGATCGTCAACGCCTACACCCTCGGCTTCGCCGGGCTGCTGCTGCTCGGCGGCCGGCTGGCCGACCTCGTCGGCACCAAGAAGGCGTTCCTCACCGGCGTCGCAGCCTTCACCGGCGCCTCCCTCGCGGGCGGCTTCGCCACCGACGGCGGCCTGTTGATCGCCGCCCGCGCGGTGCAGGGCGTCGGCGGCGCCGTCCTCGCACCCGCCACCCTCACCCTGATCATGACGACCTTCACCGAGCCCGCCGCCCGCACCCGGGCCATGGGCGCCTGGAGCGCCGTCATGGCCGCCGGCGGCGCCGTGGGTGCCGTGATCGGCGGCGTCCTCACCGAGTACGCGGGCTGGCGCTGGGTACTGTTCGTCAACGTGCCCATAGGCATCGCCCTGCTGGCCGCCGCGCTCGTCTACGTCCCGGCCGCCACCTCCGGCAGGGGCGGGCTGCGCCGTCTCGACCTGCCCGGCGCGGTCACCGTGACGGCCGGGCTGACCGCCCTCGTCTACGGCATCGTCGCCAGCGAGACCCACGCCTGGGGCTCGCCGTGGGTGTGGGGGCCGCTGGTGGCCGCGGCCGCGCTGCTGGCCGCCTTCGTCGCCGTCGAGGCCCGCGTCGCCCACCCGCTCGTACCGCTGCGCGTACTGCGCCGCCGGTCCGTCGCGACCGCGAACCCGGTCGTGGTCGTCATCGGCGCGGCCATGTTCTCGATGTGGTTCGTGCTCTCCCTGTACTTCCAGCGCGGCCTCCACTACAGCCCGATCCGCGCCGGCCTGTCCTTCGCGCCCGGCTCCCTCGCGATCATCCTGGGCGCCCGGATAGCCACCCGCTTCATAGGCCGCACCGGGCCGCGCCCGCTGCTCGTCGGCGGCATGGCGCTGAGCACGGTCGGCTTCCTCTGGCTCTCGCGCGTCGACGCGACCGGCGGCTACACCACCGACGTCCTGGTGCCGTTCGTGCTGGCCACCTTCGGCACGGGCCTCGCCACCATGCCCGCCACGGTGGCCGCGACCGCCGGCGCCGACCGCGCCGAGGCCGGGCTCGCCTCGGGCCTCGTCAACACCTCCCGGCAGGTCGGCGGGGCCGTCGGCCTCGCCGTCGTCGGCACCGTGGCCGCGCACGTCACGGCGGACCGCCTCGCCTCCGGCACGTACGACGTCGCCGCCGCGCTGACCGCCGGCTACGGCAGGGGGCTGCTGGTCGCCGCCCTGTTCGCCGCGTGCGCGGCGCTCGGCGGCCTCGCCCTGCCGGGCAGACCGGCACGACAGACCTCCTGACACCGTTCCTCAAACGGAAGGACCCGTCATGGCAAACGAGTTGAACCACATCATCGTCCACGTCAAGGACCGTCGGCAGAGCGCGGCCTTCGTCGCGGAGCTCATGGCCGCCGAGGCCCCCCGGGACTGGGGCCACTTCACCCAGATCACCAGCTCCAACGGCGTCGGCATCGACTTCTGCGACGACCTGGTGGCACCGGCCGACCTCAACCCCAGCCACCTCGCCTTCCTCGTCACCGACGGGGAGTTCGACGCGATCCTCGGCCGGATCACCGAACGCGGGCTGCCCTACTACCCCGACCCCCTGATGAGGGCCGAATCCGCGGGCACGATCAACCACGAGTACGGCGGCCGGGGCCTCTACCTCCGCGACCCGGGCGGCACGGTCGCGCTGGAGTTCATGACCACGCCGTACGGGGACGAGCCGACCAAGCGCCCGACGCGCCGGTCGGACGTCTGAGGGCCGGACGTCTGAGTGCCGGGCGTCCGAGTGCCGGGCGTCCGAGCGCCCGGCCGAGTCACCGCACCAGCTCCCGCTCCAGCGGCGTCCGGAACCGGGGCGTGACGCGCACGTCCCCCAGCCACGCGGCCAGCCGCCCGGCCTCGGCCTCGACGGCGGCGGCCGCGTCACGCCCCGGGTCCGCCAGGGCGCGCCAGACGATCTCGCCGTTCGCCCGCTGGGCCCAGCCGCCGACGATCCGGCCGTTCCACCACACCGTGGGCCCGATGTTCCCCGCGCGGTCGAAGAGGAAGGGGATGTGCTCCGGGTCCAGATACCAGTCGCGCTCCCGCCAGCCCATGGCCGTCGGGTCCAGCCCGGGCAGCAGCGCCGCCCAGTCGCCGGCGGGTTCGACGGGCTCGAGATCGTCCGGCAGCGCGAGCCCCGGCCCCCGGTCGAGCCGCACGCCCACGGCGCCCGTGTCGGCCAGGGCGGCCCTGGTGTCCCGCAGCGACCAGCCCGTCCACCACTTCAGGTCCGCCTCGGTCGACGGCCCGTACGACGCGAGCCAGCGCCGCACCAGCTCCGCCCGCGCCTCCCGCTCGGGCAGCTCGGGGATGCGGGGCGCGGGCGCCCACGAATAGAGGCTGCTCGTCCAGGACCCGCGCGGCCGGGACCGTCGTACGTGCCCGTCCGAGGCCAGCAGCCGCAGCACCCGGCTCCCCACGCTCTGCCGCGACTCGTACGGCTTGCCCGGCGACGTCGTGATCTTCTCCCGGAGCGCGGGCACGTCCTCGGCCAGCTCGGCCGTCGTCGCCTCACCGCGCGCGGCGAGCGCCGCCAGCGCCGCCTCCTCGGCCTCCGCGAGCCGCCGCTCGTCCCACGCCTCCCCGAGGGCCTTCAGCAGCCCGGCCCGCTCGCGCCTGGCGATGCCGCGCGCGGTGGAGAACTCCACGGCGGGGGCCACCTCGGTGCTCACGGCGAAGATCGTGCGCCGCATCGACAGCAGCTTGATCAGCGTCACGTCGTCGTACAGCCCCCGTTCCACCTCGGCCGGGTCCGGCTCGGCGAGCCGCGCGCAGGCGGACAGATAGACGGTCGCCGCGTCGGAGGCGTGCAGCCCGACGAGCGCGTCCGCCACGTCCTCGACGCTGGTGGCCCGGTGCGCGGGCGCGAGAAGGTGCCGGCTGCCGAGCCGGGCACGCCGCGCGTCATCGCTGATGCGGGGGAGGGCACTGCTGCTCATGAGGGTGAAGGTAGACGGGATCTAGGACAGGCCCTGTCCTAGGGCGCGGGAAATGCGGGTGCGTGAACGCGTGCGGGGCTGAGACGGTGCGCCGTATGACCGACACGAACACTGTGATCATCCGCCGCGCCGAGCCCGCCGACGCGGCCGGAGCCGCCGAGGTGTGGCTGCGCTCGTACACCGCCGCCCTCCCGGCCGTCCGCCGGGCGCACACGGACGACGAGGTGCGGGCGTGGTTCCGCTACGTCGTCGTGCCCGAGCGCGAGACGTGGGTGGCGGAAGGGGCGGGCGGGACGATCGTGGGGGTGATGGTCCTCCAGGGCGGCCATCTCGACCAGCTCTACCTCTCCCCCGAGCGCCGGGGCGAGGGCCTGGGCGACCGCTTCGTCGCCCTGGCCAAGGAGCGCCGCCCCGAGGGCCTGGAGCTGTGGACCTTCCAGGTCAACACCCCGGCCCACCGCTTCTACGAACGCCACGGCTTCACGGCGGCGGAGCGCACGGACGGTAGCGGAAACGAAGAACGGGAGCCGGACGTTCGATACGTCTGGCTCCCGTCGAAGAGAGTGCGCTCGGCAGGATTCGAACCTGCAACCTCTTGATCCGTAGTCAAGTGCTCTATCCGTTAAGCTACGAGCGCTCGGCGTCCCGGTCGGCGTTTCCGCTGGCCGGTCGGCGTTGCGGGAACAACTGTACATGAATTTTTCCCCTGCTCTTGACGCCCGCGTCCGCTCCTGCCGCCCTCGTCACTCCTGGGCGTCGAAGGTCCCGGCGTCCCGGCCGACGAGCCAGCGCCGGTCCGGGGCGTAGGAGGCCAGATAGTAGGTGGCCTCCGCGGTGAAGGCCGTGGGGAAGAGCCGCGGCCCGTTGAGCCGCAGCCGCTCCACCGCCCACCGCTCGTTCTTGATCTTCTCCGCCAGTTCGTCGCGCTCGGCGGGGTCCGTGAGACCGGCGAGCTCCGCCTCCGCTTCGGTGATCTTGACCTCCGCCTCGGCGATGTTCCGGTCGATGTGGGCGGGCAGCCTGTCGGGCTTGTATTCCGGTACGACGCTGTAGTCGACGATCCGCGGGAATTCGGTGGGCGCCGCGGCGAGCCGGGCCGTGTCGACGTAGTGCGTGATCCGCGTCAGCGGCGCGGGAGCCCAGCGGGCGGTGCCGGAGACCTCGGTGGCACCGGGGATGTCCGCGCCCGGGGCGTCCCAGGCGATGATCGCGGGGTCGGCCGCGAGCGCCACGGGCGGGTGGGCGGCCAGGGCGGCCTCGTAGCGGGCGGCGCGGCCGGAGGCGGTACGGCCCTGCAGGGCCTGGCGGAGCGGGGCCTCCACCTCGTTGAGGTGGGTCTTGTTGGCCTTCGCGGTGCCCATGAAGATGTTCTGATCCGTGTTGTTGGCGCCGGCCACGAAGTCGCCGTTGATCGCGTGCATGGCCGTGGCCACCTGCGGCCGGTTCTCGTGCAGCAGGTACTGGTCGATGAGCCGGATCTCCTCGAAGCCTTTCGGGTAGCCCGGCTCGGACCCGCCGCCGGTCTGCCGGAACAGCTGCTCGAGCCGTACGTCGTTGCCCGTGGTGCATCCCTCGGGGTAGGTGAGCCCCCGGAAGCCGAGCGTGTCCAACGGGGCCAGGGAGGCGACGGACACGTCCTGCGGCGTCGCCGCCCGACGGAAGGGTGCGAACCGCCGCCCAGCGGTCGCGGTTGCTCCCGAGGCGCCCGAAGCACCCGAGGGGCTCGAACGTGCGACCAGGGCCGCGACCGCCGTTCCGCCCGCCGTCCGGTGCAGGGCCGTCATCGTGGCGACGAGCCCACCGGGTGCGGGCGAGGCGGCGGCGACGGTCGCCGCGGTCCCGCCGGCCCTCCGTGACGCGGTGGCCGTCCGCCGGGCAGGGGTCCTGGGCACGGGGCGCTCCTCGCTCGGGCTGACGCCCGGTCGGCGTGACGGTCCGGGGTCGGGGGGACGGGGCCACGGAGTGCGGGACGTACGGGCGTTCAGGATGTCGGCAGGACGCGGTCACGGACAAGGCCGCAGGCAAGGCCACGGACAAGGCCGCGGAATTCCCCACCCTCGGTGTTCTCGCATGGCGGGAACCGCTGCCGGAACGCCAGGAACGCCCGGCGCTTCGGTCACTCAACGAGCGCGGGCGTGCGAGCCGGAGAGTGAAGCGTCCGGTACGGGCCCGGTCGGGCGGGTGGGTGTGGGGCAATATGGGCTCATGGGCACCTTCGCTGCACACGGCGGTCTCATCGCCGGGCGGTACCGGCTGGGCCGGAAGATCGGGCGCGGCGGTATGGGGACCGTATGGCGTGCCACGGACGAGCTGTTGGCGCGCGAGGTCGCGGTCAAGGAACTGCACGTGGACGAGCAGCCGTCCGAGCGGGAGACCCGGGCGCAGTACGGGCGGATGCTGCGCGAGGCGCGCGCGGTCGCGCTGATCAGGCATCCGAACGTGATCGTGATGCACGACATCGTCGAGCAGGACGGCCGGCCCTGGATCGTCATGGAGCTGATCGACGGCCGTTCCCTGTCGGGCCTGTTGTCGGCGGAGGGGCCGGTCGGCGTCCAGGAGGCGGCGCGGATCGGGGTCGCGCTGCTGGGCGCGTTGCGCGCGGCGCACGCGCGGGGCGTGCTGCACCGGGACATCAAGCCCCCCAACGTCCTGCTGGAGGAGGGCACCGGTCGCGTCGTCCTCACCGACTTCGGTATCGCCCAGGTCTCGGGCGTCACGACGATCACGGAGACGGGCGCGTTCGTCGGCTCGCCCGAGTACACCGCGCCGGAGCGGATGTCCGGCGGGCGCGCGGGCCCGGAGTCCGATCTGTGGTCGCTGGGCGTGCTGTTGTGCACCGCGCTCAGCGGAGAGTCGCCCTTCCACCGCGACTCGCTGGGCGGCATCCTGCACGCCGTCGTCTACGACGAGATCCGGCCGCCCACGGCGGCCGGTCCGCTGCTCCCGGTCGTCCGCGGCCTGCTGGAGCGGGATCCGGCGCGGCGGATGGGCGCGGACGAGGCGGAGGCGACGCTGAGGGCGTTCCTCGACGGCGGCCGGCTGCCCCCGGACCGGCTGCCCACCCGGCCCGCCCTCCCGCTCCTGCCCTGCCCCGCGTCGCAGGCAGGTGGCCGCTCCCGTACGGCCCTGCTGGTGGCGCTCACCGTCGTCGCGCTGGCCGGCATGGGCGCCGGCGCGGCGGCGCTGCTGATGAACGAGGACAGTGCGAAGAACGGGCTCGCCGACGGGCGGCCGCCCTTCTCCGCGCCCTTGACCCCCGGTGCCACGGCGGTGTCCGTGTCGCCGTCCGCACCCGCGCCACCACCACCCGCCACCGCCTCCGTCACCGCGCCCGCCGGCTATCGCTCCGTCCAGGACCCGGCGGGCTTCGCTTTCGCCGTGCCCGACGGATTCACCCGTTCCCTCGAGCCGCCGCGCGTCTTCTACTACTCGCCCGGCAAGGACTTCCGTATCGGCGTCCTCATCCAGGACATGCAGGAGGGCGGCCCGATCACGGTCATGCGCTCCTCCGCCGCCCTCGCCCCCGACCGCTACCCCGGCTACCGGGACGGCAAGGTCGAGCGGACCGAGCTGCGCGGCCACCGGGCGGCGACCTGGGAGTTCACGTGGGACGGCTTCGACGAGAAGGAGAAGGCCCCGGCGGGCCCCCGGCACACCTACGACCTCGCGTGGGACGAGGGGGACAAGATGTATGACGTGTGGGTGTCCTCCCCGGCCGGGAGGGAGGACGAGGGCAAGCGGTACTTCGACACGGCGCTGTCCACCTTCGTCCGGACCAGGCCCGTCTCCTCGCCCTGACAAGAGAGTTGATTACCGCCGGGTATTCAAAGCGTCCCGCCCCGCATACGCTCACCCGCATGACGGACACGCAGGACACTGGAACAGTCGCCGATGGCGATCCCGTCGCCCCGGCGGGCAACCCTGTCGCCCCGGCGGGCGCTCGTACCGCCGCCGACGTCGTCACGCCGGAGCTCGTCGCCCGGCTCACGCGCGCGGTGGTGAGCTCCGGCGGCCGCACGGCGAGCCACGCCCCCTTCACCGGACGGAAGCTGGCCGACCTGCCCGAGTCCTCGCCCGAGGACGTGGCGGAGGCCTTCGCCCGGGCCCGCGAGGCGCGGCGCGCCTGGGCGGAGACGCCCGTACGGCGCCGGGCGGCGGTGCTGCTGCGCTTCCACGACCTCGTGCTCGCCCGCCAGTCCGAGATCCTGGACCTCGTCCAGCTGGAGACGGGCAAGGCCCGGCTGCACGCCCACGAGGAGGTGCAGGCCGTCGCCGTCGCCGCCCGGCACTACGGCCGGTGGGCCCCCTCCTATCTGCGGCCCAAGGCACACCTGGGCGTCCTCCCCACCCTCACGCGCGTCACCGAACTGCGCGTGCCGCGCGGTGTGGTGGGGCAGATAGCGCCGTGGAACTACCCGTTCGAGCTGTCCGTCGGGGACGCGCTGCCCGCCTTCGCCGCGGGCAACGCCGTGGTGATGAAGCCCGACACCCAGACCGCGCTGACCGCCCTGTGGGCCCGCGAACTGCTGGTGGAGGCCGGGCTCCCGGAGGGCGTGTGGCAGGTGGTGCTCGGGGAGGGCCCGGTCGTCGGTCCCGCCGTGGTCGCCCACGCCGACTTCGTCTCCTTCACCGGCTCCACCCGCACCGGCCGCGAGGTCGCCCGGAGCGCGGCGGACCGGCTCGTCGGCTGCTCGCTCGAACTGGGCGGCAAGAACGCCATGCTGGTGCTGCGCGACGCGGACGTCGAGAAGGCGGCGGCGGGCGCGGTCCGCGGCTGCTTCTCCTCCGCCGGACAGCTGTGCGTCTCCATCGAGCGACTGTATGTCCACTCCTCCGTGGCAAACGTCTTCCTGGAGCGCTTCGCCGCGCGCACGAAGGCCCTGCGCCTGGGGACGGGCCTCGCCTACGGTGCCGACATGGGGTCGCTGGTGTCGGAGCGGCAGCTGGAGAACGTCACCCGGCACGTGGACGAGGCCGTGGCCAAGGGCGCCACGGTCCTCGCGGGCGGCCGCCCCCGGCCGGACGTCGGACCGCTGTTCTACGAGCCGACCATCCTGGACGGGGTGGAGCCGCCCATGGCCGTCTGTGCCGAGGAGACATTCGGCCCGGTGGTCTCCGTCTACCGCTTCGACGACGAGGACGAGGCGGTGCGGCTCGCCAACGAGACCCCGTACGGCCTCAACGCGAGCGTGTGGACGGCCGACGGGCGCCGGGGCCGGGCGGTCGCGGCCCGGCTGCGGGCCGGCACGGTCAACGTCAACGAGGCGTACGCGGCGGCCTACGGCAGCGCCCGCGCGCCGATGGGCGGCATGGGCGACTCCGGCCTGGGCCGGCGGCACGGCGCCGAGGGCATCCTCAAGTACACGGAGGCGCAGACGATCGCCCAGCAGCGGCTGGTGCCGATGGGACCCGCGTTCGGCCTGGACGACGAGGCGTACGCACGGCTGATGACGGGCGGGCTGCGCGCCCTGAAGGCGCTCCGGCTGCGCTGAGGAGGGGCAGTGGTGAAGGGAACGTACGACTACGACGTGCTCGTCGTGGGGTCGGGATTCGGTGGTTCCGTCTCCGCCCTGCGCCTGACGGAGAAGGGCTACCGGGTGGGCGTGCTGGAGGCCGGCCGCCGCTTCACCCGCGACACCCTGCCCAGGAACTCCTGGGACCTGCGGAACTACCTCTGGGCCCCGGCCCTCGGACTCTACGGCCTCCAGCGCATCCACCTGCTCGGCAACGTCATGGTGCTGGCGGGCGCCGGCGTGGGCGGCGGATCGCTCAACTACGCCAACACCCTCTACGTACCGCCGAAGGCGTTCTTCGACGACCCGCAGTGGGCCGGGATCACCGACTGGGAGGGCGAGCTGCGGCCGTACTACGAGCAGGCGCGGCGGATGCTCGGGGTGCGGATCAACCCGACCACCACGCCGTCCGACGTCCATCTCAAGGCGGCCGCCGACAAGATGGGCGTGGGGGACACCTTCCACATGGCGCCGGTCGGGGTGTTCTTCGGGGACGGGCGGGACGGCGACGGCGAACGCCGCGCCCGGCCCGGCGAGGAGGCGCCCGACCCCTACTTCGGGGGCGCCGGGCCGGACCGGCGGGCCTGCGTCGAGTGCGGCGAGTGCATGACGGGCTGCCGGCACGGGGCGAAGAACACCCTCTGCGAGAACTACCTCCACCTCGCCGAACGCGCCGGAGCGGTGATCCACTCGATGACGACGGTGCTGGCCGTCGCCGAGCACCGCGACGGCGGCTACCGCGTCGTCACCGTCCCCACGGACCGGCGGCGCGGACGCCACCGGGCGCGCCCGAGGACGCTGCGCGCCCGGTACGTCGTGCTCGCCGCCGGCACGTACGGCACGCAGACGCTGCTGCACACGATGCGGGACAAGGGCCTGCTGCCCGGGATCTCCCCCCGGCTCGGCATGCTGACCAGGACGAACTCCGAGGCGGTGGTCGGCTCCCAGACCACCGACCGGCGCTACCGCGAACGCCACGGCGAGCGGCCGGACTTCACCCGGGGCGTCGCGATCACCTCGTCCATCCACCCGGACGCCGACACGCACATCGAGCCCGTCCGCTACGGCAAGGGCTCCAACGCGATGGGCTTCCTGTCCGTCCTCCAGGTGCCGGTGGGGACGCGCGCGCCCCGGGCGGTGGCCTTCGCGGGGCGGTGCGTCCGTCACCCCGTCCTGCTGCTGCGGTCGCTGTCCAACCGCCGCTGGTCCGAGCGCACGATCATCGGCCTGGTGATGCAGTCGCTGGACAACTCCCTCACCACCTACCGGCGGCCGAGGGGTCCCGGCAAGGGGCTGCTCACCGCCCGGCAGGGCCACGGCGAGCCCAACCCCGTACAGCTCCCACAGGCGACCCGGGCGGCGTCCCTCGTCGCGGAGGAGATCAACGGCTTCCCGGGCAGCAACGTCGGCGAGCTCATCGGCACGCCGCTCACCGCGCACTTCATCGGCGGCTGCCCGATCGGCGCCGACGCCTCCCGGGGCGTGATCGACCCGTACCACCGGCTCCACGGCCACCCGGGCATCTCCGTCGTCGACGGCGCGGCCGTCTCCGCGAACCTCGGCGTCAACCCCGCCTTGACGATCACGGCGCAGGCCGAGCGCGCGATGTCCTTCTGGCCGAACAAGGGCGAGACCGACCCCCGCCCCGAGCAGGGCCGGGCGTACGAGCGCACGGCCGCCGTCGAACCCCGGCACCCGGCCGTGCCCAAGGACGCCTTCGCGGCGCTGCGCCTGCCGCTGCTTCCGGTGCCGAGGGTGCCGCGGGAGTCCTGACCGCACCGGGGCACGGCGAAGGGCCCCGGGCCGCCGACGCGGGGGCTGCGGGCGGCCACGGGGCCCTTGACTGCCGGCACCGAGATCAGGGCAGGTCGGTGCCGCGGAGCGGCGCCGGGGGGAGCGCCGCGGGCTGGGGGATGAGCTTGGTCCGAACGGATGGTTGAACCAATGGCGGTGGGACGCGAGGGGATTGGTGCGGACTTTCGGTTCCCCTTGGCATCGTGGGGGATGCGCCTCCCGGGCGCAACCGTTTCGACCGGATACGGTCGGTTCCAGGCGTCCCCGGAACCGACCGTCCCTTGGATGGCGGCCGGGCTGCTGTCCCCTGCTGACCGGTCGCCGTGCCACCGGAGGGGGGTCCCACGACACGCGTGCTCGCGCGTCTCCCACTCCGGCGGATCCGCCCTGTCGATGCCGGGCGCCCAGTTGAACAGGGACGGAAGCCACGCGTGGATTTCGAGAGGACCGCTCCTGGCTGGTGCGGTCACCGGTATTAACGAAGATGATCAGCCGCCGGTCACGGCGCCGTACGGGTGACGGCCCCGGTCGGCATTCGCCCGTCAGACGCGGCCCCGGCACAGCTCCAGCAAGGTCATGGCCAGCGCGGTGCCCGGCCGGCCGAGCTGCTCGCGGTAGTGGCCGAGGATCTCCATCTCGCGCGAGAGATTGACGCGCCGGCCCCCGGAGGCGATGCGCTCGCGCTGGATCACCGCCGAGACGGCCATCCGCTCCTGCACGAGGCCGATGATGCGGCCGTCGAGGTCGTCGATCCGCTCCCGGGCGCCGGTGATCACTCCGGCGGCCTCGGGGGTGCGGGCGCCGGTGTCGGCGGCGGGGGAGGGGGCGGTCTCCACGGTGGTGGTCTCCGTGGTGGTGGTCTCCGCGGTGGTGGCGATGGCGCCGTGCGCGTTCATGGTCATGTCTGTTTCTCCAAAAGGGCCGGGGCCCCCGGAGGCGGACAGGTCCGGGAAAACGACAGGCGCCCCGGGCCTTGTCGGCCCGGGGCGCCTGGGAAGTCGCTTGTCAGTTGCTCAAGCAGCACGACCATGGCAGCCGGACGGGCCGGGTGCCATAGGTAAAGACGAAGGTCAGGTGCTTGCGCATGGCGCCCAGTATGGCCCGGGAACGACGCCGTGGCCAACGCGGGCCGGTCCGGTATTCGGATGGTGAGACAAAAGGAACCCCCCGCTCCCCGGTAGAATCGACAAATACAGACCCCCTCCCGACCGCCGGAAGGCCGCTCCCGTGTCAGCAGCACCCCCCGCCGCCGTCCACGACAACACCGCGGAACCGGTGCTCGTTGTCGACTTCGGCGCACAGTACGCCCAGCTCATCGCCCGCCGCGTGCGTGAGGCCCGGGTCTACAGCGAGATCGTCCCCAGCACGATGCCCGTCGCGGAGATGCTCGCCAAGAACCCCAAGGCGATCATCCTCTCCGGCGGCCCCTCCTCCGTGTACGAGGAAGGCGCTCCGCGCCTCGACGACGCCCTCGCCCTCTTCCAGGCCGGTGTCCCCGTCTTCGGCATGTGCTACGGCTTCCAGCTGATGGCCACGACGCTGGGCGGCACGGTCGACAACAACGGTGCCCGTGAGTACGGCCGCACCGCGCTGCACGTCGGCAAGACCGGCTCCACGCTCTTCGAGGGCACCCCCGCCGAGCAGTCCGTGTGGATGTCGCACGGCGACGCCTGCTCGGCCGCGCCCGAGGGCTTCGCCGTCACCGCCTCCACGGACCTGGTGCCGGTCGCCGCCTTCGAGAACGACGAGAAGAAGCTCTACGGCGTGCAGTACCACCCCGAGGTGATGCACTCCACGCACGGCCAGCTGGTCCTGGAGCACTTCCTCTACCGCGGCGCCGGCATCGAGCCGTCCTGGACCACGGGCAACGTGATCGAGGAGCAGGTCGAGGCCATCCGCGCGCAGGTCGGCACCAAGCGCGCGATCTGCGGCCTGTCCGGCGGCGTGGACTCCGCCGTGGCCGCCGCCCTGGTGCAGAAGGCCATCGGCTCCCAGCTGACCTGCGTCTACGTCGACCACGGCCTGATGCGCAAGGGCGAGACCGAGCAGGTCGAGAAGGACTTCGTGGCCGCCACGGGCGTCCAGCTGAAGGTCGTCGACGCGCAGGAGCGATTCCTCGGCGCGCTCGCCGGTGTCTCCGACCCGGAGACCAAGCGGAAGATCATCGGCCGGGAGTTCATCCGCGTCTTCGAGCAGGCGCAGGCCGAGATCGTCGCCGAGGGCGCGGCCGACGGCGAGGACGTCGCGTTCCTCGTCCAGGGCACGCTCTACCCGGACATCGTCGAGTCCGGCGGCGGCACCGGCACCGCCAACATCAAGTCCCACCACAACGTGGGCGGCCTCCCCGAGGACCTGGAGTTCGAGCTCGTCGAGCCGCTCCGCCAGCTCTTCAAGGACGAGGTCCGCATGGTCGGCCAGGAGCTCGGCCTGCCCGCCGAGATCGTCCAGCGCCAGCCCTTCCCGGGCCCGGGCCTCGGCATCCGCATCGTCGGCGAGGTCACCCAGGAGCGCCTGGACCTGCTGCGCGAGGCCGACGCCATCGCCCGCGAGGAGCTCACCGCCGCCGGCCTGGACGCCGAGATCTGGCAGTGCCCGGTCGTGCTGCTCGCCGACGTCCGCAGCGTGGGCGTGCAGGGCGACGGCCGCACGTACGGCCACCCGATCGTGCTGCGCCCGGTCTCGTCCGAGGACGCCATGACGGCGGACTGGACGCGCATGCCGTACGACGTGCTGGCGCGGATCTCCACCCGCATCACGAACGAGGTGCGCGACGTCAACCGCGTGGTGCTGGACGTGACCAGCAAGCCGCCGGGCACGATCGAGTGGGAGTAATTCCCCAGCGATGACAAACGGCCGTGCCGCCCCTCCGCCTCGTGTGGAGCGGGCGGCACGGCCGTTTCCCTGTCTATGCGACCTGCTCGTGGTGCGGAATGCTGTGAACCCATGCCAGTGAGCTGTGAACCCATGCCAATGAGAGGAGACGTTGTGCCGCACATAGAGGTGGGGAACGACGCGCCTGGAATCATCGGCCTGATGCGGTTCCGCCCGGAGACCGCCGGCCCGCTGAACGACCTGGCCGACGCCCTGCTCCGCGCCCCCGGCCCGCTCTCCCGGGGCGAGCGCGAACTGATCGCCTCCTATGTCTCGCACGGCAACGGCTGCGCCTTCTGCACGGGCGGCCACTCCGAGGTCGCCGCCCGCGAACTGGCGGGCGGCATGCCGGCCGTCCGCCGCGTCCTGGACGACCACGACTTCTCCGGTTTCCCGGAGAAGATCGGCGCGTTGCTCACCATCGCCGGTCTTGTCCGCGAGGGCGGCAAGGAGGTCACCGAGGAGTCCGTGGCGGCCGCGCGCAAGGCGGGGGCCACGGACGTGGAGATCCACGACACGGTGCTGATCGCCGCCGCGTTCTGCATGTACAACCGCTAGGTGGACGGCCTGGGGGCTTCATCGCCGACGGACCCGTCGTCCTTCGCGCAGATGGCGGACCGCGTCGTCGCCCACGGCTACGCGAACGGACCGGGGGCGCGGCGCGCTTGATCCGGTCGCACGCCGGTGCCGTCGCTCATTCGTTTGGGCGGCGGCAGCGGTGTTTGGGGTGGGTACGCTGGCCGTACGGCCGAGAATCCCGTCCATGGGAGGAACCATGACCGCTGAGCCCGTGCACCACTGGCCGGTGCCGCCGCAGGACGGGTACACCGTGGACGACCTGCTGACGCTGCCCGACCTCCCGCCGCACACGGAGTTGATCGACGGGAGCTTGGTTTTCGTGAGTCCGCAGCGAGCATTTCACAGCACCGTGATCGATCTGCTCGCGAGCGGGCTGCGACGTACTGTGCCGCCCGAGTTCAAGGTCCGTCGCGAAATGGTGGTGGTGATCGACAATCGCAACGGGCCAGAGCCAGACGTGTCCGTTCTCCGGGCTGCGGCGGTGCGGAGTGGGAACCAGACCTGGTACCAGTCCAGGGACGTGTTGTTGGCCGTCGAGGTGGTTTCCCCGAGCTCCGAGTCTCGCGATCGTGACACCAAGCCGCACAAGTACGCGGCTGCGGGCATCCCGCACTTCTGGCGAGTCGAGATGGCCGGTGAGCTGCCGGTCGTCCACGTCTTCGAGCTCGACAAGGAGGCCCGCGCATACGTGCCCACGGGCATCTACCGGGACGCCCTCAAGCTCACCGTCCCGTTCGACATCGACATCGACCTGACGGAGATCGACCAGTTCTAGCGCGGGCTGTCGCTCAAACCCTGGCCTCCTCCCGTACCCGGCGGTAGCTTCCCTGCCACCAGCCATGGATCACGGAGGAGGCCGCACCATGCCCGAGGCCGGCGCCAGCGCATCGCCCCCCGAGCCCGTACCCACCGACCAGCTCCACTTCGCCATGCCCCCCAAGCACGCCTCCGTCGAGGACGAGCGGCGGTACCGCAAGGAACGGCTGGCCGCCGCGCTCCGTCTCTTCGGGCGGTTCGGGTTCGAGGAGGGCGTCGCGGGGCACATCACCGCGCGGGACCCGGAGTTCACCGATCACTTCTGGGTCAATCCGTTCGGCATGTCGTTCAAGCACATCACCGTCGGCGATCTGATCCTGGTGAACCACAAGGGCCAGGTCGTCCAGGGCCGCCACCACGTCAACCAGGCGGCCTTCGCGATCCACTCGCAGATCCACCGCGCCCGGCCCGACGTCGTCGCGGCGGCGCACAGCCACTCCACCTACGGGCGCGCGCTGTCCACGCTGGGGGAGCTGCTGGAGCCGATCACCCAGGACGTCTGCGCGTTCTACCAGGACCACGCGCTCTTCGACGACTACACGGGCGTCGTGGTGGACGAGGAGGAGGGACGCCGCATCGCCTCCGCCCTCGGGCCGCACAAGGCGATGATCCTCCGCAATCACGGACTGCTGACCGTCGGCGACTCGGTGGACGCGGCCGCGTGGTGGTTCATCACGATGGAACGGTCCTGCCAGGTGCAGCTGGCGGCGAAGGCCGCCGGGAAACCCGTGCTCATCGACCCGAAGAGCGCCGAGCACACCCGTGACCAGCTCGGCAACGACCTGGTGGCGTGGATCAACTACCAGCCGCTGTACCAGCAGATCACCCGCAGTGAGCCGGAGCTGCTGGACTGACCCCCACGAGGTGTCCGGCTGGTCGGCCACCCCGACCACCCCCGCCGAGCGGCGGGGGTGGCTCGTTCTTTCGGGCGTTTTTGCGGTCCTTTTACCTTGTTTACGATGGCCGGAAGCCGAGGCGCCCTCGCCTCGGCTCTGTCATGCCATCGGACCGATCGAACCGATCGAGCCGGTTCAACCGATCGAACAGAGTCAACCGGTAGGAGAACCATGCGCCGCCTCACCCGTGCCGTCGGGCTGTCCGCCGTCGTCGCCCTGACCGGGCTGGCCGCCACGGCGTGCGGCGGTGGCGCCGAGGCCGAGGAGCGGCCCGCGAAGTCCTCCGCGCCGGCCTCGTCCGCTGCCACCCCCTCGAGCCCCGCGCCCGTCACGGAGCAGCCCGCCCCGGAGGCCGCGCTGCTCAAGGGCGCCGCCAAGGTCGTACGACCCGAGATCGCACCCGCCAACGGCGAGAAGGTCGGCGTGGGCCAGCCCGTCGCGATCGTCTTCAAGCAGCAGAAGGTCGCCAAGGAGCTGCGCGCCGGCATCGAGGGACGGCTGAAGGTCTCCACCTCCCCGCAGGTCCCCGGCGCCTGGCACTGGAACGAGTCCAAGGGCGACACGCGCGTCCACTTCCGTCCCGAGAAGTACTGGCCCGCCGGCACCAAGGTCACCCTCGACGCGCGGCTCGCGGGCGTGAAGCTCGCCGAGGGCACCGCGGCCGACCGGGACCGGACGATCTCCTTCACCATCGGTGACTCGATGGTCAACACCGTGGACCTCAAGACCCACAAGATGACCGTCGTCCGCAACGGCAAGACCCTGCGCGTCATCTCGGTCAGCGGTGGCGACGAGTCCAAGGGCTTCGGCACCCGCGAGGGCGTCAAGACCATCCTCGCCAAGGAGGGCCGCGTCGTCATGGACTCGCTCTCCATCGGCATCCCGCGCAACCACCCCGACGGCTTCTACGGCTCGTACGACTACAGCATGCGCGAGACGATCAGCGGCGAGTACGTCCACGCGGCGCCCGACAACGCCGAGTCCTTCGGCAAGGAGAACGTCAGCCACGGCTGTATCGGCATGTCCACCACCGACGCCAAGTGGCTGTACGAGCTGACCCTCAAGGGCGACGTCGTCCAGGTCACCGGCAGCACCAAGCCCAAGCCCATGGACCTCTTCGGCAACGGCTACGGCGACTGGAACCTGACCTGGGAGCAGTGGCTGGAGGGCAGCGCGCTGGGCGTCCGCTCCGGAGCCTGACCTCATCATCCCCATGGTGCGCAAGCCCTGTGGACAACTCCGTCGGCCACCGGCGGGGGTTATCCACAGGGCTGAACGCGTTTCGTGTTCCGTACGTATGGTCGGAGTACGACGGTCGGGAGGCGGTCGGAAAGCGGTCGGGGCGGCGAGAGCGAAGGTGAGGGCGGCGATGGCCGGCGGCATGTCACACAGGGCGCGGGAGGACATGGGGCGTTACGCGCTGCTCCCGCTGCGCCTCTTCCTCGGGATCACCTTCGTCTACGCGGGCCTCGACAAGCTCACCGACCCCGCCTTCCTGGCGAGCGGCGGGCAGGGCTCCATCGGTGCCCTGATGGAGTCGGTGCGCGACACGGCCGCGCTCCCGGGGCTGGTGGATCTCGCGCTGAAGAGCCCTGTCGGTTTCGGCTACGCGATCGCGTTCGGCGAGCTCGCGGTGGGCCTCGGCACGCTCCTCGGGCTCTTCGCGCGGCTCGCGGCCGCCGGAGGCGCCCTGATATCGCTCAGCCTCTGGCTGACCGTCAGCTGGGCCGCCACGCCCTACTACTACGGCAACGACCTCGTCTATCTGATGGCCTGGCTGCCGCTGATACTCGCGGGCGCGCCCCTGCTCTCGGCGGACGCGGCGCTGGCCGGCCGGCGGAGGGGGCGTGCCCGGGGCGGGGTGCCGCTCAGCCGAGTCGCTCAGGTCGCCCGTCGCGGTCGGTGAGGCGCGCCCGGCGGCGGCGTGCGGAGAAGGTGAGGGAGGAGACCAGGCCCGCCAGGCAGAACCCGCCCACCAGGACGGGCAGCAGCAGATAGGAGGGGATGTGCCACCGGCCGTCGGCCGCCGCCAGATAGGCCAGGCCGCCGCCCAGCAGCACCAGGCCGATGACCAACCTGCCCGGTTCGAAGTCATGCCGTGCCACGGACCACCTCCACCTGGCCGATGCCGGCCTTGAGCTCGAGACGCAGGGTGCCGTGCGAGGGGTGCCCGGCGACGGGGGACAGCGTGGTCCGGCGGTGGCCGCCGGGCTGGACGTCGACGTCCCGGGAGCCTTCGCCCGGGAGCTGGACGTCGCCGACGCCGACCTGGATGTTCAGCTCCGCCGTGACGTCCTGCGGCAGGACGACCTGGAGCTTGCCCGCCCCGACCTCCGCGCGCACAAGGGACGGCGCGGCGGCGCCGGACGTGGACCCGGACGTGGACCAGGGCACGCCGGTCAGGTCGAGCACGCCGAGGCCGGTGCCGAGTTCGTAGTGCTCGCGGATCTCGGCCTGGCTCGCCGGGCGCCAGGTCGTCCGGGACCAGTCGGGGGTCACGGACTTCGGCAGCGCGGCGGCGCCGGCCAGCAGGGCGCCGGTGAGCACGGCCGCGACGACCGTGCCGCCGCCCGTGCGGCCGTACCGGGAGCTGATCGCGATGCCCAGGCCGAAGACGACCAGGGCACCGGCCAGGCCGAACTCCAGGGAGGTGCCCAGCGGGCGGTGATGCCACGTCAGGCCCGTGCCGAGGCCGAGGGCGGCCAGGGCCAGCAGGAACGTCCAGCCGCCCAGCCACGGAGCCTGACCGGCCCCCGACCCGGACCCCGTCCCGGCCCCTGCCCCGGACGCGGTCTCGGGTCCGGCGCTGGGCGTCGGCCCGGTGGGGCGCTCGTAGGCCGCGGTGGGGCGGGCGCCGTGGGTCGGGGCGGCCCCCGAGTAGGGGCCGGGGCCGGTGACTGTTCCGGCCCAGCCGTGGGCCCACTTGGTGACGCGGTCCCGGAGGGGGACCGCCGTGTCCTGGACGTCGTCGTCCGGGCCCCAGAGGTAGCCCGTGCCGGGGGCGCCCGAGGCGGGGTCACGGATGGAGTCGCGCCACCAGGAGGGCGCGCCCGGTGCCGGGGGGGCCTGGGTCTCCGGCGGGGCCTCCATGGCCTTGTGCGCCTTGTGGGGGCGCGCCGAGCCGGCGGCCGTGCCCTCCGCCATCGCCGCGTCCTCCGGCCCGGCCTCGGCCAGCCGGCGGTGCTGCGACCAGTACGCGGCGCCGCTCAGGGCGACGATGAGCATCAGCGCGAAGGACATCACGCCACTGTTGTTGAGCATGGAGAGGAAGAGGCCGGAGCCCACCAGCGCGCACAGCACGGCGGTCAGCGCCGGGCCCTCGACACGCCCGGAGAGCATCCGGCGCGCTTCGTTGTCGTCCTCGCCCTCCAGCGGGATCAGCAGCCAGGCGAAGCCGTAGACGATCAGGCCGAGGCCGCCGGTGACGCCCAGGACCCCGAGGGCCACCCGGAAGATGACGGGATCCATGTCGAAGAAGCGCCCTAGACCACCGCAGACCCCGGCGATCAGCTTGTGCTCACGGCTGCGCCGCAGCGGCGGTGTGGCGGGCTCGGGGGTGGGTGGCGCGTCGGTCATGGGGACATGGTGTCAACCGGAATGTATGTACGGCACCCGTGCCGACCCTGGACGTTCCCTGAGATCGCCCCTGAGATCGATCCGGTTAGGGTGGCGCATCGAACATACGACGGGGGAACCGGAGGTCGCGCGGTGCACGGTGCAGCGCCTGAGGCGGGTCGGCTGGTCGCCGGCCGGTATCGCCTGGCCGAGCGGATAGGCCGGGGCGGCATGGGCACCGTCTGGCGCGCCGAGGACGAGTTGCTCGCCCGTCAGGTCGCGGTGAAGCGGCTGCACGTCAATCCCGGCCTGGAGGAGGACGAGCTCGCCACCCTCTACGAGCGCACCCGGCGCGAGGCGCGCAGCGCGGCCCGGATCGCCCACCCCAATGTGGTCGTCGTCCACGACGTGGTCGAGGACGACGGTCTGCCCTGCATCGTGATGGAGTACGTGCCGTCCACGACGCTCGGCGACGTCCTCAAGCGCGGCCCGATCGGCCCCGAGGAGACCGCGCGCATCGGGCGCGGCATGACCGCCGCGCTGCGCGCCGCGCACGCGGCCGGGGTGCTGCACCGCGACGTGAAGCCCGGCAACGTCCTTCTCGGGCACGACGGGCGGGTCGTCCTCACCGACTTCGGCATCGCCCAGTCCACGGGTACCTCGACCCTCACCAAGACCGGCGAGATGGTCGGCTCGATCGACTACATCGCCCCCGAGCGCGTCAAGGGTGGCAAGCCGGGACCGGCCTCCGATCTGTGGGCGCTCGGCGCCACGCTCTATCAGGCCCTGGAGGGCCGGCCGCCGTTCCGGCGGGACACCGCCGTCGAGACGGCGTACGCCATCGCCATGGACCCGCTGGCGCCACCGCGGCAGGCGGGGCCGCTGACCAAGCTGATAGAGACGCTGCTGGCCAAGGACCCGGCCCTGCGGCCCCCGGCCGAACTGGTCGAGCAGATCCTCCGGGAGCCGGCGGCCGAGGCCGCCACGGCGGCCCACCGGACGCCCCAGGGACTCACCACACCCCCGGAGCCCCGCCCGGCCCCACCCGCTCCCACCCCCACCCCCACCCCCGCGCCCGACGCCACGACGACTGCCCCGACGGCCGTCCCCGCGACCGGGGAGACCGTCCCCGCGACCACCGTCGCGCCCTCGCCCACCCCATCCGCCCCACCCGCTCCGTCTGCCGCGCCCGCCAAGGCCCGTCGTCGGGTGGCCCGGTGGTGGTGGGCGGCCGCCGCGACCGTCGTCGCGGGCGCCGTCGTGGCCGGCGCCTACCTCCTCACCCGGGACGACGGCGAGGAGGCCCGCGCCGAGCGGCCGGACACCACCCCGACCCCGGCCCCGGTGCACAGCTCCACCACCCCCGCGCCGAAGCCGCCGCCGACCTACCCGCCCCTCCCCAAGGGCTACCACCTGGTCGAGGAGAAGCAGCTCGGCGTCTCCTTCCCCGTCCCCGACGGCTGGACCCGGCAGGAGAAGTCCTCCCGCGAGGTCGACTACATCGACCGGACCGGGCTCGTCGGCCTCAAGATCAACGTCCTGGACTTCGCGGGCCGCGACCACGTCCAGCACTGGAAGGACGTCGAGCAGCAGCTCAAGGCGTCCCCGGAGATCCGGAACTACCACCGGGGCCGGCTCCAGGAGACGACCTTCCGTGACGAGCCCGCGGCGATCTGGGAGTTCACCTGGTCCGGCCGGGCCCGGGACTTCCAGGCCGTCGACCTGGGCTTCGGCCGCGAGGGCGGCGCCGAGTACGCCATCTACCTGTCCGCCCCGAAGGCCGACTGGGAGCGCCACCGGCCCGTGTTCGACGTGGTCCGCGACGGCTTCCGCACGGGCGAACGGCCCTGACCAGGGCTGACCCGCCGTCACCCCTCCCGCCACCCAGGGCATTCCCCGGGTCCGGTCAGGGTCGACCCTGATGTCCGCGCGCGGCCGCCCGTGTGACGATCAGTGCATGACCACCGCTCCGCACCCCGACGGCCCGCCCCTGCGCAAGCTCTACCGCAGCGACGAAGGGCGGATGCTCGGCGGCGTGGCGCGCGGGCTCGCGGGGCATCTGGGCGTGCCCGTGTCCTGGGTGCGGCTGGTGTTCGTGGCGCTGATGACGGCCCAGGGCATGGGCGCGCTGCTCTACGCGGTGTTCTGGTTCGTCGTGCCGCTGGGCGTCGGCGGGGTCGACGGCCCGCGCCGGCCGTTCGCGGAGGTCACCGTCTCCGCCGACGGGCGCCGCCGCCTGCTCGCCCGCAAGCCGGACCGGGGGCAGGCCGCCGCTCTCGTCGCGCTCGTCGTCAGCGCGTTCGTCTTCCTCGACCGCCTCAACCTCGGCCGCGCCAACGCCTACCTCGTGCCGCTCGTGCTGATCTGCGCGGGCGTCGCCCTCGTCTGGCGCCAGGCCGACAACGCCCGTCGTGCCCACTGGGTGGAGGTCGGCCGCCGCAAGCGCGTCCTGCCCCTCGCGCGGGCGGGCGCGGGCGTGGTGCTGGTGGGCGTCGGCGCCACCGGCGTCGTCGTCCTCCAGGGCTCCGTCGAGCACCTGGGGACGGTGCTCCAGGCGTCGCTCGCCATGGTGGTCGGCATCGCGCTGCTGGCAGGGCCCTCGGTCGTCCGGATGGCCCAGGACCTCTCCGCCGAGCGGACCATGCGCATCCGGGCCCAGGAGCGCGCCGAGGTCGCCGCCCACGTCCACGACTCCGTCCTCCACACGCTCACCCTGATCCAGCGCAACGCCGAGGACTCCCGCGAGGTCGCCCGGCTCGCCCGCGCCCAGGAGCGCGAGCTGCGCAACTGGCTCTACGACCCCGAGGGCCGCGGCAAGGAGGAGGCCGAGGAGCCCAGCACCCTCGGCGAAGCCGTCCGGAGCACCGCCGCCCGCGTCGAGGATCACCACGGGGTGCCCATCGAGGTCGTCGTGGTCGGCGACTGTCCCCTCGACGACCGGCTCGATGCCCAGCTCCAGGCGGCCCGTGAGGCCATGGTCAACGCGGCCAAGTACGGTGGCGAAGGCGGAGCCGTGCAGGTGTACGCCGAGGTCGAGGGGCGTACGGTCTTCATCTCGGTGCGCGACCGGGGGCCCGGGTTCGACCTGGACGCGGTCCCGGAGGACCGGATGGGCGTCCGGGAGTCCATCATCGGCCGGATGCAGCGCAACGGCGGCACCGCACGCGTGCGACCCGCGCCCGGCGGGGGGACGGAATGGGAGCTGGAGATGGAGAGGGCGGAGAACGCATGACGACCGAGCAGACGGCAGGGGAGACGGCCGAGCGCCACGTCCGGGTCGTGCTGGTCGACGACCACCGGATGTTCCGGACGGGCGTGCAGGCCGAGATCGGGGCCACGGACCGTACGGGCGTCGAGGTCGTCGGCGAGGCGGCCGACGTCGACCAGGCGGTCACGGTGATCACCGCGACCCGCCCCGAGGTGGTGCTGCTCGACGTCCACCTGCCCGGCGGCGGCGGGGTCGAGGTGCTGCGCCGCTGCGCCTCGCTGATGGGCGGGCAGGAGTCCGCGGTCCGCTTCCTCGCGCTGTCCGTCTCCGACGCCGCCGAGGACGTCATCGGTGTCATCCGGGGCGGCGCCCGCGGCTACGTCACCAAGACGATCACCGGTGGCGATCTGGTCGACGCCATCTTCCGGATCAAGGACGGCGACGCGGTCTTCTCGCCCCGCCTGGCCGGCTTCGTCCTCGACGCTTTCGCCTCCACGGACGCCCCGCCCGTCGACGAGGACCTCGACCGGCTGACCCAGCGCGAGCGCGAGGTGCTCCGGCTGATCGCGCGCGGCTACGCCTACAAGGAGATCGCCAAGCAGCTCTTCATCTCCGTGAAGACGGTGGAATCGCATGTCTCGGCGGTGCTGCGCAAGCTCCAGCTGTCCAACCGGCACGAGCTGACACGCTGGGCGACGGCGCGCCGCCTGGTGTGACGCTCGCCCGTCGGGCGGTCATCGGCGGAACCTCCCGGAGTTCCTCGCCATCTAGTCACAGGCGACAGGAACAGCACCGGGAAACGAGAGCACGATGATCCGATGAGCCTGACGGGGACCCCCTTCCTCCTGATCACGATCGCCCTGGTCGTGGTGGCCCTCGGGCTGCCGCTCGGCCTCTGGGGCCGAATAGGCGGGCCCCGGCTCGTCCGGCACGCGACGCGCGTCCTCATGCTGCTGTTCGCGCAGGCCACGGCGATCGTGATGGTCTTCGTGATCGTCAACAACGCCAACGGCCTCTTCGACACCTGGGCCGACCTCCTCGGCACCGGCAACCACGTCAAGGCCGCCGCCGACCTCGGCCCGGACGGCACCGGCGGCAAGACCCCCGACCAGGGGCCGAAGACGGTCGCCAAGTTCAAGCCCACCGCCGACAAGCGCATGGGCCCCGGGGTCCTGGAGACCCAGCTCAAGGGCCACATATCGGGCGTGGAGGGCGAGGTCTACGTCTGGCTGCCCCCGCAGTACGACGACCCCGCGTACAAGGACAAGAAGTTCCCCGTGGTCGAGGTGCTGCCCGGCTTCCCCGGCTCGGCGAAGGCATGGTTCGGCACCCTTGAGGTGAACACCCAGCTCAAGCCCATGATGCAGCGGGGCGAGGTGGCCCCCTTCATTATCGTGGCGCCGCGCACCACCCTCCTCGGCGACACCGACACCGGCTGCGCCAACATCCCCGGCAAGGTCAACGCCGACACCTGGCTGAGCGTCGACGTCCGCAAGATGGTCACCGACACCTTCCGCGCCGACGACCGGGCCGACGGCTGGGCCGTCGCCGGCTACTCGGCGGGCGCCCACTGCGCCGCCAGACTGGCCGTCGCGCACCCCGACCGCTACCGCGCGGGCGTGAGCCTGTCTGGCTACAACGACCCCGCCGGCGAGCCCGGCGCGCTCACCGCGAAGACCCCGGAACTCCGCGACGCCAACAACCCGCTGAAGATGCTCGAGCACGCCGCGACCCCGCCCAAGGTGGCGCTCTTCGTCTCCGGTGCCGAGACCGACGGCTACCAGGGCGGCCAGGCGCTCAAGCAGGCGGCCAAGCCGCCGACGACCGTCCAGACCGTCCTGATCCCGCCGGGCGCGGGCGGCCACGGCACGGCCGTCTGGAAGCGCCAGGTCCCGGACGTCTTCAAGTGGCTGACGAAGCAGGTGGCCCACTAAGCCCGTACGCCCGCCGGCCCGGTACGCCCGGCGGACCCCGTAAGCCCCTGCCCATAGGCTCACGCCGGGCGGGTCGCCCCCGCGAACGGCATCTCGTCGACCGGCGCGACCCGCACCGGGGCCCCCGGGTGGGGGGCGTGGATCATCTTGCCGTCGCCGACGTAGAGGCCGACGTGGCTGATCCCGGAGTAGAAGAACACCAGGTCCCCCGGGGCGAGCCGGTCCCGGGAGACCCGCCGCCCGGCGTTGATCTGGGTGTAGGTGGTGCGCGGCAGGGACACCCCCGCCGCCTGCCACGCGGCCTGGGTGAGCCCCGAGCAGTCGAAGGACGACGGGCCGGTCGCCCCCCACTCGTACGGCTTGCCGAGCGCGGAGTACGCGAAGGCCACCGCCCGCGCCGCCCGCCCCGACACCGCGCGGGCCACCTCGCCGACCGCCTCCGACCCGGACGCGACGGACGCCTTCGCGGTGTCCGCCGCCCGCGCCACCCCCGCGCCGGTGTCTCCCGTACGGATCGCGGTGGCCTCCTCGGCGGGCAGCTCGCTCAGCAGCTGCCGGGCCCGGTCCAGCTTGGCCTCGATGGTGCGCTTGTGGGCGGCGAGCGCGCTCTCCTCGCGCCGGATCTCCGCGAGCCGCGCCTCCGCCGTCGTCCGCACCCGCTGGACGTCCAGCAGCTCCCGGCGGACCCGGGAGATCGCGGCGGCCTGCCCCTGGCCCGCGCGGTCGGCGAGCGAGGCGTTCTCCAGGAAGTGCTCCGGGCGGGTGGACAGCAGCAGCCGCATGCTGGTGGGCATCGAGCCGTCCCGGTACTGGGCGGCGGCGAAGGAGCCGAGGGCGTTGCGGGCGGCGTTGAGGCGCTCGGTCTTGCGGGCGGCCTCGTCCTGGAGCCCGGCGAGCACCGAGCGGGCGCTGTCCGAGCGCTCCTTCACCCCGTTGTACCGCTCGGTGGCGACCTCGGCCTGCTGGTAGTACCGGGCCACCTGGGCCCTGGCCTGGGCGGGGGTGGGCGCGGGGGCCGCGTGGCCGGTGCCCTCGAGCGCGGTGGCGGTGGCCGCGCCCGCCAGGGCGAGCGTGGCCGCGGTACGGGCGGTGCCGCCGACGAGAGGGTGCTGCTTGGGCTTTCGGTGCGTGGCCACGGCGGCCGTCACTTCCTTCCGTCCGGCGGGGGGACCGGCGGCGGCCCGCACGAGGGGGGTGAGGGCGGGCCACCGCCGTCTGGAGCAGGACGCTAAACCTCGGGATCACCGCGAACGGCCATGACCGGTATTGCCCTGAATCGGCTGTTTGGTGATCGCACCTGGCGGGCCGCTCCTGCCGACTCGGAAGGACGGTGCCGTGGAGTGACCGAGGTGGTGTCCCTGCCCCACCTGGGCGCGGAGTGGTGCTATGGCCCCGGTTAGGGTCGGTGCCCATGGACGTTCTCATTCACGCCGTCGTCGGCCTCCACATCATCGGCATCGCCTCCCTGCTCGGCGGGTTCCTGACCCAGATGAAGGCCATGGGCAAGGGCGAGGCCCGCATGGTGCCGGCGATGCTGCACGGCGCGCTGACGATGCTGGTCACGGGTGTCGCGCTGGTCGGTATCCACCAGAGCCAGGGCGACACGATCAACACCGTGAAGATCGGCGTGAAGCTCGCCCTGCTCGTCGTGATCCTGGGCCTGGTCTATGTGAAGCGGGACGAGGAGAACGTTCCGGCGCCCATGTTCGGCACGGTGGGCGCGTTGACGGCGACCAACGTCTTCATCGCGGTGCTGTGGGTCTGAGCCGCGCGGTGCTGTGGGCCTGAGCCGTGCCCTCCGGCCCCTCCCGGCTCGGGCCCGGAGCTGTGGGCCCGGCCACTGTCGGCCGGATCCCGGCTCGGCTGTCGGTGGGGCGGCCTAGACTCGGGAGGCGATGAGCAGCCTCTTTGACGACAGCTTCCTGGCGGACCTGGCCCCTGCCGAGGAGGAGCCCCCTCCGCCCCCGGAGGACACGGTTCCCGAGCCCCTGCCGGACGACCTCTTCGGCGGTGCCTTCGACGCGCCCGTACCCAGGGAGGCGTTCTACCGCGACGGCGCCGCCCGCCCCGTCGTGGACCCCGCCGCGCTGCTGGAGGGCATGAACGACCAGCAGCGCGAGGCCGTCGTGCACACGGGCTCCCCGCTGCTGATCGTCGCGGGAGCCGGCTCGGGCAAGACCCGGGTGCTCACCCACCGCATCGCGCACCTCCTGGGCGCCCGCCATGTGCACCCGGGGCAGATCCTCGCGATCACCTTCACCAACAAGGCCGCCGGCGAGATGAAGGAGCGCGTCGAGCAGCTCGTCGGCCCCCGCGCCAACGCCATGTGGGTGATGACCTTCCACAGCGCGTGCGTGCGGATCCTGCGCCGCGAGAGCAAGAAGCTGGGCTTCACGTCCTCCTTCTCGATCTACGACGCGGCCGACTCCAAGCGCCTCATGGCGCTCGTCTGCCGGGATCTCGACCTCGACCCGAAGAAGTTCCCGCCGAAGTCCTTCAGCGCGAAGATCTCCAACCTCAAGAACGAGCTCATCGACGAGGAGGCCTTCGCGGCGAAGGCCGCGGACGGCTTCGAGAAGACGCTCGCCGAGGCGTACACGATGTACCAGGCGCGGCTGCGCGAGGCCAACGCGCTGGACTTCGACGACATCATCATGACCACGGTCCACCTGCTCCAGGCGTTCCCGGACGTGGCCGAGCACTACCGCCGCCGCTTCCGGCACGTCCTGGTCGACGAGTACCAGGACACCAACCACGCCCAGTACACGCTGGTGCGCGAGCTGGTGGGCACGCCCGAGACGGCGGGCGAGGAGGGCGTCGGCGAGCTGTGCGTCGTCGGTGACGCCGACCAGTCGATCTACGCCTTCCGCGGTGCCACCATCCGCAACATCCTCCAGTTCGAGGAGGACTACCCGGACGCCACCACGATCCTGCTGGAGCAGAACTACCGCTCCACGCAGACGATCCTCAGCGCGGCCAACGCGGTCATCGAGCGCAACCAGAACCGCCGCCCCAAGAACCTGTGGACGCAGGCCGGCGCGGGCAGCACCATCACCGGCTACGTCGCCGACACCGAGCACGACGAGGCGCAGTTCGTCGCCGACGAGATCGACCGGCTGACGGACGCGGGCGACGCGAAGGCGGGCGACGTCGCCGTCTTCTACCGCACCAACGCCCAGTCCCGTGTCTTCGAAGAGATCTTCATCCGCGTCGGCCTGCCCTACAAGGTCGTCGGCGGCGTGCGCTTCTACGAGCGCAAGGAGGTCCGTGACGTCCTGGCGTACCTGCGGGTGCTGGCCAACCCCGAGGACACCGTGCCGCTGCGGCGCATCCTCAACGTGCCCAAGCGCGGCATCGGCGAGCGCGCCGAGGCCATGATCGAGGCGCTGGCGCTCCGCGAGAAGATCAGCTTCGCGCAGGCGCTGCGGCGCGTCGACGAGGCGTACGGCATGGCCGCCCGCTCGGCGAACGCGGTCAAGCGCTTCAACGTCCTGCTGGAGGAGCTCCGCACGGTCGTCGAGTCCGGGGCGGGCCCCGCGACCGTCCTGGAGGCGGTCCTGGAGCGCACGGGCTACCTCGCCGAGCTCCAGGCGTCCACGGACCCCCAGGACGAGACCCGCGTGGAGAACCTCCAGGAGCTCGCCGCCGTCGCCCTGGAGTTCGAGCAGGAGCGCACGGAGGACGAGCCGGGCACGCTCGCCGAGTTCCTGGAGAAGGTCGCGCTCGTCGCCGACTCCGACCAGATCCCCGACGAGGACACGGAGGGCACCGGCGTCATCACGCTGATGACCCTGCACACCGCGAAGGGCCTGGAGTTCCCGGTCGTCTTCCTCACCGGCATGGAGGACGGCGTCTTCCCGCACCTGCGGGCCCTCGGCCAGGTCAAGGAGCTGGAGGAGGAGCGGCGGCTCGCCTACGTGGGCATCACGCGCGCCCGCGAGCGGCTGTACCTGACCCGGGCGAGCATGCGCAGCGCCTGGGGCCAGCCCGCGTACAACCCGCCGTCGCGGTTCCTGGAGGAGATCCCGGAGCAGCATCTGACGTGGCGCCGCACCGGGCCCGCGACGCCGTCGGCGTCCTCGCTGGGCGCGGGTTCTTCCGGCTCCCGGACGGGTTCCGGCATCTCGTCCGGCTTCGGCTCGGCGCGCGGCGGCAAGGGGGCGTCGAGCGGGTTCGCGACGCGGCGGGCCAAGGAGCGCGACGTCGTGGCGCTGGCCATCGGTGACCGGGTCACGCACGACTCGTTCGGGCTGGGCACGGTCGTGGCGGTCAAGGGCAGCGGTGACAACGCGGAGGCGTCGATCGACTTCGGTGGGGAGAAGCCGAAGCGGTTGCTTTTGCGGTACGCGCCGGTGGAGAAGCTTTAGCGTTACGGGCGGCTGCGCGCCGGTTGTGGCTGAGCGCGCAGTTCCCCGCGCCCCTGAAGGGGCTCTCCGGTTACGTCGGGTCCAGGTCGTGGCTGCGGAGCCAGGGGAGGGGGTCTATGGCCGAGCCGCCGGGGTGCACCTCGAAGTGGAGGTGCGGGCCCGTGGAGTTGCCGGAGTTGCCGGAGTAGGCGATGACGTCCCCGGCCTTGACCGGTCCCGAGCGGAGCTTGTAGCTGCTGAGGTGGCAGTACCAGGTCTCGGTGCCGTCCGACGACGTCACCTTGGCCATGTTGCCGTAGGCCACGTTGTACTGGGTGCTGACCGTGCCGTCGGTCGCGGCCATGACGGGCGTGCCGTAGCCGACGGGGAAGTCGATGCCGGTGTGCACCGACATCCAGTTGACGCCCGCCTGGCCGTAGTAGGCGCTGAGCCCGTGCTGGGAGACGGGCAGGGCGAACTTGGGGCGTTCGCGCTCCTTGCGGGCGGCCTCCTCGGCCTGGCGTTTGCGGTCCTCCTCCTGGCGCACCTTGAGGTCGATCCGCTCCTGGGTGCGGCTGGCGCGGGAGGCGAAGTCGTCGGCGCCCTGGCTGAGGCCGGCGAGCTGGGTGTCCAGCTTGCTGTTGGCGGCGGAGAGCTTGACGGAGTTGTCCGGGGCGGAGGCCGCGGTGGTCTGCTGGGTGTCCTTCTGCCCGCCGCCGGTCATGACGGACGCGGCCGCGATCCCGGCCACCCCCATGACGGCGACCGAGGGGACGGCGACGGTGAGCAGCGCCTTGCGGCGGGGGCGGTAACCGGCGCGGGCGGGGGCGCCCTTGCGGCGACTGCCCCGGGACTGCTGCGGGACCTCGGACCGGCTCCGGGCCCGGGACGGTACGGGCGCGGGGGCGTCGTCCCCGGTGCCGCCGGCGTTGCCGATGCCCTCGGTCTCCTCGGGCGGCGGGATCACCATCGCGCGGGTCTCGGCGTCGGCGACGCCACCGCCACCGACACCGACGCCACCACCGACACCGGCGGCCTCGGAGAGGCCGGGGATGCCGGAGACGTCGACCATGACGGTGGGGGTGTGCCCCGCCTCGGGGGTCGCGTGCACGCTCGTGTCCCAGGTCTGAGTCGCCTGGGCGCTCAGATCCCACTGGCCGGAATCCCACTGCCCGGAATCCCACTGCCCGGAGGTGTCCCAGGACTGGGCGGGGGACTGGGCCGGCTGGGTGAAGTATTGATTCTGCCCAGTGGTGTTCTGCCCGGTGGTGTCCCACTGGTCCCACTGGCCGGAGTGGTGCTGGCCCGTGTCATAGGACCCCGCCGCGGAACCGGCGGCGCTCCAGGCGCCCGTGTCCCACTGCCCGGTCGGATGCGGCGAGGGGTGGGCGGCCGCGGCGGCCGTGCCGGTGAGGTCCCACTGGCCGGATCCACCGGAGGTGTCCCACTGCTGCGCGGCGTACTGGCCCGTCTGGCCCGTGCCGTCGTGGCCGAGGTCGTAGCCGCTGAAGTCCCAGGTCTGCGTGTGGCCGCTGGTGCCCCACTGGTTGGTGGTGCTCGTGTCCCAGTGGCCGGAGGCGTGGTCGCCGTATTCGGCGTAACCCTGCTGGGCGTAAGGCTGCTCGTACGCCGCGTACGACCCGTGCCCGTAGAGGGCATCGGGAGCGGGAACGGACTGAGCCGGGCCCGCCGACGGGTGACGGTCGTTCACCACCACATCCATTTCGCCTTGGCAGCAGGAGAATTAGCGGCGACTGTACCCGGCGGTATGCGACGACGACAATCTTCCCCACGTTTCGGTCACCGAAGCGCTGGGCATTTAGCCGCCTTTTGGTGGACTGAGCCATGATGAGTCGACTTGACGTTCGATATGCGTTCGAAGTTTTTGTGGAACTCAGGCGACCGAGGCGGCCCCCGCCGCGCCCGCCGACGGCTCTTCCGTGGTCAGCGCCTGCCTGATCCCCGCGGCCACCTCCCCGTGCACGGGGAGGGCGAGATGCCCCACGCCGCACACCCGCACGTTGCGCGCGTGGAGGTCGGGGTGATCGATACGGGCGGTTTCGACGGGAACCATGATCTGATCCAGGTCGCTCCAGAAACCGATGAATTGCGTTGTGCAATGGGGAACGGGCCCGGCCAGTTCGGTGATGACGTCCGAATCCGGCCGCATCTGCCGCACCAAAGGATGGGCCGTCATGAGGGGGGCCACCCGGGTGCCGCCGTGCGGGGTGCCGAGAGTGACGAGCGTACGGACGCGGGCGTCGCCGCCCAGCCGCTGGATGTAGTAGCGCGCGATCAGCCCGCCCAGGCTGTGCCCCACCATGTCGACGTGGTCCCGGCCCGTGCTGAGGCAGACCTCTTCCACGTGCCGGCCGAGCATCGCCGCCGCCTTGCGGATGTCGCACGTCAGCAGCGAGTAGTTGAGGGACAGCACCTCGTCCCAGCCGTGCCGGCGCAGCGAGCGGCGCAGCAGCACGAACACCGAGCGGTTGTCGATGAAGCCGTGGAGGAGCAGGACGGGCGGGCGCGCCGCCACCGGGCCGGTGGGCGCGCCGGGCGCGTCGGGTGGTTCGGGCCGCTCCGCCGGAGCGGCGGGGGAGGGGCCTGCGGCCGGGGGGAGGAGGGGCGGCGGGCGGCGCTCCTGGACGAATCCGGTGGGGTAGAGCAGCACGTGCGCGGTGAGGATCGCCAGTTCCAGCAGCGTGGACCGGACGAGCGCGGCCGACGGGCGCGGGCGCACCGCGGCGAAGGAGCGTAAGAGGGTACAGAGAAAGGGCAAGGCCCCCATGGCCGACCGACCTCCCGAACAGCACACAGCGAGCGACCCTCTCCCCCGTGTGCCCTCATGGGCAGCTGTGCGCGTGGCGGGCCACCCTTCTGTGCCGTGCGGCTGTCGGCACAGAGGGGCGGCCGCCTCGTCGCGGCTCCCCTCGCGGCCGTCCCGTGGTCCGGCGTCTCGTGGCCCGGCGCGTCTCGTGGTCGAAGCGGGCGGTGTGGCCCGTGAGACGGGGGTTACGGGAACGGTGCGTAGCGAACGTGGTGTCCCACGTGTGATTTCCCCCTCGGCCTCCACCGTGAAACGGCCGGGTGCGGGATGCTGGACGTGACGTTCGTTCACGTCTCCGGGCCCTCGGGCGCGGAGAGACCTCGCGGCCGGCCGACGGCACGTACACGCACGTACAGGGAGGCAGTGATGGGAGTGACCGGTCCGATCCGCGTGGTGGTGGCCAAGCCGGGGCTCGACGGCCACGACCGCGGCGCCAAGGTCATCGCGCGGGCGCTGCGCGACGCCGGCATGGAGGTCATCTACACGGGGCTCCATCAGACGCCCGAGCAGATCGTCGACACGGCGATCCAGGAGGACGCGGACGCGATCGGCCTCTCCATCCTCTCCGGCGCGCACAACACCCTCTTCGCCAAGGTGATGGAGCTGCTGAAGGAGCGGGACGCGGAGGACATCCAGGTCTTCGGCGGCGGCATCATCCCCGAGGCCGACATCGCCCCGCTGAAGGAGCTGGGCGTCGCGGAGATCTTCACCCCGGGGGCGACGACGACCTCGATCGTGGAGTGGGTCAACGCCAACGTCCGGCGTCAGGCCGTCTGAGGCCCCCTTTCGCGCTGTCCGAGGCCCTCTTTCGCGTTTGGTCCGCTTCCGTCCGCGAGCTCCCTCCGCATGGTGGCGCGGAGGCGCAGCGTGCCGATGAGGCGCTGGTACGCCTCCGCCCAGTAGCCCGCCGCGCCATGGCCGGCGCCGTCGTCCCCCGGCCCGGCCGGGAGGACGGTGAGCGCCTCCAGCAGGTCGGCCTGGTCCGGGTCCAGACAGCGTTCGGCCATGCCCATCACCCCGCTGAAGCTCCAGGGGTAGCCGCCCGCCTCCCGCGCGGTGTCCAGCGCGTCCACCACCGCCCGGCCCAGGGGCTCCGCCCAGGGCACCGCGCACACGCCGAGCAGCCGGAACGCCTCCGACAGGCCGTGCGCGGCGATGAACTCCGCCACCCACCCGGCCCGCTCGGCGGGCGGCAGCGCGGACAGCAGCTTCGCCGGGTCCAGCCACGAGGCGCCCGTGGGCTCGGGCGGGGACGCCGCCGGGCCCAGCAGCGCCCGTGACCACTCGGCGTCCTCCTGCCGGACGGCGGCCCGGCACCAGGCCGCGTGGAGGTCGGGCCGCCAGCCGTCCGCCACCGGCAGGGCGACGGCCTCGGCGGCGCCCGCCACGCCGAGGCGCTCGCACCAGATCCCCAGCGGGGCGGCCTCCACGAGCTGGCCCAGCCACCACGAGCGTTCGCCCCGGCCCGCCGGGGGTTTGGCCACGACGCCGTCGCGGCGCATCCCGGCGTCGCACTCGTGCGGCGCCTCCACGACCACGGTGGGCCGCCCACCGGTGCGGTCCAGGGCGACGCAGGCCCTCGCCCGTTCCGCCATCCGGCCCGCGAGCGCGGACGCGGGGAGCGCCGACAGCAGCTCGGCGGCCGCGGCCCGGACGGTGCGGCCCCGGTCCGTCAGGGCCCCCTCCAGGAACGGCTCGTCGGCGGGGGAGAGCCCGTCGCGCAGCGAGTCCAGGAACATCAGCCGGTCCTCGGCCCGCTCCCGGTCCCAGGTCGTGGCCAGCAGCTCCCGGGCGGCGGCGGGATCGCGGCGCCGCAGCGACGTCAGCAGGGCCACGCGCTCGGCGAACAGGCCCTCCTGCCAGACTTGCTCGGCGCCTTCCCCGGTATCCGTCGCGGCCGGTGCCGCGCTCGACGCGGGGGCGTCGCGCAGCGCGTATCTCCACTGGGGGTTGAGCCGCGCCAGCCACAGGGCTCCGGGGCCGCCCAGGGCCAGCGCCCCGGGCCGCAGGTCGCTGCGGGCGCGCGCGGCGTCGAGCAGCCCGGGCAGCAGGTCCGCCGGGGCGCGGTAGCCGTGGTCGTTGGCGGCCGCCAGCCACTGGGGCAGCAGCTCGGTGAGGTCCGGGCCGCCGCCGCGGCGCCCCGAGCCGCTGGGGCCCGCCGCCCGCTCGGCGAGCAGCAGCGCCAGCCGCCGCCGGGCGGCCTCCGGCAGGGGCGGCCGGACGTCCTCGGGCGCTGCCTCGGGCAACGGTCGCGGCGCGGCCGGCAGGAGTGCGGCCCGGCGCTGCACGGTCCGCAGCGCGGCCTCGTCGAGCAGCGCGCCGGGGGAGGCGGGGCGGCGGTCCGTGCCGAGGAGGGCGGTGGTGACGAGATCGTCCCAGGTGGTGTTCATGGCAGGTCCTTTCGTCACAGCGCTGTCTTCCTTCGCGGGGCTGTCTTCCGTCACAGCGCTGTCTTCCGTCTCCGCGCTGTCTTCTGTCACAGGGCCACCGGCTCCGGTGCCCAGGCGAGCAGTGGTGTGAAGCCCCGGTGCCCGCATTCGCCGAACACCCGCACCGGGCGCCCGCCCGATATCGCCGTCAGCCGCCACAGGGCCGATTCGTCCCCGCCGGGCGCCACCGGGAGGGCCGACCGGCCGTCCGCGTCCGCCAGTTGCCAATCGCCGCCGTCCTGGCCGGGGACCGGGACCACCCCCGAGAGGACCACCGGCCAGCCTTCCAGCCACGGGTCGTCGCGCAGCGCCTCTCCGTACGCCCGGAGCGTCTCCTCCGCGTCACCGCCCGGCGGCGGGCCGGGGACCGGCGCCGGGGCCGCGTGCCGGGCGCCCAGCGCCGCGCGCAGCGGCCGGGCGGAGGGGTGGAAGGCGAGCTCCGCGTCCAGGGCGAGCCCGACGGGGAGCGACAGCTCGGGCGCGCGGCCCGCCGCGCCGTAGGAGAGGAGCAGGGCCATCCGGCCCGTCTCCCGGCCGCGCAGCCAGACGCGGCGTGTGACCAGCCGGCCGTCGTCGGCGTCGCGCTGGGCCAGGACGAGCCAGCGGTCGCGCACGAGCGGGCCGGAGGCCAGCAGTGACGCCGCGTCCGGTGTGACGCCCACACGTGCCCGTACCGTCGCCGCCAGGGGCTCCGGCAGCTCCGCCAGCCGGAGGAACCCCTGGTTGAGGGTGTGGAGGAGCGCGCACTCCTCCAGGAGCCGGGCGGTCCGCCGGGCCGGCGAGCCGGAGGCCGCCACGGACGCCAACTCCCGCACCCGCGCGGCCAGCCCCGGCGCCTGGGCGTCGACCATGCGGGCCGCCGTCTCCTCCCACCGCCCGTACGAGGCGGCGTCGGCCGACGCCAGACCGCTCCGCAGCAGATCAGTGAGGCGCCGCTCCAGCTCCGAGGCGCCCGCCGCGATCCGCCGCGCGCGGCGCTCCGCCCGGCGGCGCGCGGCCTCCGGGTCGGCCGGGCCCCGGGCCGGGCCGGAAGCGGCCGCCCCGGATCCGGTGGCCTCCCGCTCCCGCCGCTTGCCCAGCCACTGGGCCGCCCAGTCCGGCGGCGCCCCCTCCGGGACGACCCCCGGGCCCTCCGACCACGACAACAGCAGCCCCAGCGCGTGCTTGCACGGGAACTTGCGGCTCGGGCAGGAGCAGTGGAAACCCGGCCCCGCCAGATCCACGACCGTCCGGTACGGCTTGCCGCCGCTGCCCGCGCACTCCCCCCATACCGCGCCCGTGCGCGCCCCCGCGCCCGACCACGGGCCGGGCGTCGCGAGCTTCGCGCCCGCCGTGCGTGACGCGGCGTCAGGTGCCAGTTCCAGCACGCGTTCCGCCGTCCAGCGTTCCCCCTGCGGATTCATGTCGCCGACGGTAGGGGACCCCACTGACAATCGCCCTCGGCGCCAACGAAACCGCAGGTCAGGGCGATTGTCAGTGGGGTGGTGCAGGGTGGTTCACGCCACCCGGAACCGCACGACGAGGGGGACTTGTGACCGTGCCCGGAATCCAGACCGACGCCCTGCGCCCGCACGCCGAGGACGCTTTCGCCCACGAGCTGAAGGCCCTCGCGGCGGCCGACGACCGCCCCAGGCCCGAGCGTTGGCGGCTCTCGCCGTGGGCCGTCGCCATGTACCTGCTCGGCGGCACGCTGCCCGACGGCACCGTGATCACACCCAAGTACGTGGGCCCGCGCAGGATCGTCGAGGTCGCCGTCACCACGCTCGCCACCGACCGGGCCCTGCTGCTGCTCGGCGTGCCCGGCACCGCCAAGACCTGGGTGTCGGAGCACCTCGTCGCCGCCGTCAGCGGCGACTCCACCCTGCTCGTCCAGGGCACCGCCGGCACCCCGGAGGAAGCCATCCGCTACGGGTGGAACTACGCCCGGCTGCTCGCCGAAGGCCCCAGCCGCGACGCGCTCGTGCCCAGCCCCGTCATGCGGGCCATGGCCGAGGGCATGACCGCGCGCGTCGAGGAGCTCACCCGCATCCCCGCCGACGTCCAGGACACCCTCATCACCGTCCTGTCCGAGAAGACCCTGCCCGTCCCCGAACTGGGCCAGGAGGTCCAGGCCGTGCGCGGGTTCAACCTCATCGCCACGGCCAACGACCGCGATCGCGGGGTCAACGAGCTCTCCAGCGCGCTGCGCCGCCGGTTCAACACGGTCGTCCTGCCGCTGCCCGCCACCGCCGAGGACGAGGTCGGCATCGTCGCCCGCCGCGTCGACCAGATCGGCCGCTCCCTGGACCTGCCCGCCACGCCCGACGGCATCGACGAGATCCGCCGCGTCGTCACCGTCTTCCGCGAGCTGCGCGACGGCGTCACCGCCGACGGCCGCACCAGACTCAAGTCGCCCTCGGGGACGCTCTCGACGGCCGAGGCGATCTCCGTCGTCACGGGCGGCCTCGCGCTCGCCGCCCACTTCGGCGACGGCGTGCTGCGCGCCGGGGACGTGGCCGCCGGCATCCTCGGCGCGGTCGTCCGCGATCCCGCCGCCGACCGGGTGATCTGGCAGGAGTACCTGGAGACCGTCGTCCGCGAACGGGACGGCTGGAAGGACTTCTACCGCGCCTGCCGCGAGGTGGCCGCGTGAACGGGACCGCCGCCGCCCCGGCGCCGGTGCTGCTCGGCGTGCGCCACCACGGCCCGGGCTCCGCCCGTGCCGTACGCGCAGCCCTCGACCGCTGCCGCCCCACCGCCGTCCTGATCGAGGGCCCACCCGAGGCGGACGCCCTCATCCCCCTCGCCGCCGACCAGGACATGCGCCCACCCGTGGCCCTCCTCGCCCACGTCGCCGGGGAGCCGGGCCGCGCCGCGTTCTGGCCTTTCGCCGAATTCTCCCCGGAGTGGGTCGCCCTGCGCTGGGCGCTCGCGCACGGGGTGCCGGTGCGGTTCATCGACTTGCCGGCGGCGCATACGCTCGCGCTGGGCGCGGGTGGTGATTCCGGGCCCGGCCCGGAGGGCGGCCGCCGTGCGGGGGTGGCTCCCGGTGCGGGGGTCAGGCCCGGCGCGGAGACCGAGCCCGGCGTGGGCGCCGAACCCGGGCGCGGCCCGGAGGGCGGTAGGGGCACGGAGAGGGTCCCCGGTGGGGGAGTCGTGGCCGGTCTGGGGACCGGCCCCGGTGTGGGGGGCACCCCTGACGGGGGCGCCGAACCCGGGTGTGGTCCGGAGGGCCGTACGGGCGCGGGAGTCGTCCCCGGCCGGAGGACCGGCCTCGGCGTGGGGGCCGAGCCTGGTGCGAAAACGGGATCCGGGCGCGGCTCGGGGAGCGATCCCGGGGCGGAAGTCGACTCCGGCGAGAGGATCGCCCCTGGCCCGGGGGCCGAAACCGGCCCCGGCGCCGAGCCCGAGGGGGCCCTCGGCCCCGCCGGGATGGCGCATCCGCGTACCGATCCGCTCGCCGTGCTCGCCGGGGCCGCCGGGTATGACGATCCCGAGGTGTGGTGGGAGGACGTCGTCGAGCACCGGCGCGGGGAGGGTGACGCGCTCGCGCCGTTCGAGGTCGTCGCCGAGGCCATGGGGGAACTCCGGGCCGCCCTCGGCCAGGAGGGGGACACCGACGCCATCCGGGAAGCCCACATGCGGCTCAAGCTTCGCGAGGCGCGGCGGGAGTTCGGGGGTGTCGTCGCGGTCGTGTGCGGCGCCTGGCACGTGCCCGCCCTCGCCGAGCGGCGGACCGTGGCCGTCGACCGGCAGGCGCTCAAGGGCCTCCCCAAGGCCAAGGTCGAGATCGGCTGGGTGCCCTGGACCCACCGGCGCCTCTCCCGCCACAGCGGCTACGGCGCCGGCATCGCCTCACCCGGCTGGTACGGGCATCTCTTCCGGTCCCCCGACCGGCCGGTCGAGCGCTGGATGACCGACGTCGCCCGCCTGCTGCGCGCCGAAGGCCACCCCGTCTCCTCCGCGCACGTGATCGAGGCCGTGCGGCTCGCCGAGACCCTCGCCGCGATGCGCGGACGCCCGCTCGCCGGGCTCGCCGAGACCGTCGACGCGATCCGCGCCGTGATGTGCGACGGCTCCGACGTGCCGCTCGCCCTCGTCCGGGACCGGCTGGTCGTCGGCGACGTGCTGGGCGAGGTCCCCGACGCCGCGCCCGCCTCGCCCCTCCAGCGCGACCTCGACCGGCAGCGGCGCACGCTGCGGCTCAAACCCGAAGCGGCCGCGCGCGACTGCGAGTTCGACCTGCGCAAGGACACGGACGCGGCACGCAGCCGCCTCCTGCACCGGCTGCGGCTGCTCGGCGTCGACTGGGGCGAGCCCCTGCCCTCGCGCGGCGGTCTCGGCACCTTCCGGGAGAGCTGGCGGCTGTGCTGGGAGCCCGAACTGTCCGTACGGATCGCCGAAGCCGGCGTGTGGGGCACGACGGTGGAGAGCGCGGCGACCGCCAAGGCGGAGTCCCTGGCGCGCGAGGCCACCACCCTCGCCGGGATCACCGGCCTGGCCGAACGGTGTCTGCTCGCGGGCCTGCCCGACGCCCTCCCCGTCGTCATGCGCGCCCTCGCCGGCCGAGCCGCCCTCGACCCGGACGCCGGCCACCTCGCCCAGGCCCTGCCCGCCCTCGTCCGCTCCGTGCGCTACGGCGACGTACGCCGCACGGACACGGCCGCCCTCGCCGAAGTGGCCGCAGGGCTCGCCGAGCGCGTCTTCGTCGGCCTGCCCGCCGCCTGCGCGGGCCTCGACACGGACGCGGCGGCGGAGATGCGCGGTCATGTGGACGCCGTGCACCAGGCCGTCGCCCTGCTGGCCGGGACCGCCGACGAGCCGGAGGCCGTCACCAGCCCGGCGACCACCCCCGGCCTCCGGGACCGCTGGGCCGCCGTCCTGAAGGTGCTCGCCGAGCGGGACGCCCTTCCGGGCGGGATACGCGGCCGGGCCACGCGGCTGCTGCTCGACGACGGACGCCTGCCGCACGAGCGGGCGGCCCGGCTGATGGGCCTCGTCCTCTCTGCCGGCACGCCGCCCGCCGAGGCCGCCGCCTGGATCGAGGGCTTCCTCGGCACCGGCGGCTCCGGCGGCATGCTGCTCGTCCACGACGAGCGCCTCCTCGCCCTCGTCGACGGCTGGCTCACCGCCGTCCCGCCGGACGCCTTCACCGGCGTACTGCCGCTGTTGCGCCGCACCTTCTCGGCGTTCGAACCAGGCGTACGGCGGACGCTCGGCGACCGCATACGACGGCACGGCACCGCAGGCCCCGGCCCGGACCCGTCGCCCCACGGCGCACCCGCCGGCTTCGGCCCGGCCCTGGACCCGCGACGCGCCGCGGCCGTCCTGCCGACGATGCGGCTGCTGCTGGGAACGGGCCCGGAGACGGTAACGACAGGAGGAGAACCCGTATGACCATCGAAACCACCGCGGACGCGGAGCGGCTGCGCCGCTGGCGGCTCGTGCTCGGCGCGGACACCGGCGGGGCCCTCGCCGCCACCGACGCCGCCATGGACCGGACCCTGGAAGCGCTCTACGGAGGCGGAGGCGGGGGCGGCGCCGGCGGCGAGGCCGGCGGCCCGCGCCGGGGCGGGCTCGGCGGGTCCGCGCCACGGGTCGCCCGCTGGCTGGGGGACATCCGGACGTACTTTCCGGCGTCCGTCGTTCAGGTGATGCAGCGGGACGCCGTCGACCGCCTCGGGCTGTCCGCCCTGCTGCTCGAGCCGGAGATGCTGGAGGCCGTCGAGGCCGACGTCCATCTCGTCGGCACCCTGCTCTCCCTCAACAAGGCGATGCCCGAGGCCACCAAGGAGACCGCGCGGGCCGTCGTCCGCAAGGTCGTCGCGGACCTGGAGTCCCGCCTCTCCGGCAGGACCCGCGCCACGCTCACCGGCGCCCTCGACCGCTCCGCGCGGACCGCCCGCCCCCGCCACCGCGACATCGACTGGGACCGCACCATCCGGGCCAACCTCAAGAACTATCTGCCCGCCCACCGCACGGTCGTCCCCGAGCGCCTGATCGGCCACGGCCGGGCCGCGCAGGCGGTGCGGAAGGAGGTGATCCTCTGCATCGACCAGTCGGGGTCGATGGCCGCCTCCGTCGTCTACGCGTCCGTCTTCGGCGCGGTCCTCGCCTCCATGCGCGCCCTCGACACCCGCCTCGTCGTCTTCGACACGGCCGTCGTCGACCTCACCGACCAGCTGGCCGACCCGGTGGACGTCCTCTTCGGCACCCAGCTCGGCGGCGGCACGGACATCAACCGCGCGCTCGCCTACTGTCAGTCACGGATCACCCGCCCGGCCGAGACGGTCGTCGTCCTCATCAGTGATCTCTACGAGGGCGGCATCCGCGACGAGATGCTCAAGAGGGTCGCCGCGATGCGGGCGTCCGGCGTCCGGTTCGTCACCCTGCTGGCCCTGTCCGACGAGGGCGCCCCCGCCTACGACCGCGACCACGCGGCGGCCCTGGCCGCGCTCGGCGCGCCCGCCTTCGCCTGTACGCCGGACCTCTTCCCGGAGGTGATGGCCGCCGCCCTGGAGAAGCGCCCGCTGCCGATACCCGACCCGGCCGTCTGAGCCGTCCGTCCGACCCGGCCGTCCGAGCCGCCCGAAGGGGCCCGGCTACGCCGAACGCGGCCGAACGCGTGCGGGCGTCGTCGCGATCTGTGAGCGTAATCACGGCCGGAGTGTGATCTGCGATTTAGGGACCTCCCTCCCTCGGGGATAACCTGCGAGACGGACATGCCGCGTCAACGGTGAACGTGTGCCGCCCTCGCCCGTGCTATCCCGGGGCGCAAACCCCCGGACCTTTGCGGAGATCGCGCCCTCACGCCGCCCCGCGGCACGCCCGCGCAGACAACGAACCGCGATATCCATGGAAAAGGGACGGACGCGCGTGGACCTGTTCGAGTACCAGGCGAGGGACCTCTTCGCCAAGCACGGTGTACCGGTGCTGGCCGGTGAAGTCATCGACACGCCTGAGGCGGCGCGCGAGGCCACTGAGCGTCTGGGCGGCCGTTCGGTCGTCAAGGCTCAGGTGAAGGTCGGTGGCCGCGGCAAGGCCGGCGGTGTGAAGCTGGCCGCCACCCCGGACGAGGCCGTCGCCCGCGCGACGGACATCCTCGGCATGGACATCAAGGGCCACACGGTCCACAAGGTCATGATCGCCGAGACCGCTCCGGAGATCGCCGAGGAGTACTACGTCTCGTACCTCCTCGACCGCACCAACCGCACCTTCCTCGCCATGGCGTCCGTCGCCGGTGGCATGGACATCGAGGAGGTCGCCGCGACGACCCCCGAGAAGCTCGCCAAGGTGCCGGTCGACGCCAATGACGGCGTCACCATCGAGAAGGCCCGCGAGATCGTCGCCCAGGCGAAGTTCCCGGCCGAGGTCGCCGAGCAGGTCGCCGAGGTCATGGTGACCCTGTGGAAGACCTTCGTCGCCGAGGACGCGCTCCTCGTCGAGGTCAACCCGCTCGCCAAGGTCGCCGACGGCCGCGTCATCGCGCTCGACGGCAAGGTCTCCCTGGACGCCAACGCCGAGTTCCGTCAGCCCTCGCACGAGGAGCTCGAGGACAAGGCCGCCGCCGACCCGCTCGAGGCGGCCGCGAAGGCCAAGGGCCTGAACTACGTCAAGCTCGAGGGCCAGGTCGGCATCATCGGCAACGGCGCGGGTCTCGTCATGAGCACCCTCGACGTCGTCGCCTACGCCGGTGAGAACCACGGTGGCGTCAAGCCCGCCAACTTCCTCGACATCGGTGGCGGCGCCTCCGCCGAGGTCATGGCCAATGGTCTTGAGATCATCCTGGGCGACCCGGACGTCAAGTCCGTCTTCGTCAACGTCTTCGGTGGCATCACCGCGTGTGACGCGGTCGCCAACGGCATCGTCCAGGCTCTGGCGCTGCTCGAGTCCAAGGGCGAGAAGGTCGAGAAGCCGCTGGTCGTGCGTCTCGACGGCAACAACGCGGAGCTGGGTCGCAAGATCCTCACCGACGCCAACCACCCGCTGGTGCAGCAGGTGGACACCATGGACGGCGCCGCCGAGCGCGCCGCCGAGCTGGCTGCGAAGTAAGGAACGAGGTCACTAGAACACCATGGCTATCTTCCTCACCAAGGACAGCAAGGTCATCGTCCAGGGCATGACCGGCTCCGAGGGCCAGAAGCACACCAAGCGCATGCTGGCTTCCGGTACCAACATCGTCGGTGGCGTGAACCCGCGCAAGGCCGGCACGACCGTCGACTTCGACGGCACCGAGGTCCCCGTCTTCGGCTCCGTCAAGGACGCCATGGAGAAGACCGGCGCCGACGTCACGGTCATCTTCGTCCCGGAGAAGTTCACCAAGGACGCCGTCGTCGAGGCCATCGAGGCCGAGATCGAGCTCGCCGTCGTGATCACCGAGGGCGTCGCGGTCCACGACACCGCCTCGTTCTGGGCGCTGGCCCAGGCCAAGGGCAACAAGACCCGCATCATCGGCCCCAACTGCCCGGGTCTGATCAGCCCCGGACAGTCCAACGCGGGCATCATCCCGGCCGACATCACCAAGCCCGGCCGCATCGGTCTCGTGTCCAAGTCCGGCACGCTGACCTACCAGATGATGTACGAGCTGCGCGACCTCGGCTTCAGCTCCTGCGTCGGCATCGGTGGCGACCCGATCATCGGCACCACCCACATCGACGCCCTGAAGGCCTTCCAGGACGACCCCGAGACCGACCTGATCGTCATGATCGGCGAGATCGGCGGCGACGCGGAGGAGCGGGCGGCCGACTTCATCAAGGAGCACGTCACCAAGCCGGTCGTCGGCTACGTGGCCGGCTTCACCGCGCCCGAGGGCAAGACGATGGGCCACGCCGGCGCCATCGTGTCCGGTTCGTCCGGCACCGCCCAGGCGAAGAAGGAGGCCCTCGAGGCCGCGGGCGTGAAGGTCGGCAAGACCCCGTCCGAGACGGCTCGCCTCGCGCGCGCCGCGCTGGCCGGCTGACGCCGCCACAGGTTCCGCGGCGTGGGCCCGCACCCCGGCAGGGGGTGCGGGCCCACACCCGTACGCGGAGCCTCGCGCCACGGTTGCCGCACCTGGTTGGACTAAAAGGTTCATAACCGTATTCGTTGCCATACAAGCGACACGACGGTTAAATGCCAGCTACCCGCCCGAAAGGCGCGTTCTTGGCAGCATGGCCCTGTGAGTGAATACGCCGGTCACGGCCCGTCGCCGACGACGGAGCACCGGCCCGCCGAGGCGGGCCCCGTGCTCTGGGCACCGGCGCTCCCCGGATCGGCGAGCACGGCGTTCATCGGCGGGGTGCTCGCCGCCGGGCTGGGTCTCGGCACCTTCGCCATGGTCGTCCTGGCGATGTGGATCACCTCCCCGTACCCCGACAGCGGCCCCGCCGGCGCGCTGCGCGTCGCCGCCGACCTGTGGCTGCTCGCGCACGGCGCCGGCCTCGTACGGACCGAGACGCTGGCCGGGCCGCCCGCGCCCATCGCGCTGACCCCGCTGCTGTGCGCGCTCGTGCCCTGCACCCTGCTCTACCGCGCCGCCTGCCACGCCCTCGAGCCCCCCGAGGACGCGCCCCCGGACACCCCCGGCCCCGCGCCCCGCCCCGCGTTCACCGCCATGCTCGGCGGCTACCTCCTGGTGGCCCTGGCGGCCGTCATCTACGCCTGGTCCAGCCCGGTACGGCCCGCGCCGCTGAGCACGCTGCTCCAGCTGCCGCTCGTCGCCGCGGCGTTCATCGCCGCCGGGGTGTGGACGGCCGACGGGCGGCCGGGCTTCCCGGCGCCGCCCTTCGTCCGGCGGGTGCTGCCCACGCGGCTGCGGAGGTGGTTCACCCGGGCCCGGCTGACCGCGATCGCCCGCACCGGGGCGACGGCGGCGGCCGTCCTCCTCGGCGGCGGCCTGCTGCTGGTGGGCGTCTCGCTGGCCGTCCACGCCGGGACGGCCCAGGACGCCGCCATCCAGCTCGCCCCGCGCTGGTCCGGCCGGGTGGCGCTGGCGCTGCTGAGCGTGGCGCTGCTGCCCAACGCGATGGTCTGGGCGGTGGCGTACGGGCTCGGGCCCGGCTTCACGGTGGGCGCGGGCAGCCTGGTCGCCCCGCTGAGCGCCGCGCCGGACCGCCCCGTACTCCCGCGCTTCCCGTTGCTCGCGGCGCTGCCCGAGCCCGGCGCGGCGAGCCCGCTCGTCCTGGCGGGCGCGGCGGCGCTCGCGGCCGGCGCGGGCATCGCGATCGCGCACACCGCCGTGCCGAGGCGCCCCCCGCGGGTGGGCTATGGGGAGGTCGCCGTGACAGCGGTACTGGGCGCGCTGCTGTGCGGGGTGTTGATGACGGTGCTGGCTTACGCGTCGTCGGGCGCGATCGGCAACGAGGCGCTCGCCGGCTTCGGCCCGCCGTGCTGGCGCACCGGGGGCGCGGCGGCGGCCTGGACGGCGGCCATTGGCTTGCCGGGGGCGCTGGTGGTGCGGTGGCGGCGGGGGGTTGTACGGGCCGCGCCGGGGGCGCGGGACGGGCGGGCGGAGGGCGGGGAGGCAGTGCTGACGGGGTGGCGGCGGGTCGGGTATGCGTTGGGGCTGGCGGTGGCGGTGGGGCCGGAGCCCGCCGCTCAGGTGGTCGAACCGGAACCGGGACCAGAACCGGGACCCGGCCCCGGGCCGGACCCTGGTCCCGAAGTCGACCCCGAGCCCGCGTCGGAAGGCTCGCGGTCGTTGTGGGCGGCGATGGTGGGGTGGTTCGGCTTCCGGGTGCCCGGGAGCGCGCGGCCCGCGCCCGAGCCGGAGGCGGTCGTGTACGAGCCGGAGACGTTGCCGCTGACGCCGACTCGGCATCTGCGGGACGACGCCGCCGAGGCGGCGGAGCCGCGCGAGCGGGGGCGGCACCGGCCGCCGAAGAAGCGGGGGCGGCGGCGGGGGGCCGCCGCCGCGTCCGACTGGCACGAGCCGTCGGCCCGGCGGCACCGGTGGGAGGCGCTCAAGGATTCGGGGGGCGGGCTGATGCCGGACTTCGAGCCGCGGGAGGGGGAATAGGCCCCCGCCGGAGGGGCTGAAATCAGCCCCCGACGTCAGTCCTGTGTCCCCAGCAGCGGCCGGAACTGCTTCGGGAGATGGTTCTCGCACGCCGCCCGCGACGTCTGCGTGAGCGCGTCGTCGACGCACGTGTAGTAGTCGCGGTAGACGATGTGGAAGGCGAACGTCGCCGCCACGATGGCCAGCGCCAGCCCGCCCGTGACCAGGCCGCTGACCGCCGCCGTCGTCTGGGGGCGGAAGCCGCCGGGGGTGGGCGGCGGGGCCGGGGTGTCCGGGTCGCGCGGCTTGGGCTTGGCGCGCAGGGAGCTGATGCCCCAGTAGACGGAGAGGGCACCGAGCAGCAGGGCCACCTGCGGAATGCTGAAGAGGGCGAAGAAGAAGCCCCACATGCCCGCGAGCAGCGCGTAGCGGGCGCGCCGCTGGGCCGGGTCCGTGGGGTCCCAGCGGAGGCCGCCCGGGCCGCCGGGGCCGCCCCCCGGGCCCTGGCCGCCGCCGAAGCCGCCGCCCTGCCGTCCCGGCTGCCGGCTGCTCCACTGGCTGCCCCACGCTGGACGCTCCTCACCGGGGCCCGAGCCCGAGCCCGACCCCTGGCCGTTCTCGTCGTCGCCGTCACCGGAGTCACCGGAGTGGCCGGAGTGGCCGGAACCGCCCGGGTTGCCCGACGCCGGCGTGCGCGGCTGCCAAGGGCGGTCCGGGCTGCCCTCGGGCGGCGCGGCGAAGGGGTTGTCCCGCTCCTCCCCGGCGGAGGCAGGCTGCGGCTGGCTCTCGCGCAGCGCGAGGCGCGGGAGGCGGTGAACCGCGTGGCGGCGTCGGTCCGGCATGTGGAGTGTGTCTTCCCCTGGTGTGGTCGTCCTGCACCTTCGAGCCTACGGTGACACGCTCTTTTTCCCGTGCCGTTGCCGCGCCGCCGTCCGGTCCGGTCCCGACGCTACCTCCCGTGCCCGCCCCCGTCCCGTGGGGGCGGTTCGGTGTGCCGGTATCGTTGCTGGCGGTCGGCGGGTTCGTAGAGTCCCCCGTAATCGGCGACCCTTCCGACTCGTACGACCATACAAACCGCGTCAACGCATCACCCACGCATCACCCGCGAGAAAGGGCCCCACCGTGGCCGCCCCCGCCCGCCCCGCCCGTGTCGTCGTGCTCGTCTCCGGCTCCGGTACGAACCTTCAGGCCCTGCTGGACGCCATCGCCGCCGATCCCGGCGGCTACGGCGTCCGCGTCGTGGCCGTGGGCGCCGACCGGGACGGCATCGCGGGCCTGGAGCGCGCCGAGCGCGCCGGGCTGCCGACGTATGTGTGCCGGGTGAAGGACCACGCAACCCGTGATGCGTGGGACGAGGCGCTGACGGAGGCGACGGCCGCGTACGAGCCGGACCTCGTCGTCTCCGCCGGCTTTATGAAGATCGTGGGGCGGGCGTTCCTCGCCCGGTTCGGCGGGCGGATCGTCAATACCCACCCCGCCCTCCTCCCCAGCTTTCCCGGTGCCCACGGGGTGCGCGACGCGCTCGCGTACGGCGTGAAGGTCACCGGGTGCACCGTCCACCTCGTCGACGAAGGCGTCGACACCGGCCCGATCATCGCCCAGGGCGTGGTGGAGATCAGGGACGAGGACGACGAGTCCGCGCTGCACGAGCGGATCAAGGAAGTCGAGCGTTCGCTGCTCGTCGATGTCGTGGGGCGTCTGGCCCGCGACGGCTACCGCATAGAGGGACGAAAGGTAAGGATCCCGTGACCGCCGAGAGCATGAAGCGGCCCATCCGCCGGGCACTGGTCAGCGTCTACGACAAGACGGGGCTGGAGGAGCTGGCCCGGGGGCTGCACGACGCGGGCGTCGAGCTGGTCTCCACCGGTTCCACGGCCGGCCGGATCGCCGCCGCCGGTGTCCCCGTCACCAAGGTCGAGGAGCTCACCGGCTTCCCCGAGTGCCTGGACGGCCGGGTGAAGACCCTCCACCCCCGCGTCCACGCGGGCATCCTCGCCGACCAGCGCCTGGAGGCGCACCGCGCGCAGCTCGACGAGCTGGGCGTCAGCCCCTTCGAGCTGGTGATCGTCAACCTCTACCCGTTCCGGGAGACCGTCGCCTCGGGCGCCTCGCCCGACGAGTGCGTCGAGCAGATCGACATCGGCGGTCCGTCGATGGTCCGCGCGGCGGCCAAGAACCACCCCTCCGTCGCCGTGATCGTCAACCCCGGGCGCTACGACGACGTGCTCAAGGCCGTCGCCGACGGCGGGTTCGACCTCGCCGCCCGCAAGCGGCTGGCCGCCGAGGCGTTCCAGCACACGGCCGCGTACGACGTGGCCGTGGCGAACTGGTTCGCGGAGGGCTACGCCGCCGACGAGGAGGGCGCCGGCTTCCCGGCCTTCGCGGGCGCCACCTACGAGCGCAAGAACGTCCTGCGCTACGGCGAGAACCCGCACCAGCCCGCCGCGCTCTACCTCGACCCCACGGGCGCGGGGCTCGCGAACGCGGAGCAGCTGCACGGCAAGGAGATGTCGTACAACAACTACGTCGACACCGAGGCCGCGCGCCGGGCGGCGTACGACCACGACGAGCCCTGTGTCGCGATCATCAAGCACGCCAACCCCTGCGGCATCGCGGTCGGCGCGGACGTCGGCGAGGCCCACCGCAAGGCGCACGCCTGTGACCCGCTGTCGGCCTTCGGCGGGGTCATCGCCGTCAACCGGCCGGTGACGCTGGAGATGGCCGAGCAGGTGGCGGAGATCTTCACCGAGGTCATCGTGGCGCCGTACTACGAGGCCGGCGCGGTCGAGGTGCTGTCCCGGAAGAAGAACATCCGCGTGCTGCGCTGCCCCGACGCGCCCGCGCAGGCCCTGGAGGCCCGGCCCATCGAGGGCGGCATCCTGCTGCAGGAGAAGGACCGCCTCCAGGCCGAGGGCGACGACCCGGCCAACTGGACGCTCGCCACGGGCGAGGCGCTGTCCCCCGAGGAGCTGGCCGAGCTCGCCTTCGCGTGGAAGGCCTGCCGCGCGGTGAAGTCCAACGCCATCCTGCTGGCCAAGGACGGCGCGACCGTCGGCGTCGGCATGGGCCAGGTCAACCGGGTGGACTCCGCGAAGCTGGCCGTCCAGCGGGCGGGCGAGGAGCGCGCCCAGGGCTCGTACGCCGCGTCCGACGCGTTCTTCCCGTTCCCGGACGGGCTGGAGGTGCTGACCGCCGCCGGCATCAAGGCGGTGGCCCAGCCGGGCGGTTCGGTCCGGGACGAGCAGGTGGTGGAGGCCGCGAAGGCGGCGGGCGTGACGATGTACTTCACGGGTACGCGCCACTTCTTCCACTGATCCCCGAGAACGCGGAAGGCCGCGCTCCGTGGAGCGCGGCCTTCCGGGGACGCTCAGCGCGTCCGGACGACGACCGTGCCGACGATCTTGTCGGCGAAGGTCTGCTTCTTCTCGTCCCACAGCGGCCAGAGATAGCCGAGGTAGAAGAAACCGTCGACGATGTGGCACAGGTTCCGGACGAACGCCATGCCGAAGCCGGTGGGCATGCCGTCGCGCTCGCGCAGCACGCTGATGCCCACGGCCTTCTTGCCCGGCGTCTGACCGGTCCTGCCCTGGCGGTAGAGGGCCCAGAAGCCGAGGAAGACGCTGAGGAGGAAGGCGAGCCCCATCACGACCAGGCCGCCGGTCACCAGGCCGGTCGACTGCTCGCAGTAGCCCTGGCTCGCCGCGTACGTGGAGCAGTCCTCGTATCCGGTGATCCACATGCCGGCGCCGGCCGCGATCAGCAGCAGCGTGGGAATCCCCAGGATCAGGCCGTCCAGCAGCGTCGCGCCCACCCGGGCCCACCAGCCCGCCAGCGGCGGGCGCTGCTGCATCGCGTACGGGTCCTGCGGGTAGCCGCCGTGGCCGTAGGCCCCGTACGCCCCGGGCTGCTGGGGGAACGGCGGGTACTGCGGATACGGCTGGCCCGGCTGCGGATACGGCTGCCCCGGCTGCTGCGGCGGACCGTAGCCCGGCGGGGGCGGCGGGTAGGGCGGGTTCGGGTGGGTCACCTGGACGTGTCCTTCGAGCGGTGGCTGGGTTCGTACGGGACGGCCGTGGCCCGGGCCACGGCCGCGCAATCGTAGACATACGGTCGTACCGCGCAACGTCGCGCGGGCGACTCCGACCTGAGTGGAACCAACCCCACCCGATCCGCGAGGATGTGCACCATGACCGCCCAGATTCTCGATGGCAAGGCCACCGCGGCCGCGATCAAGTCAGAACTCTCCACCCGCGTGCAGGCGCTGAAGGCCCGGGGCATCACCCCCGGCCTGGGCACGATCCTGGTCGGGGAGGACCCGGGCAGCCAGAAGTACGTGGCCGGCAAGCACCGGGACTGCGCCGAGGTCGGCATCGCCTCCATCCAGCGCGAGCTGCCCGCGACCGCCACCCAGGAGGAGATCGAGGCGGTCGTCCGGGAGCTCAACGAGGACCCGGCCTGCACCGGCTACATCGTCCAGCTGCCGCTGCCCAAGGGCATCGACGAGAACCGCGTCCTCGGCCTGATGGACCCGGCCAAGGACGCCGACGGGCTCCACCCGACCAACCTCGGCCACCTCGTCCTCAACGAGCCCGCCCCGCTGCCCTGCACCCCCAACGGCATCATCACCCTGCTGCGCCGGCACGGCGTGGAGATCAACGGCGCCGAGGTGGTCGTCGTCGGGCGCGGTGTGACCATCGGCCGTCCGATGCCGCTGCTGCTGACCCGCCGCTCCGAGAACGCCACGGTCACGCAGTGCCACACCGGCACCCGGGACCTGGCGGCCCACCTGAAGCGGGCCGACATCATCGTGGCCGCGGCGGGCGTGCCGCACCTGATCAAGCCCGAGGACGTCAAGCCGGGCGCGGCCGTCCTCGACGTCGGCGTCAGCCGCGACGAGAACGGCAAGATCGTCGGCGATGTCCACCCGGGCGTGCGCGAGGTCGCGGCCTGGATCTCCCCGAACCCCGGCGGCGTCGGCCCGATGACCCGCGCCCTGCTGCTGGCCAACGTGGTGGAGGCCGCCGAGCGGGACGCCTCGCGGCGCGACGGAACCGGCGATGAGGGCTGAGCCCACCGGGCCGGGCGCGAACGGCTCGGACCCGAACCGTTCGGGCGAGAGCCGTTCGGCTTCGAACGGCTCGGCCTCGAACAGCTCGGGCGTGAACGGTTCCGGCGTGAACGGTTCGGCCAACGCGGCGCCCGGTTCGCCCAACGGAGCCGGCGACTCGGCCGGGCCGGGCAAGCCGTCCACTGAGCCCGCCGGCAAGGCATCCGCACCCGCATCCGGCCCGTCCCGGCGCCCCCCGCAGGTCACCCGGGACACCGCGCGGCCCGAGGGCGGTGGGCGCGCCGCGCCCGGGCGGGCGCCGGCGCCCGCGCGGCAGTGGCCGCTGCTGGCGGTCCTGGGGGCCACGGGCCTGGGCCTGCTGATCGTGGCCTTCGACGCCTTCCGGATCGGCGCGCTGATCATCGGGCTCGCGCTGATCGGCGGCGCGGTGCTGCGCTGGACGCTGCCGTCCGTGGGCATGCTGGCCGTCCGTTCGCGGTTCACCGACCTCTTCCTGTACGGCGGCCTGGGCCTGGCGATCGTGCTGCTCGCCCTGATGGCCCAGCCGCACGCGTGGCTGAAGATCCCGTTCCTGGAGGACGTGCTGCACTTCACCGTGCAGTAGTGCGCAGGACGTAGTGCGCAGTGCGTACGGCAAGGTGCGTGGACGTGGGGCCGCCCGGTGCGTCGGCCCCACGAACGTTGCGTGAGAAGGGGTGTTCCGGCTCATGGCCAAGATCAAGGTCGCCAACCCCGTCGTCGAGCTCGACGGCGACGAGATGACCCGCATCATCTGGCGGTTCATCAAGGAAAAACTGATCCTGCCCTACCTCGACATCGAGCTGAAGTACTACGACCTGGGCATCGAGAACCGCGACGCCACGGGTGACCAGGTGACGGTCGACGCCGCCCACGCCATCAAGGAACACGGCGTCGGGGTGAAGTGCGCGACCATCACCCCGGACGAGGCCCGCGTCGAGGAGTTCAACCTCAAGGCGATGTACCGCTCGCCCAACGGCACCATCCGCAACATCCTCGGCGGAGTGATCTTCCGCGAGCCGATCATCATGAGCAATGTGCCGCGGCTGGTGCCCGGCTGGACCAAGCCCATCGTCGTCGGCCGCCACGCCTTCGGCGACCAGTACCGCGCCACGGACCTCAAGGTTCCCGGCGAGGGCACGCTCACCATGACCTTCACCCCGAAGGACGGCTCCGAGCCGATCGAGCTGGAGGTCTACGAGTTCCCGGGCGCCGGCGTCGCGCTGTCCATGTACAACCTGGACGAGTCGATCCGCGACTTCGCCCGCGCCTCGTTCCGCTACGGCCTCGACCGCGGCTACCCGGTGTACATGTCCACCAAGAACACGATCCTCAAGAAGTACGACGGCCGCTTCAAGGACCTCTTCCAGGCCGTCTTCGACGCCGAGTTCCGGGAGGGCTTCGAGGCGGCGGGCCTGACCTACGAGCACCGGCTGATCGACGACATGGTCGCCGCCGCCCTCAAGTGGGACGGCGGCTACGTGTGGGCGTGCAAGAACTACGACGGTGACGTCCAGTCGGACGTCGTCGCGCAGGGCTTCGGCTCGCTGGGCCTGATGACCTCGGTGCTGATGTCCCCCGACGGCCGAACGGTCGAGGCGGAGGCCGCCCACGGCACGGTCACCCGTCACTACCGGCAGCACCAGGCGGGCAAGGCCACCTCCACCAACCCCATCGCCTCGATCTTCGCCTGGACCCGGGCCCTGGCCCACCGCGGCCGCCTGGACGGCACGCCCGAGGTCGTCCGGTTCGCGGAGGCGCTGGAGAAGGTCTGCGTCGAGACGGTGGAGGGCGGCCAGATGACCAAGGACCTGGCCCAGCTGATCGGCCCCGGTCAGCCGTGGCTGACGACCGAGCAGTTCCTGGCGGCCCTGGACGAGAACCTGCGGAAGCGGACCGGCGCGGCGGCGGCGTAGCCGCGCGGCCGGCGGGCGGACGTGACGGTGGCCCGTCCTCTCCCCCGTGGGAGGACGGACCACCGGGTGCGGGGGCCCGGGGCGCCGGGCGAACGCCCCGGACCGTGCGGGCGCGGTCAGCGGCCGGCCCAGGCCTCGACCTTGGTGTTCTTCGAGCCCTTGAGGATCAGCTTGACGGTCTCCCCGTTCCGGTAGCTCACGGGGTCGACGTGGTACCGGTCGCCTTTGCAGCTGTGCGTCTTCGACTTGCTCTGGCCGGTGTCGAGGTTGAGGACCGTCAGCTTCGCCGTGCCGTTACCGGAGCAGCTGAAGACGCCGCGGGCCATGCGCGAGCCGTTGGGCTGTTTGTAGCCCTGCGAGACCCACTGGCCGTGCGACTTGAGGTAGTCACCGGAGATGTCGGCGGTCCACAGCCGGCTCCAGGAGTCCTGGACCGCGGGGCCGTCCGTCGGCGCCGCGTTCGCGGCCGGGGCCGCGAGGGCGAGCCCGCCGCCCAGCATGATGGTCGCGGCGGACACGGCGACACTCCTGCGTACGTTCATGATCCGGGTTCCTCCCCGTCGATGAGCGGTGGGGGACGGCACGGGGTGGACCGTGCCGCCCCCGGCTTGCAGGACTGACTGTGATGCGCCACATCCCCTCCTGCCAAAGGATCGCCGGGAATTGGGCCACCGTGGGACGTCCCACGCCCCCACCTGCGGGGACGCCGGGTCCCACGAGGTGGTGGTGGGACGGGCGAGGGACGGCCGGGCTGGCCGGAAACCACGGCTCCCGGTCCCGGAGACGGGAATCGGCGCGTTTACCTCGCCATGATGTGCGGCATGAGGCGACTTTCCGCCTCGAGGGACTCTTGTGACGCGTATGGGGTGGAACATGTCGCGTTGGAAGGAATTACCCGCCTCGCTGGATCAGCGGGTGCGGCAGCTCGTCGTACAGCTCAGAAGACTCAAGGACCGCAGCGGGCTGAGCCTGGCCGCGCTGGCGGCCAAGACCTCGTACAGCAGTTCCTCCTGGGAGCGCTATCTCAACGGCAGGCAACTCCCGCCGCGCGACGCCGTCGAGGAACTGGCCCGGGTGTGCGGCGCGGACGTGACGAGGCTGCTGGTGCTCCACGAGGTCGCTGCGGAGGCGTGGACGGACGAGGCGGCGGAGCCGGACGAGGGGGAGGAGACGGTAGGGGTGGCACCCGGCGCGCCCACGGCACCGCCCCCCGCCGGTGGCGGCGCGCGCCCCGGCCCCCGCCGTACGACGACCGTCGTGCTCGCCGCGGCCGTCGTCGCCCTGGCGGTCGCCCTGGCCGCCGTCCTGCTGGTCACCCGTCCGTGGCAGGGCGACCGGACGACCGCGGGCCAGGAGCACGCCGCCGTCGGCGACACGCCGGCCCCCTTCGTCCTCGTCCAGGGCCGCTCGCGCCCCTGCGACGTCCAGCGGCACGACGGCGATCTGCGCGCCGGCTACAGCGCGACCCGGACCACGCTCATGGACCTCAAGAGCACCGGCTGGGAGGTCCTGGAGGCCCAGTGCCTGCTGCGGTACCACGGCTTCGACCCCGGCCTCGCCGACGGCTCCTACGGGGAGCGGAGCAAGAACGCCGCCAAGGCGTTCCAGAAGGAGCGCGGCCTGGTCGTCGACGGGATCGTCGGCCCGGACACCTGGAAGGAGCTGCGCCGGTGAGCGGGAGCGGGGAACGGCTCGTTCCCGCCGAGTGCGGGCGGCTGGCCGCCGGGCTGCGGGAGCTGAAGGACCGTACGGGCCTGAGCCTGGCCGCGCTCGGCGAGCGGACCCCGTACAGCAAGTCGTCCTGGGAGCGCTATCTCAACGGCAAGAAGCTGCCGCCCCGGCAGGCCGTCGACGCGCTGTGCCGGCTGGCGGGCGAGCCGGCGGAGAGGCTGCTGGCGCTGTGGGAGCTGGCCGAGCAGTCGTGGAGCGGACGGGCCGCCGCCGGGGAGGCCCCGCCGCAGGCGCCCCCTCCGCAGGCGTCCCCACCTGTGGTGGAGGAGCCGGAGCGGCGGCCGTTCCTCGTGCGACGGGTGCTGCTGCCGGCCGGCGCCGCCGTGCTCGTCGTGGCGGGGGTGGTGGTCGCGCTGGTCCTGGCGAGCGGCGGGTCCGGGGCCGGCGACCGGGACCACGCCCCCGCGGGCCCCATCGCGGCGGCCTCCTACCCGCAGTCCTACGAACCCGGCTGCCGGGGCGCGGAGTGCGAGGGCGCGGACCCCACGCAGATGGGCTGCGGCGCCCAGGGCATGCTCGTCACCCTGCTCCAGCGCCGGGCGGCCGGCGGCCAGCGGGTCGAGATCCGCTACAGCGAGAAGTGCGGGGCCGTGTGGGTGCGGTCCATGAACCTGCGGCTCGGCGACCGTGTCGTGCTCACGCTGCCCGGAGCCGACGCCAAGGAGCTCAAGGCCGCGAGCCAGCGGGACACGGAGGTCTATCTGTCGACGGCCATGACCGCCACCAAGGACCCGGACAAGGCGCGGGCCTGTGTCCTGCCCGCCGGTGGCAGCCCGGAGTGCTTTGTTCCGCAATCACCGGCCCCGCGTGTGTGAGACGCCGGAGTGTGACGCCGGTGTGCGAGGCCGGTGTGTGATGCCGCGTGTGAGGGGCGACATGTGGGTAGAAGACGGGTGGAGGAGAGCCGGCGGCCGGTCCTCCACCCCCGTGGGAGGACCGCCCGCCGCTCACCCCAGAAGGATCATGACCTCGACAAGCCGGATCAAGGTCCGCCGGGCCGCTGTGGCATGGGCGTGACCGTTCCGGTACCGGGTCCTCTTTCCGTACCAAAGTGCCCGGTCATGTCACCGTATGGTCACCACGCACGGCGGGGGTCGCCGGTCGCGCCCCGGGGGCGTGCGCCCCATGGCCTTGATCAACCCCAAGTGCCTCCGTGCGCCGCCCCTTTGGGAACTGACATGCTGGTTTCGGGCATCCCCGTGGGTAGTCGTCGGGCGGGGACCGGGGGACAGGGGAGGGCAATGCCTCGTTGGAGGGCGCTACCGGAGGAACTCGATCCGCAGGTGCGCGAGTTCGCCGAACAATTGCGCAGACTCGTGGAGCGCAGCGGGCTCGGCATCGCCGCCGTGGCCGACCGCACCGGCTACAGCAAGACGTCCTGGGAGCGCTACCTCAACGGCCGGTTGCTGCCCCCGCGCGGGGCGGCCGAGGCGCTGGCCGAGGTCACGGGCACGGATGTGGGCCATCTGGGCACGCTGTGGGAGCTGGCCGAACGGGCGTGGAGCCGCTCCGAACTGCGGCACGACGTGACGATGGAGGCGATCCGCGTCGCGGAGGCGAAGGCGGCGCTGGGGGAGTACGGGCCGCCGCCGGAGAAGACGGCGAAGGCGAGGAGGCCCGCGGCGGCGGGCGCGGCCGCCGCGCCGTCGTCCGCGCCCACGGCCCTGCGCGACGACGAGGCCGAGCCGCCGAGGTCTCCGATGCCGGATTCCGGGCTGCCGCGCGATCCGGGGTCGCGGGACGTGCGGGAGAAGGCCATCCCGGTCCGGAAGCCGAAGGCGCCCAAGGACCCCAAGGTGCCCAGGAGCCCCAAGGCCGCCGCCTCCGCCCCCGCCTCCGCGCGCCGCAACACGGTCCTGTTCGCCGTCGGCGCGGTGGGGGCCCTCCTCGTCGTGGCGGCGGGCGTGCTGCTGCTCGGCACGGGCTCGAACGACGGGCAGGTGTCCCCGGGCGCGATCGCCACGCCGAGCGCGGGCAGCCCGTCGAGCTTGCCCGACGGGGTGAAGTGCACGGGCGCCGCCTGCGCCGGCAAGGACCCCGAGACGATGGGCTGCGGCGGCGTGCACGCCACGACAGCGGGTTCCGCGACGGTGGGGGCGTCGTACCTCGAGGTCCGCTACAGCAAGGCGTGCGGCGCCGCGTGGGCCCGGATCACCCAGGCCGCGCCGGGCGACACCCTCCGCATAAGCGGCACCGGCGGCCGGGCCGTCACCGACAGCGGCCGCGTCGACAAGGGTGCCGACGGGCACACCCGCATGATCCCCGTCGCCGACTCCCGCCAGGCCTCCGCCTGCGCGGCCCTCCTCTCCGGCCGCAAGGGCTGCACCACCCCCCGCCCACCGCAAGAACGATCCCCGGAGGGGTGAGGGGAAACGGGGCAAACGTGACGGTGAGGCGTCCCACACCGGGTCGGGAGTACACGACCGGTCCCGTCGGATAGCCTGACGCCGGATCTCTTGATACCGAGAGAGATCCGCACACCTTGGGCAGGGACACCCACCAAAGCTCGCGCAGGAGATCGCCATGACCCGCACTCCCGTCAATGTCACCATTACCGGCGCCGCCGGTCAGATCGGCTACGCGCTGCTCTTCCGCATCGCCTCCGGTCACCTCCTCGGCGCGGACGTGCCGGTCAAGCTGCGCCTGCTGGAGATCCCGCAGGGCCTGAAGGCCGCCGAGGGCACCGCCATGGAGCTCGACGACTGCGCCTTCCCGCTGCTGCGCGGCATCGAGATCACCGACGACCCGAACGTCGCGTTCGACGGCGCCAACGTCGCGCTGCTCGTCGGCGCCCGCCCCCGCACCAAGGGCATGGAGCGCGGCGACCTGCTCGAGGCCAACGGCGGCATCTTCAAGCCGCAGGGCAAGGCCATCAACGACCACGCCGCGGACGACATCAAGGTCCTCGTCGTCGGCAACCCGGCCAACACCAACGCCCTGATCGCCCAGGCCGCCGCCCCGGACGTGCCGCGTGAGCGCTTCACCGCGATGACCCGTCTGGACCACAACCGCGCCATCTCCCAGCTGGCGAAGAAGACCGGCGCCGCGGTCTCCGACATCAAGAAGCTGACGATCTGGGGCAACCACTCCGCCACCCAGTACCCGGACATCTTCCACGCCGAGATCGCCGGCAAGAACGCCGCCGAGGTCGTGAACGACGAGGCGTGGCTGGCCGACACCTTCATCCCGACCGTCGCCAAGCGCGGCGCCGCGATCATCGAGGCCCGTGGCGCGTCCTCCGCCGCCTCGGCCGCCAACGCCGCCATCGACCACGTCCACACCTGGGTCAACGGCACCGCCGAGGGCGACTGGGCCTCCATGGGCATCCCGTCGGACGGCTCCTACGGTGTCCCCGAGGGCCTCATCTCCTCCTTCCCGGTCACCGTGAAGGACGGCAAGTACGAGATCGTCCAGGGCCTGGAGATCAACGACTTCTCCCGCTCCCGCATCGACGCCTCCGTCCAGGAGCTCGCGGAGGAGCGCGACGCCGTGCGCGCCCTCGGCCTGATCTGAGCCGGTACGGAACCACCGTCGCCGTACGGGTGTGCCGACGTACACCCGTGCCCGACGATTTTCGGGCCCGTCATCCACTCCCAAGGGGGGTCGGTGGCGGGCCCGTTGGCTTATTCTGGGTTCTTCCGAAAATACGTCAACTCGGCTAGTTCGAAGGCGAGTTCGACGGATCGGGGGACCGAAATGAGCCACTCCGTCCAAGGATCCCCGTCAGAGGCCACCCGGTTACTCTGCGCGGGGACCTACCTCGACATCGAGTTCCGCCGCCGTGTCATCGAAGAGCTGGTGGAACATGAGGAAAGACCCATCGCCCCGTCCCTGGGGGTCGATGTGGTGCCGGTGCTCACCCACGCACTGCGCGCCCGCGGTCAGGACACCCTGACCGCCCTGCTCCTGCTCGCCCTCTGGGTGGGCTTCATCGCCGCCGACGCCGCCTCCGCCCCCGAGGGTGCGGAGGGCCTGCCGTTCGTCGGCCTCTGGTCCTTCCTGTACGCGGCCGTCTGTCTGCTCCACTGGGGCGCGCACGCCGCCGCCGGGCGCGGCTCGGCGGCGTACGTGGTCGACCGGCGCACGCTCCGCGAGGCCCTGCAGGGCAGCGGCGCCCAGCGCGCCCTGCGCGCCCTGCTGCCGGGCCTGCCGCTCATCACCCTCGCCTACTGGCTGTTCGCCCTGTGGGCGCTCGCCCAGGGCGCGGGCAACTGGGCGGGCATCATCTTCCCGCTGCTGCTCGTGCTGCCGGTGTGGATGCACCGGGCGCGCGTGGCGGCCGTGATGCGCGACGAGCTGAGCCGGAAGAACTTCGCCGACAGCCGGCCCTTCCCCGATTCGGCGTACCACCGCCGCATCGCCCGGTCCATCGACCGGGAGCAGTACGCGGGGCTGACGATCTACGACCCCTCCCGGCCGTTCATCGGCATGGGCGTCCCCTACGAGCCCTGGTCCTTCGCCCTGGAGCTCAAGCGCGGCAAGAATTCACCGTCGGCGTCCAACGGCACCGCCAATGGCGCGGCCAATGGCGTGACCGACGGAGGGGCCGGCGGCGCGGCCGGTGCCCCCTTCACCGGCCGTACGGTCGTCGAGCTCATCCGCCCCCGGCTGGAGGCCCTGCGGCAGGCCGCCGCCGCGACGAGCCGGGACCGGCTGAAGGACCTGGAGATCGACGAGTTCGTCTACCTCCCGGTCGGGCCGCAGCGCTCCGTGGTGTCCTACGACGAGCGCACGGTGCGGATGCACCTGGCCGAGGCCGTCAACGAGGGCGGCGAGGCGCGCCGCTACTTCCTGCGCGTGCGCGTCGGCGCGTGGGACGAGCAGGTCGTGGTCTCGGTACTGGTCCGGGTGCACACCCAGGGCGGGATGCTGGTCCTGGAGGTCGTCCCGCACGTCCTGACGCCGATCCGGGCGGAGTTCCGCGCGGTCGACGTGATCGCGAGCCGGGGCGAGGAGGACATGCTGCGCGACGGCCTGCGCGCGCTGCTGACCGCCCCCGCGGCCGGCTTCGCGGCGGCGGTCTCCACGGTCCGCTCCGGCGTGTCGGGCTTCCGCACCTGGCTCGCCGACCCCCGGCGCTCGGCGCCGGACGGCCCGGCCCACTCGGTGCGGGAGCTGGCGGCGGCGAAGGAGATCTCGCTGTTCCAGGAGATGGACGTCAGCCGCTATGTGAAGACGGTCCAGGACCGCATCGCCAGCGGGGTCCGGGAGGCGCTGCGCTCCCAGGGCTATGAGACGGACCGTTTCGAGCAGCAGATCGTGCAGATCAGCGAGGGCGCGATCTACATCGGCCAGATGAGCGGCGGCGCCGTGGCCCAGGGCGCGGGCGCCGAGGCCAAACACCTCACGGGAAGCGGGGGACGATGACGGACGACCGACACGACAGCGATCAGCACGGGAACGACCGGCACGAGGACGACGAACACCGCCGCGAGAGCAACCGGAGCCCGGGCGGCGGCGGCATCTCCATCGGCTCGCTCAGCGGCGGCGCCGTGGCCCAGGGCGACGGCGCCCGGGCCGAGGACCGCTCCGACCGCGTGGGCGAGCGCCCCGCCACGGCGGCCGCCACGCCCCCGCCGCCGGCCCCGGGCCGGGGCGGCATGGCCGTCGGCTCGATGTCGGGCGGCGCGCTGGCCCAGGGCAGGGACGCGCGGGCGGTCGACGCCTCGCGGCAGTTGCTGACCGTGACGCCCGAACTCCTCGCGGCGGTGCGGGAGATGCGAATGGAGCTGTCCCACCGCGTCCGCACCCCGGGCGACGGTCTGGACGAGGTCGACGGGGAGCTCGCGGAGCTCCAGGCGGAGGCCGGGCTGACCGGCCAGGCCCGGCGCACCCGGCTGACGCGCCTGCGGACGCTGCTGACGAGCGGCGCCACGGCCGTCGGCGGGCTGGCGTCGCTGGCCGCCGTCGTCGAGGCGATCAGCCGGTTAGTGGCATGAGGCGGCGAGTCGCATGAGCTACTGGGACGCGGACGCGCAGAAGTGGGTGGACGAGCCGCCGCCCGGATGGCGGCCGCCGGAGCCGCCACGCGCCGGGGCCGGCGAAACGGATCCGTACGAGGAGCCGCCCACGGGCCCCTCGCACGCCTCGATCCTCGCGGGTGTGGTGGCCGGGGTGGTGCTGGCGAGCGGAATCGGCGTCGGCGTCTGGGCGCTCGTCCGGGGCGACGACGACGGAGGGGGCGGCGTCGGTCCCGTACCGAGCGCGACCGCCTGGCCGTCCCCCGGCCCGACGGGCACCTACGGATCGACCTACGGGTCGACCTACGGCACGTCGTCCGGCACGACCTCCGGACTCTCCGGGGGCTACACCCCCTACACCCCCTACACCTACAACCCCTATCCCAGCTACGGCACCTACGGCGCCCCGGGCGCCGCGTCCGGTTTCGTGCGGACCACGGACCCGGCCGGTTTCCGGCTGGACGTGCCGGCGGGCTGGTCGCGCAGCACGGACCGGGGCAGCGTGTTCTACCGGACGGCGGACGGGACGAGCCTGATCCAGGTGTTCACGCTGAACCCGCCGGGGCGGACGCCGTACGACTCGCTGCTGGAGACCGAGAAGTACGTCTCCGCGTACAAGGACTACCGGAAGGCCAGGCTCGGCACGGTCGCCGGGGCGGGCAACCCGGCCGAGTACGAGTACACGTACACGCTGAGCGACGGCACCAGGCGGCATGTGGTGATCCACGCCTACACCGCTCCCGACGGCAGGCAGTACGCGCTGCTGGTGGCCGGTCCCGTGGGCGGCGAGGCCGCGCAGGGCCTGGTCATGCGGTCGCTGGTGGGCTCGTTCTGCCCGACGGGCTACTGCGTCGGATGACACCGTTCGATCAACACCCCGATCCGCGACGCTGAGTGACTCGCGTCACTCTTTGTGAAAGGAGAGGCATAGGTTCACCCCTTCTGGTTAGGCGCGACCCGTTGCCGGCCCTGGGCCTCGTCCGGACAGGGCCGGGACGCAACGGATCGTTCGTCACCGGAAGGCAGAGAAGACATGGCGTCAGCCGAGACCATCCACGTCGACGGGGAGTGGCGTGCCGCCGCGTCCGGCGCTCAGCGAGAGGTGCTCGACCCGGCCGACGCCACCGTTCTCGCGGTCGTGGCCGAGGGCGGCGCGGCGGACGCCGACGCGGCCGTGGCCGCCGCGCGCCGCGCCTTCCGCGGCGGCGAGGGCGACTGGCCGCGCACGCCGGTCGCCGAACGGGCCGCGCTGCTGCGGCGCGTGGCCGATCTGCTCCAGCGCGACCGCGAGACCATCGCGCTCACCGAGAGCCGTGACACCGGGAAGACCCTGGAGGAGGGGCGGGTCGACGTCGACGATGTCACCGCCGCCTTCCGGTACTTCGCGGATCTCGTCATCAACGAGGGTGGCGGGCGCGTCGTCGACGCGGGCTCGGACGACGTCCACAGCGTCGTCGTCCACGAGCCGGTCGGCGTCTGCGCGCTGATCACGCCCTGGAACTATCCGCTCCTGCAGGCGAGTTGGAAGATCGCCCCGGCGCTCGCGGCGGGCAACACCTTCGTCATCAAGCCCAGCGAGGTCACCCCGCTGTCGACCGTGCACCTGGTGCGGCTGCTGGCCGAGGCCGGGCTGCCCGCCGGTGTGGCCAACCTCGTCACCGGCGCCGGCGACCCGGTCGGCGCCCGGCTCGCCGAGCACCCGCACGTGGACCTCGTCTCCTTCACCGGTGGCCTGGCCAGCGGCGCCAAGGTGGCCCGTGCCGCCGCGCCCGCCGTCAAGAAGGTCGCCCTCGAACTCGGCGGCAAGAACCCCAACGTCGTCTTCGCCGACGCCTGCGCCACCGAAGAGGACTTCGACACCGCCGTCGACCAGGCCCTCAACGCCGCGTTCATCCACAGCGGCCAGGTCTGCTCGGCGGGCTCCCGGCTCATCATCGAGGAGTCGGTGCGCGACCGCTTCGTCGCCGAACTCGCCCGCCGCGCCGAGCGGATCAAGCTCGGCCGGGGCACCGAGAAGGGCGTCGAGTGCGGCCCGCTCGTCTCCGCGCAGCAGCTCGCCAAGGTCGAGGCGTACGTCGCCTCCGCGCTCGCCGAGGGCGCGGCCCTGCGCTGCGGCGGCAAGCGCCCCGAGCCGTCGGAGACCCGCCCGGCGGACGGCTACTTCTACGCCCCCACCGTCCTGGACCTCTGCCACGGCGACATGACGGTCGTCCGGGAGGAGACCTTCGGGCCGATCCTCACCGTCGAGACCTTCCATACCGAGGACGAGGCGGTGGCGCTCGCCAACGACACCGAGTACGGGCTCGCGGGCGCCGTCTGGACCAAGGACGCGGGCCGGGCCCGCCGGGTGGCCGGCCGGCTGCGGCACGGCACGGTCTGGATCAACGACTACCACCCCTATCTGCCGCAGGCGGAGTGGGGCGGCTTCGGCAAGTCCGGCACCGGCCGGGAACTGGGCCCCGCGGGGCTCGCCGAGTACCGCGAGAGCAAGCACGTCTACCAGAACCTGGCGCCGAAGCCGGTGCGCTGGTTCGCGGGCTGATCCCCGCCCCGCTGACGCGAAGCATCCTGCCGCACAAGGAGTCCACCCCCACCATGCCCGTCTACGACTACGTCGTCATCGGCGGCGGAACCGCCGGATCCGTCATCGCCTCCCGCCTCACCGATGACCCCGACGTCACCGTCGCCGTCATCGAGGGCGGCCCCACCGACGTCGACCGCGAGGACGTCCTGACCCTCCGCCGCTGGCTCGGCCTGCTCGGCGGGGACCTGGACTACGACTACCCGACCACCGAACAGCCGCGCGGCAACTCCCACATCCGCCACAGCCGCGCCCGCGTCCTGGGCGGCTGCTCCTCCCACAACACCCTGATCTCCTTCAAGCCGCTGCCCGGCGACTGGGACGAGTGGGCCGAGGCCGGCGCCGAGGGCTGGGACGCCGAGTCCATGGACCCGTACTTCGCCCGGCTCCGCAACAACATCGTCGCGGTGGACGAGAAGGACCGGAACGCCATCGCCCGCGACTTCGTCGAGGCCGCCCGGCGCGCCACCGACGTCCCGCGCGTCGAGGGCTTCAACAAGAAGCCCTTCCACGAGGGCGTCGGTTTCTTCGACCTCGCCTACCACCCCGAGAACAACAAGCGCTCCAGCGCCTCGGTGGCCTACCTCCACCCCTTCCTCGACCGCCCCAACCTCCACCTGATGCTGGAGACCTGGGCGTACCGCCTGGAGATCGAGGCCGGCCGGGCGCGCGGCGTCCACGTCCGCACCAAGGACGGCGAGGAACTGTTCGTGGAGGCGGGCCGCGAGGTGCTCGTCTGCGCGGGCGCCGTGGACACGCCCCGGCTGCTGCTCCACTCCGGCATCGGCCCCAAGGCCGACCTGGAGGAGCTCGGCATCCCCGTCGTCCACGACCTGCCGGGCGTCGGCGAGAACCTCCTCGACCACCCCGAGTCGGTGATCGTCTGGGAGACCGACGGGCCCATACCCGAGAACTCCGCGATGGACTCCGACGCGGGCCTGTTCGTCCGCCGGGACCCGGCCTCGAACGGCCCGGACCTGATGTTCCACTTCTACCAGATCCCCTTCACCGACAACCCCGAGCGCCTGGGCTACGAGAAGCCCGAGCACGGCGTGTCGATGACCCCCAACATCCCCAAGCCGCGCAGCCGCGGCCGCCTCTACCTCACCAGCGCCGACCCGTCCGTGAAGCCCGCCCTGGACTTCCGCTACTTCACGGACGAGGACGACTACGACGCCCGTACGCTCGTCGACGGCATCCGCATCGCCCGCGAGATAGCGAAGACCGAGCCGCTGGCGGGCTGGCTCAAGCGCGAGGTCTGCCCGGGCCCGGAGATCACCTCCGACGAGGAGCTCAGCGAGTACGCGCGCAAGGTCGCCCACACCGTCTACCATCCGGCGGGCACCTGCCGCATGGGCGCGCCGGGCGACGAACAGGCCGTCGTGGACCCGCAGTTGCGGATCCGTGGACTGGGCGGTATCCGTATCGCGGACGCGTCGGTCTTCCCGACGATGACGGCCGTCAACCCGATGATCGGAGTGCTGATGGTGGGGGAGAAGTGCGCGGAACTGCTTGTACAGAGCCCGGACGAGGGGGTGGCCCGATGAACGCCGCGGCCGCCCCCGGCGACAGTACGGGAGACATACGCGAGGCGCGTACGACCGCTTCCCCGGCGACGGGACCGGCGGTCGACGAGAAGCCCGTCTTCTCCGTCCGCAACCTCTGGAAGGTCTTCGGACCGAAGGCCGAGCGCGTCCCCGGCGGCCCGCTGGCCGACCTGCCCCCGGACGCCCTGCGTGAGCGCACCGGCTGCACGGTCGCCGTCCGCGACGTCTCCTTCGACGTGCGCCCCGGCGAGTGCTTCGTGGTCATGGGCCTGTCCGGCTCGGGCAAGTCCACGCTCGTCCGCTGCCTCACCCGCCTCATCGAACCCACCGCCGGCACCATCGCCATCGACGGCGAGGACGTGGGCGGCATGGACAAGGGCGCCCTGCGCGACCTGCGCCGGCACCGGGCCGCCATGGTCTTCCAGCACTTCGGCCTGCTCCCGCACCGCACGGTCCTCGACAACGTCGCCTACGGCCTGGAGATCCAGGGCGTGGGCAAGGCCGAACGCCGCGCGAAGGCAGGCGAGATGGTGGCCAAGGTCGGCCTCGCGGGCATGGAGGGCCGCCGCCCCGGCCAGCTCTCCGGCGGCCAGCAGCAGCGCGTCGGCCTGGCCCGCGCCCTCGCCGCCGACCCCGAAGTACTGCTGTTCGACGAGCCGTTCAGCGCGCTCGACCCGCTGATCCGCCGCGACATGCAGGAAGAGGTCGTCCGCCTCCACCGCGACGAGGGCCGCACGATGGTCTTCATCACCCACGACCTCAGCGAGGCGCTGCGCGTCGGCGACCGCATCGCGCTGATGCGCGGCGGCCGCGTCGTCCAGTGCGGCACCCCCGAGGAGATCGTCGGCTCCCCGGCCGACGACTACGTCCGCGACTTCGTCCGGGACGTGCCGCGCGAGCAGGTCCTCACCGTCCGCCGCGCCATGCGCCCCGCCCACGACGCGGGCGAGGCCGCGACCGGTCCGGCGCTGTCCCCGGCCACGACGGTCGCCGACGCCATCGAGGCGGTGGCGCGCACGGGCTGCTCGGCCCGGGTCGTCGACGCGGGCCGGTGCCTGGGCGTCGTCGACTCCACGAGCCTGCTCGGGGTGGTGGCGGGTCTGGAAAGCACTCCTTCCAAGAGCACGCCTCCGAACAGCACGCCTTCTATGGGGGGTTTCGAGGAGAAGACCGCGGCATGAGCACGGCCGGCACGACCGTCACCCCCCACGTCACGCCCCTCCAGGCGGTGTGGCAACGCCCCGCCGCCCGCAAACTACTCCTGCTCGCGGCCGTCACGGCGGCCGTGGCGCCGTTCGCCGCCGCCCGCTGGGGCAGCGGCGCCTGGCCGCACGCGCTGACCGTCGACCTGACCGGCCCCCTCGGCCGGGCCAACGACTGGATCATCGACAACCGTGACAGCCACTGGCTGTTCCTGTACTTCTTCGGCCACATCAGCAACGCGATCGTCGTCTCGGTACGGGCCGTCTACGTCGTGCTGCTCGCCCTCGGCTGGGCGGGCGTGACGGCGGGCGCGGCACTGCTGTCGTGGCGCCTGGCGGGCGTACGGGCGGGCGTCACGGCCCTGGCCTCGTTCGCGGTGTGCGGACTGCTGGGGATGTGGGTGCCCACGATGCGCACCCTGGCCCTGATGATCGTGGCCGTCGCGGCGTCCGTCGCCGTCGGCGCGCTGCTGGGCCTGGCGGCCGGCCTCTCGGACCGTACGTTCCGGGCCCTGCGCCCGGTCCTGGACACGATGCAGGCGCTCCCGGCCTTCGCGTACCTCCTCCCCGTCGTCCTCGTCTTCGGCATCGGCGTGGCCCCGGCCGTCCTGGCCACCGTCGTCTACGCGGCACCCCCGATGGCCCGCCTGACGGCACTGGGCCTGCGCGGCACGGACAAGGGCGTCCTGGAGGCCGTCGACTCCCTCGGCGCCACGGCTCGCCAGCGCCTCCTGACCGCCCGCCTGCCCCTGGCCCGCCGCGAGCTGCTCCTCGGCGTCAACCAGAGCATCATGATGGCCCTGTCCATGGCCGTCATCGCCTCGGTCATCGGCGCGGACGGCCTGGGCGACCGCGTCTACCAGGCCCTGTCGACGGTGGACGTGGGCACGGCCCTGACAGCGGGCATCCCGATCGTGCTCCTGGCGATCGTCCTGGACCGCTCTGTGGGCGGGCGTTCCGCAGGGCGGAACGGGTGGGCACAGAGCCACCCATCGGGCCGCACCCGAACGGCAACCACGTGGGTGGTCGCGACCGCCGCGGTGGTCGCGCTCGGCCGCCTGTCGGGCACGGCCTGGCCGTCCACCTGGACGCTCCAGATCGCCGCCCCGGTGAACCGGGCGAAGGACTGGATGGTCGACCACCTCTACAGCGGAATACCGGGAATCGGCGGCACCGCCGACGCCGCCGCCCACTACACCGCCTGGGTCCTGGACCCCCTCCGATCCGGCCTCCAGGCCCTCCCCTGGTGGGGAGCCCTGACCCTCGTCGCGGCCCTGGCCTGGCTGATCGGCACATGGCGGACCGCCCTCACGGCGACCCTGTCCCTCGCCGCGATCGGCGTGCTGGGCCGCTGGGAGCCCGCCATGGACACCCTCTCCCAGGTGCTCGCGGCGGTCGTCGTCACCCTGCTCCTGGGCGTGCTCGTCGCCGTCGCGGCCGCGCGCAGCGACCGCGTGGAGCGCCTGCTCCGGCCCGTCCTGGACGTCTTCCAGACCATGCCGCAGTTCGTCTACCTGATCCCCGTCGTCGCCCTGTTCGGCGTGGGCCGCGCCCCGGCCGCCGCCGCGGCGATCGTCTACGCGCTGCCCGCCGTCGTCCGCATCGTCGGCCAGGGGCTGCGGCAGGTGGACCCGGCGGCCATGGAGTCCGCGCGCTCGCTGGGCGCGACGGGCGGGCAGCAGCTCCGGCAGGTGCAGTTCCCGTTGGCGAGGCCGCAGCTGCTGCTGGCCGTGAACCAGGCGGTCGTCCTCGTCCTGTCCGTCGTCATCATCGGCGGCCTGGTGGGCGGTGGCGCGCTCGGCTACGAGGTCGTCTTCGGCCTCGCGCAGGGCGACCTGGCCACGGGCCTGATGGCCGGTACGGCCATCGCGTGTCTGGGACTGATGCTCGACCGGGTGACCCAGCCGGTGAAGGCGAAGGAGGCGAACTGACATGAAGCGCAAGGCACTGATCGCCCTTCCGGCGACGGCCCTGCTGGCCGCCGTCGCCACCGGTTGCGGCGCGGCGGACATGACGAAGCAGGCGTCCCCGTACGCCAACGCGGCGGGCGCGAAGACCGTGACCCTCTCCGTGCAGTCGTGGGTCGGCGCCCGCGCCGACGCGGCGGTGGCGCAGTACCTGCTGGAGCACGAGCTGGGCTACCGCGTGGACACCGTGCAGGTGGACGAGGTCCCGGCCTGGGACGCCCTCAGCCAGGGCCGCGTGGACGCGATCCTGGAGGACTGGGGCCACCCGGACCAGGAGAAACGCTACGTCCGCGACAAGAGGACGATCACGGACGGCGGCGACCTCGGGGTCACCGGCCACATCGGCTGGTGGGTCCCGAAGTACTTCGCCGACGCCCACCCCGACGTCCTCGACTGGCGGAATCTCAACAAATACGCCGCGCAGCTGAAGAGTTCCGAGAGTGGAGGGAAGGGCCAGCTCCTCGACGGCTCCCCGTCGTACGTCACCAACGACAAGGCGCTGGTGAAGAACCTGAAGCTGGACTACCAGGTCGTCTTCGCGGGCTCCGAGGCCGCGCAGATCACGCAGATCAAGCAGTTCGCGAAGGAGAAGAAGCCCTTCCTGACCTACTGGTACGAGCCCCAGTGGCTCTTCAACGAGGTCCCGATGGTCGAGGTGAAGCTCCCCGAGTACACGGACGCCTGCGCGGCGAAGGGCGCGAAGGACCCGTCGACGATCGACTGCGCGTACCCGACGACGCCCCTGAAGAAGTACCTCAACGCGGACTTCGCGAAGAAGGGCGGCAAGGCGGCCCGCTTCCTGAAGGACTTCCACTGGACGAAGGCCGACCAGAACGAGGTCGCCCAGATGATCGCCGAGGACAAGCTGGCGCCCGAGGAGGCGGCGAAGCGGTGGGTGGACCGCCACCCGGACACGTGGAAGAAATGGGTGGGCTGAGCCGGCCCTGACGGGTCACCCTTCCCGCAGCCCCGCCGCGATCTCCGCCACCGCCGCCATCGCCCGCCGGTGGAGCCCGCCCCCGAACGTGACGCGCGCGGCGCCGAGCGCGCCGAGTTCGGCGGGGGAGGGCCCACCCGGCATGGCGAGGGCGTTGACCGGCAGCCCGACGCGCTCGGCGATCGGGGCGAGCAACTCGGCCGGGGCGAGGATCGGGTAGACGCAGTCGGCACCGGCGGCGGCGTACAGCAGCCCGCGTTCGACGGCGGGGGCGGCGCTGTCGACGTCGCCCTTGAGGAACGTGTCGATACGGGCGTTGACGACGAGCCGTCCGTCCGCCTCGGCCACGACGGCGGCCAGCCGGTCGGCCTGCTCGCGCGGGTCCTTGAGTCGTCCGGTCGTGCGATCGGTGTCCTCCAGGTTGCAGCCGACCACGCCGCTTTCGAGGAGGCGTTCGACGAGCTCCCGGGCCGGGAGCCCGTAGCCGTCCTCCACATCGGCGGTGACGACCACTCCTTCGGCAGCGACAGCCCGCACGATCCGGCCTACCGCCGTGAACATTTCCGCTGCCGGAGCCTCCCCGTCCGCGTAGCCCAGCGACGCCGAGACCCCCGCGCTCGGCGTCGCCAGGGCCCGGAACCCGGCGTCGGCGAAGGCCCGAGCGCTGGCCGCGTCCCAGGGACCGGGCAGCACGAGGGGGCCGTCGGTGTCGCGGGTGTGATGAAGTGCGCGAAAGGCCGCCGCCGCAGTCGTCATACGAACGACCGTAGGCCCCCAAGAGGCGGGCGGAGTGGTCCACTTCCTTACGGAGAACGTGGGCCACTCCGCCTGTTCGACCCCTATGGAGTCAGGGGATCAGCCGCCGTACGGGCGGGTGATGATCTCCATGTAGTGGCCGTAGGGGTCCGGGAAGTACACCCCACGGCCGCCGTCGTTGTGGTTGATCTCCATCGGCTTCTGCTGACGCGGATCGGCCCAGTAGGTGAGCCCGGCTTCCTTGATCCGCGCGAACGCCGCGTCGAACTCCTCCTCGGAGACGAGGAAGGCGTAGTGCTGCGGCGCGAAGGGCGCCCCGGGCGGGACATTGGCGAAGTCGAGGGTGACGCCATTGGCGAGGACGACGGGGATGAACGGACCCCACCCCTCGCCGACTTCCAGTCCGAAGAGATGGGCGAAGAACTCCGCCGACTCCCGGTTGTTCTTCGCCGCGACGATGGTGTGATTGAGCTGAACTGGCAAGGCTGCTATGCCTCCGAAGGCATCCGGCACCTCCACGCCTCACCCAGCCGGTGACCGACGCGCGATGCTGTGGCCAAGCCTACTCGCTCTTGATCACGGCTGGTAGGAGCCGGGCTGGACGCGGGTCGAGACGCTGATGCGGTTCCAGGAGTTGATCACGATGATCGCGGCGATGAGGTGTGCCAGCTCCTCCTCGGAGAAGTGGCGCGCGGCGCGCTCGTAGACCTCGTCCGGAACGAAGCCGTCCGTGAGGACCGTGATGGCCTCGGTGAGGGCGAGGGCCGCCTGCTCCTTCTCGGTGTAGTAGCCGGTGGCCTCTTCCCACGCGTTGAGGAGGTAGATGCGCGCCTCCGACTCGCCCGCCTTACGGGCGTCCTTCACGTGCATGTCGATGCAGAACGCGCAGTGGTTGAGCTGCGAGGCCCGGATCTTCACCAGCTCGCCGATGACCGGGTCCACGCCGTCGTTCGCGGCCTTCGAGAGGGCGAACATCGCCTTCCGGACCTCGGGGGCGTGCTTGTAGAAGTCCATGCGGGGGCCGTGCTGGTGGCCGCTCGTCTCGGTTGTCGTTGTCGTCGTCGATGTCGTCGTCATGCCACCGACGCTACGCCAGGGATAGCCCAGGGGTATGGTCCATTCCCATGGAGAAAACGTGGGCCATTTCCGGGGTGGACCTCCACCTGGACCTCCCCCGAGCGGGCGCGGGGGCGGGCGCGGGCACGGGGGCGGCGGCCGTCGGCGCGGGTGAGCGCGGCGTGCGCGCCGCGCTCACCGACGCGCTGCGCGAAGCCGTCCGCTCCGGGCGCCTGGCCCCCGGCACCCGGCTGCCCTCCTCCCGCACCCTCGCCGCCGACCTCGGTCTCGCCCGCAACACCGTCGCCGAGGCGTACGGCGAGCTCGTCGCGGAGGGCTGGCTCACCGCCCGGCAGGGCTCCGGCACCCGGGTGGCCTCCCGGACCGCGCCGCCCCGCCCGGCCCCCGCCCACCGTCGCGCCACCCCGCCCCGCACCCCGCCGCCGCCCGTCCACGACCTGCGCTGCGGCCCCTGCGACGTCTCCTCCTTCCCCCGCGCCGCCTGGCTCTCCGCCGCCCGCCGCGCCATCACCGCCGTCCCCCACGAGGCATTCGGCTACGGCGACGGCCGGGGCCGCCCCGAGCTGCGCGAAGCCCTCGCCGGCTATCTGGCGCGGGCGCGCGGCGTCCGTACGACGCCCGAGCGCGTCGTGCTGTGCGCGGGCTTCAGCCAGGGGCTCGCCCTGCTGGGACGAGTGCTGCGGCAGCGCGGCGTGAAGACGATGGGCGTCGAGTCGTACGGACTCTGGGTCCACCGCGGCATCGCCGAACGCGCCGGGCTCCGGACGGACCCGCTGACCGTGGACGGCCACGGCGCGCGGGTGGCCGAGCTGGACGACGAAGCGCGGCGCAACGTCCGTTCCGTCCTCCTCACCCCCGCCCACCAGTTCCCCACGGGCGTCCCCCTCCATCCCGACCGCCGCGCCGCCGTCGCCGACTGGGCCGCGCGCACGGGCGGGCTGATCGTCGAGGACGACTACGACGGCGAGTTCCGCTACGACCGCCAGCCCGTCGGCGCCCTCCAGGGCCTGGCCCCCGAACACGTCGTCTACTGCGGCACCGCCAGCAAGTCTCTCGCCCCCGGCCTGCGCCTCGCCTGGCTCGTCCTCCCCGAACACCTCGTCGCCGACGTCCTGGACCTGCGACGTTCCGGCGAATGGGGCATGGGCGTCCTCGACCAGCTCACCCTGGCCGAGTTCATCAACTCCGGCGGTTACGACCGTCACGTCCGTGCCATGCGCCTCCACTACCGCCGCCGTCGCGACGAACTCGTCTCCGCCCTGGCCCGGCACGCCCCCCACATCCGCGTCACCGGCATCGCCGCCGGCCTCCACGCCGTCCTTGAGCTCCCCCCGGGCACCGAGCAGGCCACGATCCAGGCCGCCGCCTGGCGGGGCCTCGCGATCGAGGGCCTGAGCCGCTTCCGCCACGACGCCGCCGGCCCGTCCGTCCCCTCCCCGGTACCGGACGGCCGCGACGGCCTGCTCGTCGCCTACGGAACGCCCGCGAAGCACGCCTTCGCGGGGGCACTGGAGACCCTCATCGACGTTCTGCCATCGGCGCCGGCGCTGGCGTCGGCGCCGTGAGGCATCGTGACAGCGGAATTCACCGTGCTCAGCAGCACTGCATGGTGAACATCGCTTGATCGAAGCGGCCTGCGGCCAGGTCCTCGGGGCGTATGAGCCAGTAGAGGGCGCCGCAGTCGCCCCACATCATGTCGGCCGCGTCGTCGGTGTCTATCTGGGCGAGGAGCGTCCAACGTCCGGCCTCCTCCTCGACACGCGGGTCGCTCCAGGTGATGTCGCCGCCGTCGCGGTTGAGGAAGCCGTGGGCGATCTCGTACTCCACGGGATTCTGGACGGGGTTGGCGTGGCCGCCGATGAGATGGTCGGCGGCGCGCTCCAGATCCCACAGGGCGTCGACGAACGCCTTGGCTTCCGCCGGATGGCGGTCGCGCTCCTCGCCCTCGCCCTCGCCGTCGCGGTGGAGCGCCGCGACGAAGTCCGGGTGCCAGGAGTCGGGCGCGGTCCACTCCACACGGGCCGTCAGCGGCACCTCGGGGTACGCCTCGAACTCGACGTCCTCGTCGTTCACGACGGGCAGGGCGCGCTCGGACACCGCGACCCCGGCCGGGACGTGGACGACCCGCGCGCCCGCCCACGTCTCGGGAGCCTTCGGCCAGACCAGGGCGTCGCCGTCGTCGATCTGCCCGTCGAAGTAGAAGAACGACAGCGTCCCGTCGGCGGGCAGCGTTATGTCCAGCGAGCCCGTGGGCAGCGCCGCGCAGTCGACGGACGCGATGAACGACAGCGGCCCGTGCCCCTCCCACACCGGCCACGCCATGCCCTCCGGCAGCTCGGGCAGCCCGCCCAGCCGCCCGACCACCACGTCCTCCGGCCCGGGCTCCGGCGTCGCCACCAGCCGCGCGGCCGGGCGGAGAAGAGAAATCCAGCGCTCGGCGAGGTCGGCGGGCAGGAGCGTCCGGGCGAGGTCGTGCAGCGTGCTCTCAGTCATGCCGACGATGATGCACCCCACCACTGACAATCACGTCTGAGCTGCGAGGATGTCCCGGATCGCGGCCATGCCGCGTCTCGTCGCGGCGATGGCGCCGGAGTCGTCGTCAGCGGCCCGCTCGGTTCGGCAATCGCGGCAGGCCGCCTCGTCGGTGACGGGCCGGAACACCCGCCCACAGCCGCCCGCGCAGGAGCGGAGGGGGGTGGGCGGCGGCGTGGGCTCGGGCGCCGGGTCCGGCATCTTCCGCGTGAGCCGGTCACGGGCCAGCCCGACGGGCGACCGGACGGCGTCCGGCAGCCCGGACGTCAGCGCGTCCCGCAACTCGGCGAGGGTCGCCCCACGGCTGAACCATTCCGCCGCGAGCGGCGCGAGCGCCCGGACGTCCCGCGCGGAGAGCCGCAGTCTCCGTTCGGAGCGGGAGAGGGCGGTGAGGGCGGCGGTGGCGCGGGGGTTGGGGGTGTTCTCCCCGGTGTTTTCCTGGGGACGTCCGACGGCGTGGCCGGTCGGCCGACCGGGGGCCGGAGAAGCGTCCGTCGGCGGCTGGTCGCCATCGCGTAGCGCCAGAGCCTCGGCGGCCGTCAGCGGGACATTCGATACGAGCTGTGTCGTGGACCAGCGTCCTCGGGGCCCGGAGCGGCGCCACTCGTGGACGTAACCCTCGGCGAGGAGTTCGCGCTTGGCGCGGCCGAACGCGGTCTTCTTGATCCCGGCCCGCCGGGCGGACTCGGAGAGGGCCTCGTCGGCGCCGGGTGGGAGCGAAAGCTGCCAGAGGAGAAGGCACTTGGCGTCGGAAGAGAGGCGGGGATGGCGGATGATCTCGTTGGAGACGGGGGTGTAGAAGCGGGTGGGCGCGGTAGCATGCCGGAACATCTTGAGGGAGGCCTACTCTCCTGGTGGGTGTAGACCCCCGGACCGGTGTTGTCTCACCGCCGGGGGTCGATTCGTCTGCGCCGAAACGTACTCCACGGGGGCGTGCCGAATGGCACGTTCCGGCGCCCCAACACCCGTACGGTTATGAATAGATCAGCCGTGCGATACGCGCTGATGGACTCCCATGGCGGTGGCGACCTTCATGGCCATCTCGCGGTTTCCGTCGCGCACGGCTTTGGCGCGGTCGCGCTTGATGGCCTGGCACTCGTCGCAACGCGGCGGGGGAGCGGTGTAGGCGGCGAGCGCGGCGGTGAGGAGCTGGGCTTCATAGCCGGTGAGCGCGTCGTCGATGAAGAGGAACATCTGTCCGTCGACGGGTCCTTGGGGTACGACCTGGACCGTACAGCCGTGAGCCTTGAATGCGTCGGAGAGCTCGCGTGCCGTGCGCGCGGCGGCGTGACGGATGTTGTCGTGTGGCATGGGTGGGCTACCTCGGTCGTGGTCTGTTGCTCCGGTTCCGGTTCTCAGCATCGGTGCGTGGAGCTACGCTCACCAGGGGTAACGGTTTTCGGTATGTCGTAGCGAAAACAGGTGGCAAGCGTGCCTGCACCCAAGGAACTTGACCCCCTCTCCTCCCCCTTGGCCCTTTACGGCGCCAAGTTGCGCAAACTGCGGCTGCGCTGCGGCTGGACGCAGAAGGAGCTGGGGAGGCAGGTCCCTATCGCTCACAGTCGGATCGCCCAGTTCGAGCTGGGCAAGGAGTTGCCTCCCAGGGACATCTCCGATCGGCTGGACGCGATCCTCAAAGCCGACGGCGATCTTTCCGACCTATGGGACTACGCCCAGCGATTCCCCTTCTCGGATGCGACGCGCAAGTACATGGAATACGAGGCGAGGGCGACTGCCCTGCACATGTACCTGGCGCACTGCGTGCCTGGGCTGTTGCAGACCGAGGCATACGCCCGCGAGGTGATGCGCGCGGCCCAGCTGTGGTGCACCGTGCACGAAATCGAGGAGAAAGTCGCCGCGCGAATCTCACGGAGGGCTGTCATCGCAAAGGAAGACGCTCCGCTGTTGTGGGCCGTGCTGGATGAGTCCGTTCTCCGGCGTCCGATCGGCGGTCCCTCGGTCATGCGCGAGCAGTTGGCGCAAGTGCTGGAGGCCTCGGAGGCTCCGAACGTCGAAGTGCAGGTGCTGCCGTTCGCTGCCGGTGCTCATGCGGCCCTGGGCGGATCGCTGACCATGCTGTCCTTCAATAACGCCCCGGATGTGGCCTACCTCGAAGGCGATGTGTGGAGTCAGGTGGTGCGGGACCGGAAAGCGGTTGCGCGGCATTCCCATCGCTACGACCTCGTGCACGCTGCTGCACTGACGCCGGCAGCCTCGATCAGCTGGATTGAAAAGGCAATGGAGGACTTGAGCACATGCAGACCAAACGAGGCGACCTGAGCGGCGTCAGGTGGGGCAAATCCACGCACAGCAACGGGTCGGAGGCCTGCTTAGAGGTCGCCGACCTCATACCCGGCGACCTCATACCCGTCCGCGACAGCAAATCCCCCACAGGGCCCGCCCTGGTCCTCCCGGCGGCGGCCTGGGCCACCTTCGTGCGCGCCGTTAGGACGGTTGCGCTACCAATCCCCCGATAGGTGTCAACTCGTCGCGGTACGACATAACTTGATGCGATCCGGGGCTAGGCTCGCCCCCGATGACGCAGTGACGTGCCGGTCTTTCCGGGGCGCCCGCAACGGTCAGCCACCCGCACGGGGGGCTGTTTGGGGCGCGGCCTCCCCGGAGCCACCGGGTGGCCGCGCCCATGGTCAGCCCTCCGATGAGAGGGGTGACCGGTGGGCCAGTACCCACCTCGGGAGAAAGGCGCAGCACGTGCGCCATCGCAAAAAGAAGGACCGTGGTCGCCTAAGGGCCCAGCTCTACCGGATCTACCGCTGGTCGGCGCCGATTCTCGGCTCCATGGCCGTGGCGGCGATCCGATGGTTGCTGGAGGTGGCTCACCGGCTGTAACCCTCGCCAGTTCCACTAGCGAGGGGCAGCCGACAATCCTTCTGAGAAGCCCTGCCGCCGTGCCCTCGACGGTGGGGCTTCGCTTGCAACCCTCGCCAGAAGAACTAGCGAGGGGTGCAGCCAACATCCTTCCAAGAGGCCCTGCCGCCGTACCCAGGGAAGCGGGACCCCATTTCGCCACGCCCGACGACCATGCCTGGCTGGCACAGCCTCCCGGGGGCCCACCGGGTGGACGTCGCAGCACCACGGTAGCGGCTCCGCATCCCCTCGGCACGGCAGATGCGCTCGCTGTCCCCCGGTAGGTCGACCCGATTCGCAAGGGCGATCGATCACTCCGCGCCGTAATCGCCTTGGCGATATCCCGCCCTAGTCGGCGCCCGGGTGCGCCGCAAAGGTGGAGGGCGTCTCACCGGCGGCGGCCCGCCGTCGGTGGAAGCGGACGTGAGAGAGGACGCCACGCCCATGCCTCCGATCCCGATCAAGCCTGGTATCTACAAGATCCACGCTCACATCATCGGCCCGTCCTCCCTGGTGACGGCCACGGAGCATGCCGTGAAGCACGGCGCGCCCGTGATCGTCGACCGGTTCAACCCGCTCCCGATCGAGCAGGAGTGGATCATCGAGCCCGCCGAGCCGGTCCCCGGCTCGCCGTATGTGATCCGGCTGGCCAGCCACGACGCCGCCGGTCTGGTGATCGCCGACGACAGGATCTTCGTCAACGCCGTCCCGCGCCCCGAGCTGGCGAAGTTCACCTTCGAAGGTGTCCTGGGCGGCGTGAAGATCCTCAACGAGAAGGGCCTCGCCCTCCGGGCGGGCCACCGTGGTGCCCAGATCGAAGTCGTGCCGCCGAAGCCGGAGTTCCAGGAGACGTGGACCCTGGAGTTCGTGCGTCCGGTCGACGCGGAGTAGTACGCGGAGTAGTACGGCGCGCGGCGCGGGGCGATCGGCGGCCTTACTCGGCCGACCGGTCGCCCCGCTGTCGTTGCCGACGACACAACAGCGCGTACCCCACTCCATCCGGCCCCACACCTGCTGAAAACGTCCGGCACGAAAACCCCCTCACTCCTCCGCCGGCGCCTCCCCGAACCGGGCCAGGGCCAGCGCCCCCAGCACCGCCAACGCGAAGCCCGTCACCGCGAGCGGCATCAGCCCCTCCCTCGTACGGTCGCCGAGCCAGGAGACGCCCACCCAGGCCGGGCCGATGGTCTCGCCGATGACCATGCCCGCCGTGGCGGCCGTGACCGAGCCGCGCTGCAGGGCGGAGGTCAGGAGCAGGAACGCCGCTCCGCCGCCGATCAGCAGGGCGTACGTCGCCGGGTTGGTCAGCACCGCCGACGGCGTGAAGTCGTCGATCAGGCGGACGGAGACCTCCACCACCCCGAAGCCGAACCCCGCGCCCAGGCCCAGCGCCGCCGCCCGGGTCCGGCCCCGCGCCCGGCCCGCCACCGCGCCGAAGGCGAGGACGCCCACCGCCGTGACCAGGACGCCGACCCGTAGCGCGGTGTCGCCCGTACCCGTGCCCTCCGCGCCGGAGGACAGGCCCAGCATCGCCAGCCCGCCGCACACCACCAGCACCGCCGCCCACTCCACGCCGCTGAGCCGCACGCCCAGCACGCGGGAGGCGGTGACGGCCGTGACGGCCAGGCTCGCGGCGAGGGCGGCGCTCACCGCGTAGATGGGCAGGGTGCGGAGGGCGACGAGCTCCAGCAGGAAGCCGACGCCGTCCAGGGCGAGCCCGGCGAGGTAGCGCCACTGGCGCAACGCCCGCATCAGGAGCATCGGGTCCACGCCGGAGCCCGTGCCGGGCGCGGTGGCCCGGGTGGCGGCGGCCTGGAGGACGGAGGCGGTGCCGAAGCAGACCGCCGTGCCGAGTGCGCAGAGCATGCCGAGGAACACGCCTCCGACTCTAGGGCGGCGGAGCCGCCGGGACCCTAGAGTCGACTCGTGCTTTCCGTAGTCGTGGCGCCCTGGCGGCGCGCTCCCGTCGTCGCGCGGAACCCGGACGTGCCGCACGACGCGGCGAGCACGATGAAGGTCGCCGTGCTCGCGGCGCTCCACCGGAACGGAACGGATCTCGACCGGCGGATTCCGGTCGTCAATCGTTTCGTCTCTGTGACGGGGACCGACAGTTTCGCCAACGAGCGGTCCTACGACAGCGACGACGAGCCATGGGAACTCCTCGGCGGCACCGCGCCGTTGCGCTGGCTCGCCGAGCGGATGGTGACGCACTCCTCGAACCTGGCCACCAATCTCTGTCTCGCCGAGGCCGGCCGGGAGGCCGTGGCCGAGGTGTGGAAGCGGGCGGGGGCGCACGGGAGCGACACCCCGCGCGGCATCGAGGACGCGCCGGGGCGCGCGGCGGGGGTGCGCAACCTGATCACGGCGGGGGACCTGGTCCGGCTGCTGGAATCGCTGGAGCCGGAACTGCTGGCCCTGCTGGAGGGCAACGTCCACCGCGTGGACCTGGCGGCGGGGCTGCCGCCGGGGACCCGGCTGGCGGGGAAGAACGGCTGGTTCCCCGGGGTGCGGCACAGCGCCGCCGTCGTCCACCCGCCCGACGCCGGGCCGTACACGATCGCCGTCTGCTACACGGGCCCCCTCGCCAACGGGGAGGACGTGGACGACCCCGCCGCCCGCCTTCTCGCGCGGATCTCGGCGCGGGCCTGGGAGGCCCGGCACGCCCTCGCGCACACCCTCGCCGAATGATCGTCCGCACCCGGGTTTAGGGTGGTCGAACTTTCGAACTCTTGAACTTTCGAACGCGACGGGGGCGTCAGCGAATGGAGAAGAAGGCGCGACGGCGTCTGCGGTCCAGCACGGTCATATTGGGCGGAATGGGCGTGCTCGCCGCCGCCCTCACCTCCTGCGGATCCGAGCCGGACAAACGCTGTGTCGACCGCAACAGCTATGAGGCGGGAAAGGGCTACAAAGTCCTCGACTCGAAGTCCTGCAAGAGCACCGGCGGCGGTCACGCCGCCGGCACCTGGTACTACAACTCCGGCGATTCCGGCAGCCGTGCCAAGGCCGGTACGTTCGACAAGAGCAAGGCCGTCTCCCGGGGCGGTTTCGGCTGTTCCTCCTCCAAGAGCCATTCCGGTTCGAGCGGCGGCTGATCCCCCGGACATGCGCCGTCATCGCACCACCCCTCGCCCCGGCTGGCAGCACACCGTCGAGGAACAGGGCCTGATCTATCCGCTCACCCGGGAACCGGACGGCTCCCTGCGGCCGTACTGGGACGAGAGCGCGTACTACTCCTTCACGCTGCCCGAGGTCGAGGCGCTGGAGGACGTCGTCGAGGAGCTCCACACGATGTGCCTGGCCGCGGCCGCGCACATCGTGGAGCACCACCGCTTCGCGGACCTCGGCCTGACCGACCCCCGGCTGACGGCCCTGATCAGCGAGTCCTGGCACCGCCGCGAGGAAATCCCCTCCCTCTACGGCCGCTTCGACCTCCACTACGACGGGCGCGGCGGCCCCGCGAAGATGCTGGAGTACAACGCCGACACCCCGACATCCCTCGTGGAGGCGGCCGGTCCGCAGTGGTTCTGGATGGAGGAACGCTTCGTCGGCGTGCCCGACGCCGACCAGTGGAATTCCCTCCACGAACGGCTCGTCGACGCCTGGCGCCGCCAGGCGGACCTGCTGCCGCCCGGCGCGCCCGTGCATTTCGCGCATTCCATCGGCGACGAACTGGGCGAGGACCTGATGACCGTCGCCTATCTCCGCGAGACGGCGGAACAGGCGGGCATCGCGACGGACGTCATCGCGATGGAGGACATCGGCTGGGACGGCCTCTCCGGCCGTTTCGTCGACAAGAAACTCCGTTTCATCCGGGCCTGTTTCAAGCTCTACCCCTGGGAATGGCTGGCCGAGGACGACTTCGGCCCGCACGTGCTCGACACGCTCGACAACGGCGGCGCCACGGGGTCCACGCTGTGGATCGAACCGGCGTGGAAGATGCTGCTCTCCAACAAAGCGCTGCTGGCCATCCTCTGGGAACTCTTCCCCGGTCACCCGAATCTGCTGCCCGCCTATCTGGACGGCCCCCGCGAACTCGCCCGCGAAACCGGGTGGGCGGCCAAGCCGCTCTTCGGGCGCGAGGGCGCGGGCGTCACCCTCCACCCCGCCGGGAGCACCCCCGCGGTGCGGGACGAGCCCTGCTGCTACCAGGAGCTCGCCCCGCTCCCCGAATTCGACGGCAACCACGTGGTGCTGGGCGCCTGGGTCGTCGACGGCGAGCCCGCGGGGCTGGGCATCCGGGAGTCGGCGAACCTGGTCACGGACGGGTACGCCCGCTTCGTCCCCCACGTGATCCTCCCGGAGGGGTAACGAGTCATCTCGTCGCCTCCACCACCCACCCCGACAGCTCCCGCCCGCCCGGCAGCCACCGCCCCAGCTCCTCGCCCACCTCGGCGAACGACCGCACCTCGGCCCGCCACCCGAGCCCCGCGAGCAGCGCCCCCGGCTCGTCCGTGCCGAACCGCCACGGTGCGCCCCACTCCGCCATCAGCCGCAGCAGCGGACGGGCCTCGGGCGCGGCGAGGAGCGCGGCGGGCACGAAGTCGGTGAGGAGGCGGCTGCCCGGTGCGGACAGGGCCGAGATCCGGTCGAGGAGGGCGAGCACGTCCGGCTCCGCCAGGTACTGGTTCAGCCCTTCCACCAGCCAGCACGTCGGCCCGTCGGCCGCCCGGAACCCCGCTTCGGCCAGGGCCTCGCCCCAGTCGGCCGTCGCCAGGTCGACGCCCACCCCGACCCGACGGCACGTCGGCGCGGCGGTGCCGTCCAGCAGCCGCTCCTTGCGGTCCAGGACCTCCGGCCGGTCCAGTTCGTAGACCGTCACCCCGCCGGGCAGCCCCAGCCGGTACGCGCGGGTGTCCATCCCCGCCGCGACGATCACGAGCCGATGAGGACCCCCGTGCCCCATCGCACGCCCGATCGCCTCGTCGAAGAACCGTGTCCGGACCGAAATCAGCGGTGTGTCGCCGAATTCCGCCAGCAGCGCCGTTCCCGGCGGACCGGCGAGGGTGGCGGCGAGGGGGTCGTGGAAGAGGGCGTCCGCCCTGGTCGATTCGCGGGCCCGCTGGGCGGCCGTGAGCAGTGCGGTGCGCGCGACGGGATCGAGTTCGTTGTGTTGCGTCATGCCGATGACCCTCGCCGCCCCCGGCGGGCCGCGTCCTCCTCTGCCCTCTTCCTGACGTGATCCGACATTCGATACCGTCTCCCGGTGGATTCCGTCATACGCGATCCGGGCATACGCGATCTCGATCTGCTCGACCGGCAGTTGGCCCATGCCCTTCAGCTCGACGGGCGCGTCCCCTTCAGCCGCGTCGCCGCCGTCCTCGGCACCTCGGACCGTACGGTCGCCCGCCGTTACCACCGGCTGCGCGCGGCCGGTGCGCTGCGCGTCGTCGGGCTGCCGGACGCCCGGAGTCTGGGCCTCGTCGACTGGGGCGTACGGATCCAGTGCGCGCCCGACGCCTCGGCCGCGATCGCCGCCGCGCTGGCCGAGCGGGCGGACACCTCGTGGGTGGGGCTCGCCTCCGGCGGCACCGAGGTCACCTGCGTCACCCGGGCCCGGGCAGGCTCGGGCCCGGGAAGCCTGCTGCTGTCCAAACTGCCCAGGACACCGCGGATCACCGGGGTGACGGCCCACTGCATGCTGCGCCCGGTCGCCGGTACGGCCGGCTGGCCGGGGCGTACCGACGCGCTCGACGCGCGACAGGTCGCGGAGCTGTCCCGGCCGGCGCCCAGGGGCGGCGTCCGGCTGGAACCCACTGCGGCCGATCAGCGGTTGCTGGACGTCCTCGCCAAGGACGGGCGTGCCGCCGTCCCCGAACTGGCCGCCGCCACGGGCTGGTCGGAGTCCACAGTGCGGCGCCGGATCGAGGAGCTCCGGGCCAGCGGGGCGCTGTACTTCGACGTCGACATCGATCCGGCGATCTACGGGTTCGCCTGCGAGGCCGTGCTGTGGCTGAGCGTCGCCCCCGCCGCGCTCGGCGCGGTCGCCGAGGCCCTCGCCGGGCACGCCGAAGTGGCGTACGCCGCCGCCGTCACCGGGCCGAGCAACATGATGGTGAGCGTCGTCGTCCGGGACGCCGACGCGCTCTACGACTACCTCGCCCTGCGCGTCGGCGCCCTGCCCGGGGTGCGGGGCGCCGAGACGGCGTTGGTCACCCGGCACGTCAAGCGTGCGGGGGCGCTGCTGTCGCCGCGCCGGGCGCTCAGCCGGCCGTCAGGACCTCCCGCAGGCGGTCCAGCCCCCAGTCCAGGTCCTCCTTGCTGATGACCAGCGGCGGGGCGATGCGGATCGTCGCGCCGTGGGTGTCCTTGACCAGCACCCCGCGTGCCATCAGCCGCTCCGAGACCTCGCGGCCCGTGCCAATGCCCGGGGCGATGTCGACGCCCGCCCACAGGCCCCGGCCGCGGACGGCCGTGACGGCCGGGCCGCCGGTCAGGAGGCCGAGTTCGTGGTGGAGGTGGTCGCCGAGGAGGGCCGCGCGTTCCTGGTACTCGCCGGAGCGGAGGATCTCGATGACCTCCAGGGCCACCGCGCACGCCAGCGGATTCCCCCCGAAGGTGGAACCGTGCTCGCCCGGCTTGTAGACGCCGAGGACCTCCCGCGAGGAGACGACCGCCGAGACGGGGACCACGCCGCCGCCGAGCGCCTTGCCGAGGATGTAGACGTCGGGGACCACGTCCTCGTGCTCGCAGGCGAACGTCCGGCCCGTTCTGCCGAGCCCGGACTGGATCTCGTCCGCCATGAAGAGGACGTTCCGCTCCCGCGTGAGCCGGCGGACGCCCGGCAGATAGCCGGCCGGGGGCACCAGGACGCCCGCCTCGCCCTGGATGGGCTCCAGCAGCACGGCCACGGTGTGCTCGTCGACGGCGGCCTCCATGGCCGCCAGGTCGCCGTACGGGACGATCTCGAAGCCGGGGGTGTAGGGGCCGTAGTCCGCCCGGGCCTCCTCGTCCGTGGAGAAGCTGATGATCGTGGTCGTCCGGCCGTGGAAGTTGTTGTCCGCGACGACGATCTTCGCCTTGCCGTCGGGCACGCCCTTGACGCGGTAGCCCCACTTGCGGGCGGTCTTCACGGCCGTCTCCACGGCCTCCGCGCCCGTGTTCATGGGCAGGACCATCTCCATCCCGCACAGCTCCGCCAGCGCGGTACAGAACTCGCCGAAGCGGTCGTGGTGGAAGGCGCGGGAGGTCAGTGTCACCCTGTCGAGCTGCTCCTTGGCCGCGTCGATCAGTCGTCGGTGGCCGTGGCCGAAGTTCAGCGCCGAATATCCGGCGAGCATGTCGAGGTAGCGGCGCCCCTCGACGTCGGTCATCCAGGCGCCCTGCGCGGTCGCGACGACGACCGGCAGCGGGTGGTAGTTGTGCGCGCTGTACTTCTCGGCGGCGGCGATGCTGCGTTCCGTGGCGGTCACCGTGAGCTCCGTTCCGGTCCGGGCCTGCTGTTGGCTGGTACTGGCTGGTGCTGACGCCTTTGTACACCCGCCGTACACCCCCGGTGGACGAGGTTTTCCACAGCTGAACCGAGTCCGCGCCCGCACCTGAGAGAATGTTGTGCATGGCCCTTGATCGTCCGCGCGCTCTCTCCGGTATCCAGCCCACCGCAGGCTCGTTCCACCTCGGGAACTACCTCGGTGCCGTCCGTCAGTACGTGGCCCTGCAGGAGTCCCACGACGCCTTCTACATGGTCGTCGACCTCCATGCGATCACCGTGCCGCAGGACCCCAAGGAGCTGCGGGCCAACACCCGTGTCGCGGCCGCCCAGCTGCTGGCCGCCGGGCTGGACCCGGAGCGCTGCACGCTGTTCGTGCAGAGCCACGTCCCGGAGCACGCCCAGCTCGGCTGGGTGATGAACTGCCTCACCGGCTTCGGCGAGGCCTCGCGCATGACGCAGTTCAAGGACAAGTCCGCCAAGCAGGGCGCCGGCGCCACCACGGTCGGGCTGTTCACCTACCCGATCCTCCAGGTCGCCGACATCCTCCTGTACCAGGCGGACGCGGTGCCGGTGGGGGAGGACCAGCGCCAGCACATCGAGCTCACGCGCGATCTGGCCGAGCGCTTCAACGGCCGCTTCGGCGACACCTTCACCCTCCCGTCGGCGCACATCGTCCGCGAGACGGCGAAGATCTACGACCTGCAGGACCCGTCGGCGAAGATGAGCAAGTCGACGGCGAACCCCAAGGGCCTGATCAATCTGCTCGACGAGCCCAAGGTCTCGGCGAAGAAGATCAAGAGCGCGGTCACCGACACCGACACGGTCATCCGCTTCGACGCCGAGAAGAAGCCGGGCGTCAGCAACCTCCTCACGATCTACTCCACGCTCACCGGCACCACGATCGCCGAGCTGGAGCAGAAGTACGAGGGCAAGGGCTACGGCGCGCTGAAGACGGACCTCGCCGAGGTCATGGTCGACTTCGTCACCCCCTTCCGCGCCCGTACCCAGGAGTACCTGGACGACCCGGCCGCGCTGGACGCGGTGCTGGCCAAGGGCGCGGAGAAGGCCCGGGCCGTCGCGGCGGACACCCTGGCCCGGGCGTACGACCGGGTGGGCTTCCTGCCCGCCGCCCACTGACGGGCACGCGCTTCGGCGGCCCCGCCGGCCGCTGAGCCATCCGGATACGGTTCACCGGCGTCCGCGCACGTCGGGACCCTCGTCCCGGGCGGGCGGGACCAGGAGATCTGGCAGTGGGAGCGGCGCAGCCGTCACACTGACCACGGGGACGTACAGGCGCCAGGAGGGAGAACGCAGTGGGGACCGTAACGCTCGGCGTTTCGATCGCGGTCCCGGAGCCGTACGGCAGCTTCCTCCAGAAGCGCCGCGAAGGCTTCGGCGACCCGCACGCCCACGGCATTCCCACGCACGTCACCCTGCTGCCGCCCACGGAGGTGGACGCGTCGTCGCTCCCCGCGATCGAACGGCACCTCGCCGAGGTCGCGGCGGCGGGGCGCCCCTTCCGGATGCGGCTCTCGGGGACGGGCACGTTCCGGCCGCTCTCGCCCGTCGTCTATGTGAACGTGGTCGAGGGCTCGGCCTCCTGCGCCTGGCTGCAGAAGCGGGTGCGGGACGGGTCGGGCCCGGTCGCGCGGGAGCTCCAGTTCCCGTACCACCCGCATGTCACGGTGGCCCACGGCATCGCCGAGGAGGCCATGGACCGGGCCTTCACGGAGCTCGCGGACTACGAGGCGGAGTGGACGATCGAGGGCTTCGCCCTCTACGAGCAGGGAGAGGACGGGATCTGGCGCCTCGAGCGCCACTTTCCCTTTGGGACCGACGCCTCCGGAACCGACGCCTCCGGAACCGACGCCTCCGGGACCGACGCCTCCGGGGCGGACGACGTGAGCGCGGCCGTGCCGCGCCAGGACGACGCGGGTATCCGTAGCTCATGGACTGGCTCACCCGGCTGCCCCTGATCGGTCCGCTCGTCGCGAAGGCGATGCGGACGCACGCCTGGCGCGCGTACGACACCCTCGATCGTGTGAAGTGGACGCGGCTCGCCGCCGCGATCACCTTCTCGAGTTTCGTCGCGCTCTTCCCCCTGCTCACCCTCGGCGCGGCCGTGGCCGCCGCCGTGCTCAGCGATCAGCAGACCAAGGAGCTGGAGCGGCGGGTCGCCGAGCAGATGCCCTCCGGCGCCCTCGACGTCACCTCGTTCACCGAAAACGCCGGCACGGTCGGCCTCGTCGCCGGCGGCCTGCTGCTCTTCACCGGGATCAGCTGGGTCGGCCAACTGCGGGAGTGCCTGCGGGCGGTGTGGGAGGTGGAGGAGAACCCCGGCAACCTCCTGCTCCTCAAGGCCAAGGACGTCGCCCTGCTGCTGGGCCTCGGCGGGGTCTTCCTGCTGTCGGCGGGCTGCTCGGCGTTCGCGTCGGCGGCGGTCGGCTGGGTCGTGGAGCGGGCCGGGCTGGAGGGCGTCGGCGGGCTGCTGACGGCCGTCGGCTTCTGCATCGCCGCCCTCGCGGACTTCCTGCTGATGCTCTACGTCCTGTCGCGGCTGCCCGGCGTCCACCCCGAGCGGCGCCGGCTGGTCACCGGCGCGCTGCTCGGGGCGGTGGGCTTCGAGCTGCTCAAGCTGGTGCTGAGCGGCTATCTGCGGGGCGTCGCGGCCCGGAGCATGTACGGCGCCTTCGGCACCCCGATCGCCCTGCTGCTGTGGATCAACTTCACGGCGAAGCTCACGCTCTACTGTGCCGCGTGGACCGCCACGGACGGCGCGGCCACGCGGCACGAGGAGTCGCCGCACAAGGAGCCGCCCCCAGCTACTCCTTCGGCGGGTTCTTCGGAGGGCTCTGCGGGTTCTTAGGCGGCGCCGCGTGACCGGGGCGGCGCCGCGCGGCCCGCTCCGGCAGCGGATGCCGGCGGTTGACGAAGAACCCGGCCACCGCCAGCACCGCCAGCGCCCCGCCCGTCAGCCCGACGGCCGTCCACATGCCGTCGCCGCCGCCCGTGACGGCGGCCTGGGCGCCCTGCGAGGACTGCCCGCTGGTACCGGCCCCCTTGTCGGCGGGGAAGCCGCCCTTCGGCGGGACGAGCACGCCGACCGGCTTGACGTGACCGACCGCCTCGAAGCCCCAGTCGAGGAGCAACTGGGTCTCCTTGTAGACCTGGTTGCGCTCCTTGATCTCCGGGTTCATCACAGTGACCAGCAGCTTCTTGCCGTCGTGCTGGGCGACGCCGGTGAAGGTGTTGCCGGCGTTGGTGGTGGAGCCGTTCTTCACGCCCGCCATGCCCTTGTAGGCTGTCACCCCGTCCTGGCCGGTGAGCAGCCGGTTGGTGTTGACGATCTCCTTCGTCCTCCCCGGGTGGTCCTCGTCGGGGAACTGTGTCCGGGCCGTCGAGCAGTACTCGCGGAAGTCGGCCTTCTGCAGGCCGGAGCGGGCGAAAAGCGTCAGGTCGTAGGCGCTGGAGACCTGGCCCTCCGCGTCGTAGCCGTCGGGCGTGACGACGTGGGTGTCCTCGGCCTGGAGCTCGTCGGCGTGCTCCTGCATGTCCCGGACGGTCTTGGCGACGCCGCCGTTCATCGCGGACAGCACGTGCACGGCGTCGTTGCCGGAGCGCAGGAAGACGCCCATCCACATGTCGTGGACGGAGTACGTCTGCCCCTCCTTCATCCCGACCTGGCTGCTGCCCTCGCCCATGCCCTCCATGTCGGCCGGCCGGACCTCGTGCTTCTTGTCCTTCGGGAACCTCGGCAGCACCGTGTCGGCGAAGAGCATCTTCAGCGTGGAGGCGGGCGGCAGCCGCCAGTGGGCGTTGTTGGCGGCGAGGATGTCACCGGTCTCGGCGTCCGCGACGAGCCACGAGTTCCCGCTGAGCTCCCGGGGCAGCTCGGGCGCGCCGGGGCCCAACTGGACCTGCGGGCCGGGCCGGCCCAGGAGCTCGCCGCCCACCGTCGACATCTTGGCGGGCGGCTGCTTCGGCGGCGGCTTGGCCTTGCCGTCGGCGGGCTTGCCGGGGGTCGCCGGGGCGCCGGGGGAGACGGCCGGGGAGCCGCTGGGGCCCGGGGCGGGTGCGGCGAGGGCGGGCGCGGCGGCCGCCAGGGGGAGCAGCAGCGAGGCGCCGGCGGCCAGCAGGGCCGCGCGGCGGCGTCGGGGCGTCGCGGAGTACCGCGGGGTGTGTGATGTCGTCGTCGGCACGGTGGTGAACGTACCGCCACGCTCCGCCAACCAGGACGGCGCCTCACGGCGGGCGCCCGCCGAGGACCCGATAGGACCAGTGCGGGCACGGGAACGCATACTGAAACCCATGGCGAACGCTTCCCCCACCCAGCCCATGGCGCCGGAGCCCTCCGCTCCGGCACCGGTCCCCGCGACCCTCTCCCGTCCCGTGTCGTGGTTCCTGCTGGCGTTCGGCGCCTGGAGTTGGGTCATCTGGGTCACTTTCGTGAAAAATCTCTGGAAGGACGGCAGCGGGCTGGCCTTCGACGACGCGGGTTCCCCGACCACGTACTTCTGGGTGCACCTGCTGCTCGCGGTCACCTCTTTCCTTCTGGGGACGGTTGTAGGACTCATCGGGTTGCGTGGCGTCAGGGCGCTGCGGCGTAGTTCATAGCCGCCGGTTGACCCATTCCCGGGACGTACGCCCGTTCCCCCTTCTACGGTGATGCGCATCACTGGGCGGGAGGGGCGCGGGGGATGCGTGAGGTCCGGGTACGAAGAGGGTTACGCGGGCGGGGGCGTCGGGGGCGCGCGGCCGCGGCGCTCCTGCTGCTCGCGGCGGGCGCCGGCGGCTGCCGGCTCACCCCGGGCGAGGAGCGCGGCCGGGGGCCCGTCCAGGTCGGCACGACCGACACGGTCACCGCGCTCGACCCGGCGGGCGCCTACGACGCCGGCTCATGGGCGCTGTACGGCAACCTCTTCCAGTCCCTGCTGACCTTCGCCCCCGGCTCGAAGAACCCGGTGCCGGACGCGGCCCGCAGCTGCGGCTTCAAGGGCGACGACCTGCGCACGTACACGTGCGAGCTGCGCCCGGAGCTGAGCTTCGCCAACGGGCACGAGCTGACCGCGGAGGACGTGAAGTTCTCCTTCGACCGCATCGCCCGCATCAAGTCCCCCCAGGGCCCCGGGCCGCTGCTGGAGACCCTGGGCTCGGTCGAGACCTCCGGCGGCGGCCGCGTCGTCACCTTCCGCCTCAAGGTCCCCGACGCGACCTTCCCCCTGAAGATCGCCACGGGCGCCGGCTCCATCGTCGACCACCGCGCCTACCCCTTCGACACGCTGCGCCGGGGCGAGAAGGTGGACGGCTCGGGCCCGTACACCCTCAAGGACTACAAGCCGGGGACGAGCGCCGAGCTCGCGCCCAACGACAAGTACGAGGGCGCGGTCAAGGACGTCGGCTCCCCGGTGACCGTCCGCTACTTCCCCGAGCCGGCCCGGATGAGCGACGCCTGGCGGAACGGGACCATCGACGTCGCCGCCCGGCAGATGCCGCCCGCCGACCTGGCCAAGTACTCGCTCTCCGAGACCGGTTCCCGGATGACCGAGACCTCCGGCGCCAACGCCCGCTTCCTCGTCTTCAACCTGCGCGACGGCGCCCCGGCGAAGCCGCTCGCCGTACGGCAGGCCGTCGCGGCCGTCGTCGACCGCCAGGCCCTCGCCCGGGACGTCCACCTCCGCACCGTCGAGCCGCTCTACTCGCTCGTCCCGCAGGGCTTCACCGGCCACGCCACGTCCTTCTTCGACGCCTACCCCAAGCCGGACGAGGACCGGGCCCGCAGGCTGCTGCTGGAGGCCGGCGTGCCCACCCCCGTCCGCTTCACCCTCGCCTACTCCAAGGGCGCGGCCACCGACCAGGAAGCGGCCCTGCTGCGCAGGCAACTGGAGGCCACGGGCCTGTTCGAGGTGACGACGAAACGGGTCGAGTGGACGGACTTCCAGCGGGGCTACGCGCGGGGCGAGTACGACGCGTACTGCGTCAGCTGGCTGGCCGACTTCCCCGACCCCGACACCTTCACCACCCCCCTCGTGGGCGACGGCAACGCCCTCCACTCCGGCTACTCCAGCACCCGCGTGGAGAGGCTCATCCGCAAGGCCCAGCAGAACGACCAGCGCGGCCGGGTCGCGGACGACTTCCGGAGCATCCAGAAGATCGTCGCCGAGGACGTGCCGCTGGTGCCGCTGTGGCAGCGGAAGGACTACGTGCTGAGCAACGCGGGCATCTCCGGGACGCAGTACCTGACGGACGGCACGGGCATCTGGCGGCTGTGGATGCTGGGCCGGATCTGACCGGCGGGATCTGACCAGCAGGCGCTCTTGTCCCCTCCGGGGCGGTCCACTTCACTTGATCGCGCACAGCTGATCGATTCCCGGAATCCTCCCGGAAGGGGACGACGTGCCGCAGCAAGAAGCTCCTGGGACTCCTCAAGACCTCATCAAGGCCGAGGCGGTGGGAGCCTGGTACGACAAGTTCGGCGACCTGTACCACATGACCCTCGGCGACAGCGTGCACTGCGGCCTGTGGGTGTCGCCCGACGAGCCCCATCCGGCGAGCCTGGACCTCGTCGCCCTCTCCTCCCGGGCACAGGACCGCTACACCGACTACCTCATCCGCCTGATGAACGCCCGCCCCGGCGGCCGCCACCTCGACATCGGCTGCGGCCCCGGCCGCCCCGCCGCCCGCCTCGCCGAGCAGACCGGGACCCACGTCACCGGCATCTCCGTCAGCAAGGAACAGATCGCCAGGGCCCAGGAGATGGCCCGCGCCACCGGACTGGCCGACCGCCTCGCCTTCGAGGTCGTCGACGCCATGAACCTGCCCTACGAGGACGAGAGCTTCGACACCGCCTGGGCCGTGGAGAGCCTGTGCCACATGGACCGCGCCAAGGCCCTCGGCGAGGCATGGCGGGTGCTGCGCCCGGGCGGCCACCTGATGATCCTGGAGTCGTCCCTGGAGGCCGAGCTCACCCCCGAGGAGCTCGGCCTCTACGAGACGGTCCTGGCCTCCAACCCGCCGCTGACGTTCCCCCAGTTGTCCGCGCTGCTGGAACGGACCGGATTCCGGACGCTTGAGTTCAAGGACCTGTCGGCCAACCTGGCCATCAGTTCGGACATCATCGCCCTGCTGCTGCGCGACCGGCGCGAGGAGCTCACGGCCGCGCTGGGCGCCGAGTTCGTGGAGATGACGGACGCCGCGTACACGGGCGTCCGCACCATCATCCGGGAGAAGACGCGCTTCTTCATGATGCTGCTGAGCAAGCCCCTCGCCTAGCGGCGGGGCCCGCCCCGGGGGCCGCCGCGCGTGGCAGTCTGGGGAGATGGACCGGATGGACCAGCACCCGTGGCGCTCGCCCGCCTCGCCGGGCGAGCCGCCCTACTACACGACCGACACGTGCGCCGGGTGCGGCGCCGTCGTCCACGGGATCCACGGCCGGTGGACGTGCGCGGCCTGCGGCGCGTGCAGCCCGTACCAGGAGCCGCCCGAGGGCTGGGCCTCCGAGATCACCCCGGAGGAACTGGCCACGAACAAGGTGGGATACGACCGGCCGTCGTAGCCCCGGCCGTCATCAGAGTCGGTGCCGGTCCAGGAAGTCCAGGATCAGCTTCTGCCACTCCTCCGGCCGCTCGGCCATCGGCACGTGCCCCGTGTCGATCTCCGCGTACTCCGCGCCCGCGATCCGGTCGGCCAGGAAACGGGAGTTGGCGGGCGCGACCAGCGTGTCCTGGAGGGGCGCGATGACCAGCGTGGGCACGGAGACGCCGGCGAGGTCACCGGTGGTGTCGGACGCGCCGACCACGGCGGCCTGCTCGGCCGCGCCGGCCGGCACCCCGCGCTCCACCAGCTCCAGGAAGGGACCGACCGCCGCCTCCGGAAGGCCGTTGAAGAAGGTCTCGCCGAAGCCGGACAGCGCCACGAACCGGGCGAACGCCTCCCGGTCGCCCCGCTCCAGCAGCCGCTGCCACAGGAACAGCGAGGCCCGCGTCCGGTTGTCCGCCGTGGCCAGGCCCGCCGTCAGGACCAGGCCCCGCACCCGCTCCGGGTGCCTGGCGGCCGCCCGTACGGAGACCATGGTGCCCAGCGAGTAGCCCAATAGAGTGAAAGTTTCCAGCCCTGCCTCGTCCGCCGCGGCCACGATTCCGTCGGCCAGCGCGTCGAGGGCCAGCGGGCCGGTGACCCTCGGCGTGGCGCCGGAGCCCGGGTAGTCGGGGGCCACCACCGTGTGCCCGGCGGAGAGGGCGGGGAGGACGGTGGCGTAGTTGCCCTCGATGCTGCCGCCCGCGCCGTGCGCGAGGAGCAGGCCGGGGCCGGTGCCGTGAACGGTCGTTGCGAACGCGGGAATCCCTGTCATGCCCCAGAGGTTGCCCCATGACATCAGTGTCAAGGTCAAGTCCGGGTGGGGGATCCGCCGATGCGTATCGGTGAACTGTCGCAGCGTACGGGGGTCAGCGCGAGGATGCTGCGCTACTACGAGCAGCAGGGACTGCTCGGATCCGAGCGGGACGGCAACGGCTACCGCCGGTATCGACCGGCCGCCGTCGAGCGCGTTCATCGCATCCGCGAACTCCTCGACGCGGGAATGACCACCGAGGTCATCCGCACCCTGCTGCCCTGCGCCCAGGGCGGCCCCGGCCTGCTCGCCTGCTCCCGCTCCGTCCAGGCACTGGACGATCAACTCGCCCGGGTGGAGGAGCAGATGGCCGAGCTGCGGCGGAAGAAGGAGGCGCTCGCGCGCCTGGAGCTCAGGTCCGCCTGAACGGGTGTGGGCCCGCCCCCCGAAGGGAGCGGGCCCACACCGTCAACCGGAAACCACCGGAGGTCAGAAGCGGCGCGTGATCAGCGCCCGCTTCACCTCCTGGATCGCCTTGGTGACCTCGATGCCACGCGGGCAGGCGTCCGTGCAGTTGAAGGTCGTGCGGCAGCGCCACACGCCGTCCTTGTCGTTGAGGATCTCCAGGCGCTGCTCGCCCGCCTCGTCACGCGAGTCGAAGATGAAGCGGTGCGCGTTGACGATCGCCGCCGGGCCGAAGTACTGGCCGTCGTTCCAGAACACCGGGCACGAGGAGGTGCACGCGGCGCACAGGATGCACTTGGTGGTGTCGTCGAAGCGCTCGCGGTCCTCGGCGGACTGCAGACGCTCGCGCGTCGGCTCGTTGCCCTTGGTGATGAGGAACGGCATGACGTCGCGGTAGGCCTGGAAGAACGGCTCCATGTCGACCACGAGGTCCTTGAGGACCGTCAGACCCTTGATCGGCTCGACCGTGATCGGCTTGGCCGGGTTGATGTCCTTGATCAGGGTCTTGCAGGCCAGCCGGTTCTTGCCGTTGATCCGCATGGCGTCGGAGCCGCAGATGCCGTGCGCGCAGGAGCGACGGAAGGTCAGCGAGCCGTCCAGGTCCCACTTGATCTTGTGGAGACCGTCGAGCACGCGCTCCTTCGGGTCGATCTCGACCTCGAAGTCCTGCCAGGTGGCCTCCGCCGAGACCTCCGGGTTGAACCGGCGGATGCGGAAGGTGACCGTGATGTACGGCGAAGCCGAGGAAGCGGCCTCGGCCTCCACCTTCTCGAGAGTCGGGGTGCTCATCAGTACTTACGCTCCATCGGCTGGTAGCGGGTCTGGACGACCGGCTTGTAGTCGAGGCGGATCGAGTCCTTGCCGTCCGCGTCGACCTCGCGGTACGCCATGGTGTGGCGCATGAAGTTGACGTCGTCGCGGTTGGGGTAGTCCTCGCGGTAGTGACCACCGCGGGACTCCTTGCGCGCCAGCGCGGACACGGCCATCACCTCGGCCAGGTCGAGCAGGTTGCCCAGCTCGATGGCCTCCAGCAGGTCGGTGTTGAAGCGCTTGCCCTTGTCCTGGACGGACACGTTCTTGTAGCGCTCGCGCAGCTCGGCGATCTTCTCGACGGCCGTCTTGATGGTCTGCTCGGTGCGGAAGACCATGACGTTGGCGTCCATGGTCTCCTGCAGCTCCTTGCGGAGCTCGGCGACCCGCTCGGTGCCGGTGGAGGCACGCAGCTTCTCGACCTGGTCGACGACGAGCGAGGCCGGGTCCTCCGGCAGCTCGACGAAGTCGGCCTTCTGCGCGTACTCCGCGGCGGCGATGCCCGCACGCTTGCCGAAGACGTTGATGTCCAGCAGCGAGTTGGTGCCCAGGCGGTTGGCGCCGTGCACGGACACGCACGCGACCTCGCCGGCGGCGTAGAGGCCGGGGACGACGGTGTCGTTGTCGGCCAGCACCTCGCCCTCGACGTTGGTCGGGATGCCGCCCATGGCGTAGTGCGCGGTCGGCTGGATCGGGATCGGGTCCGTGTAGGGCTCGATGCCGAGGTACGTCCGGGCGAACTCGGTGATGTCCGGGAGCTTGGCGTCGAGCTGCTCCGGCGGCAGGTGGGTGAGGTCCAGGTAGACGTGGTCGCCCTCGGGACCGCAGCCGCGGCCCTCGCGGATCTCCGTGTAGATGGAGCGCGAGACGACGTCACGCGAGGCGAGGTCCTTCATGACGGGCGCGTACTTCTCCATGAAGCGCTCGCCGTCCTTGTTGCGGAGGATGCCGCCCTCACCGCGGGCGCCCTCCGTCAGCAGGATGCCCATGCGCCAGATGCCCGTCGGGTGGAACTGGAAGAACTCCATGTCCTCCAGGGGCAGGCCGCGGCGGTAGCAGGCGGCCTGGCCGTCACCGGTCAGGGTGTGGGCGTTGGAGGTCACCTTGAAGAACTTGCCGGTGCCGCCGGAGGCGTAGATGACCGACTTCGCCTGGAAGACGTGGATCTCGCCGGTGGCCAGCTCGTACGCCACCACACCGGCCGACTTCTTGACGCCGTCGACCTCGGTGATCAGCTGGTCCAGGACGTAGAACTCGTTGAAGAACTCCACGCCCTCCTTGACGCAGTTCTGGTACAGCGTCTGGAGGATCATGTGGCCGGTGCGGTCCGCGGCGTAGCAGGACCGGCGGACCGGGGCCTCGCCGTGGTTACGGCTGTGACCGCCGAAGCGGCGCTGGTCGATGGTGCCGTCCGGGGTGCGGTTGAACGGCAGGCCCATCTTCTCGAGGTCGAGGACCGCGTCGATGGCCTCCTTCGCCAGGATCTCGGCGGCGTCCTGGTCGACCAGGTAGTCGCCACCCTTGATCGTGTCGAAGGTGTGCCACTCCCAGTTGTCCTCCTCGACGTTCGCGAGGGCGGCGGCCATGCCGCCCTGGGCGGCGCCGGTGTGGGAGCGGGTCGGGTAGAGCTTGGTGAGCACCGCGGTGCGGCTGCGCTTGGTCGACTCGATGGCCGCGCGCATGCCGGCGCCACCGGCGCCGACGATGACGGTGTCGTACTTGTGGATCTTCATGGTCGCGTCAGCCCCGGGCTCTAGCGGATGTTCGGGTCGAAGGTGAAGATCACCAGCGTGCCCAGCAGGACGGTGAACACCGTGGCGGTGTACAGCAGCATCTTCAGCCAGAAGCGGGTGTTGTCCCGCTCCGCGTAGTCGTTGATGACCGTGCGGAGGCCGTTCGCGCCGTGCAGCATCGCCAGCCACAGCATGATCAGGTCCCAGGCCTGCCAGAACGGCGAGGCCCAGCGGCCGGCCACGAAGGCGAAGCCGATCTTGCTGACGCCGCCGTCGAGGACGAGCTGGATCAGCAGGTGGCCGAGGACCAGGACGACCAGCACGATGCCGGACAGGCGCATGAAGAGCCAGCCGTACATCTCGAAGTTGGTGCGCGTCGCCTTAGGGGTCTTCTTGGTGCGCTTGCGCGGCGCCTCGATGACGGGGGCCGGGTTGTCGACGTCGTAGAGCGGGACGTCGTTCACGGCGGCGGGGGTGGTTTCAGCGGACATCTCGCGACTCAGCTCCCGAACAGCGTGCGCAGCGTGTGCTGGAGCACGGGGTAGAAAGCGCCTGCCATCAGCACGACCCAGACACCGACAACGGTCCACAGCATCTGCTTCTGGTACCGCGGTCCCTTGGACCAGAAGTCCACCGCGATGACGCGGAGGCCATTGAGTGCGTGGAAGAGGATGGCGGCCACGAGGCCGTACTCCATCAGGTTGACGATGGGCGTCTTGTACGTGGCGACGACGTCGTCATATGCCTCGGGGGAGACACGGACGAGAGCGGTGTCGAGGACGTGTACGAACAGGAAGAAGAAAATGAGGACGCCGGTGACTCGGTGAGCCACCCAGGACCACATGCCTTCCCGGCCGCGGTACAGCGTTCCAGCCGGCACGGAAAACCCTCCGGGAGCGGGGATTGGGGCCTGCCGGCTTCACTGTCGGTCGGGCCCGGCCGGGTACGGTCCACCGGCCCTGGCCATCGTAGCGACGCCTTGTCGGTTCGGTCCCCCGGGGTACGGCAGGTGTGATCAAACAGGCACGTACGGCCTAGGCGGAGCGGGAACGCGGGCCTGTCGATGCCTTCCCGAGTCCGGGCCGAGACCCCGTCGAGTCCTGACCGAGACCGTGCCGAGACCCCGTCGAGAATCCGCCGCCGTCCCCCGGAATCCGGGCTTCCGGCGTGTCCGGCGGGATGTGGGGGGTAGTCAGGGAGAAAACCCATATCTTCGACACCAAAGCCCCAAATGGGAGGTTTGCTCCATGGGACGGTCTGTCAGGATCACCCGGGCTTCTGCCGTCCGGGGAACGGTGGCCAGCTGCGCCCTCCTCGCCACCATGAGCCTCATGGGCTGCCCGCGCGACGGCCACGCCGGGCACCCGGGCGCCGACGACTCCCGCTCCGCCCAGGGCTCCGTCGCCGCCCCGGCCGCCTCTCCCGCCGCCTCGGACCCGGCCACCGTCTCCCCGTCCACGCCCGTACCGCAGGGGCCCCCGGCCGTGATCCCGGCCGTCCGGGAGTTCACCCAGCGCTCCGGCCCCGGCTGGCGGCCCGCGCCCGGCGCCCGGGTGGTGGCCGCCGCCGGGAAGCCGGCCGACGAGGCCCGCCGGCTCGCCGCCGACCTGGGGCTCACCTACGACGCCGGGCCCGCCCGCCCCGGCGACGTGGAGCTGATCGCGCGCGCCGGGCAGGCCGGCGGCCCCGAGTCGTACGAGCTGACCGTCCAGGACCGCAAGGTCACCGTCACCGCCCCCGAGGCGGCCGGCCTGTTCTACGGCACCCGGACCGTCGTCCAGGCCGTGCGCGGCGGCGGGGGACTGCCCGAAGGTGTGATCAAGGACGCACCCGACCGCCCCCAGCGCGGCCTCAACCTCGACACCGCCCGCAAGCACTTCACCGCCGACTGGATCGAGTCCCGGCTGCGCGAGCTCGCCGACCTCAAGCTCAACCAGCTCGGCCTCCACTTCTCCGACGACCAGGGCTTCCGGATCGAGAGCTCCTCCCACCCCGAGGTCGTCTCCCCGCAGCACCTCACCAAGGCCGAGCTCCGCCGGATCACCGCCCTCGCCGCCGACCTCCACATCACCGTCGTCCCCGAGATCGACTCGCCCGGCCACCTCGGCGCGGTCATCGCCGCCCGCCCCGCCCTCCAGCTCCGCGACGCGAGCGGGACGGCGGCGCGGGGCGCGGTCGACATCGGCAACCCCGAGTCCGCGCGGGTCGTCGACGACCTTCTGCGGGAGTTCGCCCCGCTTTTCCCCGGCCCCTGGTTCCACCTCGGCGCGGACGAGTACCGCGCCCTGATGTCCCGTGACCCGCAGGCCGCCTACCCCCGGCTGGCCCAGCTGGCCCGCCGGCGGTTCGGCCCCCAGGGCCGGGTCCAGGACCTGGCCACGGCCTGGCTCAACGACCGGGCGGCCGTGGTGCGCGGCCTGGGCAAGACGCCCAAGGCGTGGAACGACGGCTTCTTCACGGGCGGGGTCGTCAGCCCGGACAAATCCATCGAAGTCGAGTACTGGACGGGCAAGGAGACCGGCGCGCGCCGCCCGCAGGACTACCTGAACGAGGGACGCTCGGTGGTCAACCTGAACGACGAATACCTCTATTACGTCCTCGGCGAGCCCAACGACTTCCGCTACCCGACGGGGGAGCGGATCTACGGCGCCTGGTCGCCGCCCGTCCTGCGGGGCACGGGCCCCGTCCCGGCGAACGTCGCGACCGGCGCGGACCGGGTGCCCGGCGGGCGGCTCGCCGTCTGGTGCGACCGCGCGGACGCGCAGTCGCCGGAGCAGGTGGCGGCGGGCATCCGGCTGCCGCTCGCGGCGGTGTCACAGCGACTGTGGGATCCGAGGCCGCCGCGACTGTCGTGGGCGGACTTCTCGGCGCTGGCGGGGAAGGTGCGGCGGTGACCCGAGGGGGCTCCGCCCCCTCGAACCCCCGGACGGGGACGGCCGGGGCCGCCACCCCCCACAGGAGAGGCCCCGACCGCCGTCCGCTGCGAACCCTGGTGGGGCACGCATCTCTTACAGCGCCGGTAATCGAAAATTCGTCACTCCCCACTTCCCCGGACCGGGGCAGGTCGTCCGGAGCGCGTAATATCACCCGCTCGTAGCCGTTTGACCACGCCACGATTCCCGGGGGTCTTGCTGATGTATCCGTGCGGTCGATGCCGCGCTGTCGCCGTGGGACCCGACGGCCGGTGCGCCGCCTGTGGTGCCCACCAGCAGCCGCACCCGTCCGCGCAGCCGCATCCCGCGCAGGCGTCGTACGCCTACCCGCCCCCGTATCCGTATCCGCCGCACCCGCACCCGTACCCGGGCGCCGTGCCCGGCTTCCCCGGCGGGCTTCCGTTCGGCGGGGTGGATCTGCGGCGCGGCGTACGGACAGCCCTGAACGTTCTGCTGGGCGTGGTCGCCCTGCTGCTGATGCTGCAGATCGCGGCCATCGGCCAGCAGCGTGGGGTCATTCAGGACATCCTCGCCAACGGCCATCCGAGCTCGTCCACGAGCGACGCCGTCGACGACGCCGACTCCTTCGCCGACGCGATGACGGTGCTGTCGTTCCTCGGCATGGCGGCCACGGCCGTCCTGTGGGTGATCTGGTTCCGCCGGGTGCGCCTCAACGCCGAGGTGTTCGCGCCCGGTACCCACCGTTTCGGCAGCGGCTGGGCGGTGGGCAGCTGGTTCACGCCGGTCGTGAACCTCTGGTTCCCCAAGCAGATGGCGAACGACATCTACCGGGCCAGCGCCCCCGGCGGCCCGCAGAGCGCCCCCAAGGGCCTGCTCAACGCCTGGTGGGTGCTGTGGATCGCGGCCAACGTGCTCAGCACGGTGGGCGACGGCATGTCCTCGGTCGCCTCGGCGAGGCTCCGGCGGCCCCTCGCCGGATCCGACTGGGAGAGCGCCGTCGAGCTGCTGAACAGCTCCCTCGCCGTCAGCGGCTTCTCCGCGCTGCTGCTCCTGGCCGACACCGTGCTCGCGCTGCTCGTCGTCCGGCAGCTGACGCGGATGCAGGAGCAGCGGGCCCTGGCCGGCCCTCCGGCGATGCCGCCCGTGCCGCCGTCCGTCCCGCCGTCCGTGCCGCCGTACGGGGTGCCGTTCGGGGGCGTCCCCTACGGTCCGCCGCCCGGGCAGAATCCTTTCAGCGCCGGTCCGGCGGCCTCCTGAACCGCGAGTACGACCTGTGGTGCAGGATGTGAGCGTGCAGGGGGACGACGCTGAGCTGACCGTCGCGGTGCGCGCGGCGCAGAGCGGGGACGAAACGGCATTCCGTACGGTCTACCGGACCGTACAGCCGCGCCTGCTCGGGTACGTGCGCACGCTGGTCGGCGAGGCCGACGCGGAGGACGTGGCCTCGGAGGCGTGGCTCCAGATAGCCAGGGACCTGGAGCGGTTCACCGGCGACGCCGACCGCTTCAGGGGCTGGGCGGCCACGATCGCCCGCAACCGCGCCCTCGACCACATACGCATGCGCGGCCGGCGCCCGGCCATCGGCGGCGACGAGAGCGAGCTCGCCGCCCGGGCCGCCGACGCGGACACCGCCGGGGAGGCGTTGGAGGCCCTCGGCACGGGGCGTACCCTCGCCCTCATCGCCCAGCTCCCGCAGGACCAGGCCGAGGCCGTGGTGTTGCGGGTGGTCGTCGGCCTCGACGCCAAGAGCGCCGCCGGAGTGCTGGGCAAACGGCCCGGCGCGGTGCGCACCGCCGCGCACCGCGGTCTGCGACGGCTGGCCGAGCTGGTGACGGCGGGCCCCGGCGGGCCCCCGGCCACAGGCGCCGGCCAGGACCGGCGGGCCGGTGGAGCGACAGTTTCTTCCGGTGTGACGCAAATGCGCGCGCGGACGCAGAAGGACATGTGATGGCGGACGACCACCGGTACGACCACGACTGGCTGGATGACGACGCCGTGGAGCGGCTGCTGCGCGGGCTCCCCGCGGGGTCCGCCCCCACGGGCTCCGCAGTCGGCGGTGAGACCGGCGTCGTTCCAGCGGAATCCACCGCGGACCGCCCCACCGGGGGCGAGGCGAACGCTGCCTCTGCGAGCCCCGCCGCCGGAGACGGGGCCGAGGCCCTCGTCGCCATGCGGCTGAACGCGGCTTTCCGTTCCCTGACCGACATCCCGTCGGCGGGCGCCGTCGGCACCTCCGCCGCCGAAGCGCCCCTGCCCGGCGAGGAGGCCGCGCTCGCGGCCTTCCGCGCCGCGCGCGCCGCCACCGCGCCCAAGGCCGCCACCGCCTCCCCCCTCGCCGCCCTGCGCGACGCCGGCTCGCGGCGCGCCGAGGCCGTGCGCTCGTTCCTGCGGCGCCCCGCCCGGACGGCCCTCGCGCTGGCCCTCGCGGGCTGCGCGGTGGGCGGCGTCGCGGTCGCGGCCGGGACGGGCGTGCTGCCCGGGCCGTTCGGCAGGTCCGGCAAGGAGCCGTCGCCCTCCGCCAGCGTGACGCTCGCCGACGAGACCGACGTCGCGACGGTCGGCCCCGGCAAGCCCGCCCCCGGCACCACCCCTTCCCCGGGAGCGAGTGCCCGCCCCACCGGCCGCCCGGACCCCTCGCGTACCCCCGGTGCCAAGGAGTCCGGACCGGCGTCCGGTTCCTCGGCGAGCCCGTTCCACGGTGACGAGGACGACGCCCGGGGCGAGAAGGGTGACAAGGGGAACAAGGGCGACAAGCCCGGCAAGGACGGCGGGAACAACGACCCCGGCACCCTGGACGGCGCCAAGGCGGGCCGCGTCTGGGCCGCCAAGATCTGCCGTGAGTTCCTCGCCAACGGCAAGCGCAACGGCAATGGCAACGGGAACGGCAACGGCAAGGGCGTCGACGAGGACGAGGCCCGCACGCTGGAGCGGTTCGCCGGCGGCTCGTCGGCCGTCCGGACGTACTGCGAGCGCGTCCTCGCCTCCGACGGCCAGGGCGGCAAGGGCGACGAGGACGGCGACGGCTCGGTGTGGGACGACCTCGTCAACCGTGCTCCGCGCTCCCGAACCGTGCCCCGTGTCAGCGCGCCGGCCCCCGCACCGAAACCGGGTGTGACACTTTTCGAGGCGTCGGCGCTGTAGGTAGTGAGCCGACTGGTCATCGGCTGCGCGGAGCCGAAGTTCCCCCCCATTAGTCGGCTCCGCGCACCTGGCGCGGGCGGGGCTCTTCCCCCGGTCCTGCCCGCGCCCCCCTCCTCCTTCGCCGTGTGTGGCGACCGGGACGGGCACCTCCGGAGGACTACAGTCCGAAGTGGAGGCTTCCGGAACCCGAGCAGCGGGAGGCGTTTCCCATGACGACCCGATCGCGATCCACCGAGTCCGGACTGCCCGTCAAGCCGGTCTACGACCCGGAGGCGCTCGCCGGCTGGGACCCCGGCGACCGGCTCGGCGCCCCCGGCGCGTTCCCCTTCACCCGTGGCGTGTACCCGACGATGTACACCGAGCGCCCGTGGACCATGCGCCAGTACGCGGGCTTCGGCACGGCCGCCGAGTCCAACGCCCGCTACCGCCGGCTCATCGCCGACGGCGGCCACGGCCTGTCCGTCGCCTTCGACCTGCCCACCCAGATGGGCCACGACTCCGACGCCCCCATCGCGAGCGGCGAGGTCGGCAAGGTCGGCGTCGCCATCGACTCGGTCGAGGACATGCGGGAGCTCTTCGACGGCATCCCCCTCGGCGACGTCTCCACCTCGATGACCATCAACGCCCCGGCCGCCCTGCTGCTCCTGCTCTACCAGCTGGTGGCCGAGGAGCAGGGCGTCTCCGGCGAGCACCTCACCGGCACCGTCCAGAACGACGTCCTCAAGGAGTACATCGCGCGCGGGACGTACATCTTCCCGCCCAAGCCCTCCTTGCGCCTGACCGCCGACATCTTCCGCTACTGCCGGACCGAGCTCCCGCGCTGGAACACCATCTCCGTCTCCGGCTACCACATCGCCGAGGCCGGGGCCTCGCCCGTGCAGGAGGTCGCCTTCACCCTGGCCGACGCCGTCCAGTACGTCCGCACGGCCATCGCCGCCGGCATGGACGTCGACGACTTCGCCCCCCGGATCTCCTTCTTCTTCGTCGCCCGGACGACCCTGCTGGAGGAGGTCGCCAAATTCCGGGCGGCCCGGCGGATCTGGGCCCGGCTGATGCGGGACGAGTTCGGGGCGAAGAATCCCAAATCGCAGATGCTGCGCTTCCACACCCAGACCGCCGGGGTGCAGCTCACCGCGCAGCAGCCCGAGATCAACCTCGTGCGCGTGGCCGTCCAGGGCCTGGCCGCCGTGCTCGGCGGCACCCAGTCGCTGCACACCAACTCCTACGACGAGGCCATCGCCCTGCCCAGCGAGAAGGCCGCCCGGCTCGCCCTGCGCACCCAGCAGGTGCTCGCCCATGAGACGGACGTCACCGCCACGGTCGACCCGTTCGCGGGCTCGTACGCGATCGAGTCGATGACGGACGAGCTGGAGTTCGCCGCCCTGGAGCTGATGGACGAGGTCGAGGCCATGGGCGGGGCCGTCGCCGCCATCGAGCGGGGCTTCCAGAAGGGCGAGATCGAACGCAACGCCTACCGCGTCGCCCGCGAGACGGAGGAGGGCGAGCGCGTCGTCGTGGGCGTCAACCGCTTCCGTGTCGACGAGGAGGAGCCGTACGAGCCGCTGCGCGTCGACCCGGAGATCGAGACGCGGCAGTGCGAACGCCTGGCGAGGCTGCGGGCGGACCGCGACGGCCGCGCGGTCACGCGCGAACTGGACGCGCTGCGGCGGGCGGCGGAGAGCGCGGCGGAGAACGTCCTGCCCCCGATGCGGGAGGCCCTGCGGGCCCGGGCCACGGTGGGGGAGGTGTGCGGGGCGCTGCGGGAGGTGTGGGGGACGCACGCGCCGGCGGACTCGTTCTGACCGCCGCCCGGACTGAGAGACACTGGTGGGATGTCCTCCCCCCGCCGGGCCTGTCCCGTATGTACCCGTGAGATCGCAGTCGTCGGCGGCCGCTTCGCCCGCCACGACCCGCCGGGCCGCCGCCCCGCCTTCACATACGAGCTGATGTCCTGCCCCGGCTCGCGCCGCTCGGCCCCGCTCCTGGCGACGGAACCGGTGCTCTTCGACCCGGAGCGCCCCCCGATGGACGGCCAGCAGCAACTGTTCTGACGACTTGCGCTTGCCGCGACGTCAACTTCTACGGTCGACGGCATGAGCGAGAACACCACCGCCGAATCCGTGGTCGCCTTCGACCGCACCATCTATCCCATGCCGATGTTCGCCAACTTCAAGGTCGCCGACATCGAGGCCGCCGAGGCGTTCTACCACGCCGTCGGGTTCTTCACCCTGGCCACCATCCCGGGACCGGAGGGGGCCACCGCACTGGTGCACCTGCGGCGGATGAAGTACCAGGACATCCTGCTCACCCCGGGTGAGCCCGTCCCCGGCAGCACCACCGTGAGCTTCGCCGCCGGCGGGCAGGACCTCGAGGAGCTGGCGATCCTGCTCCGGGAGGCCCCGCTGAAGGGGGCCCGGGTCGAGGGCCCCACGGACACCCTGTGGTTCACCTCGGACCTGACCATCGACGACCCGGACGGGAACCGGGTGATCCTCACGGGGCTCCGCGAGGGGGAGCTGGAGGAGGCGAAGGTCTGGGCCCGGGAGAACATCGTCTAACGGCAGACGACGTCTTCGGCCGGGCGCTGTCCGGTCTTGAGGAACGCGCTGACGGCCCGGTCGCCGCAGGCGTTGCCGTTCGCCAGGTACGCGCCGTGCCCGCCGGAGTCGACGGTGACCAGCCGGGTCCGGTCGCCCAGGGCCGCCCGCATCTTGAGGGCGCCGCTGTGGGGTGTGTTCGGGTCGCGCAGGTTCTGGACCATCAGGATGTTCGAGGGTCCCTGGGAGGTGATCCGGCCGGGCTTGTCGGCCGGCTCGTCCTTCCAGAACGCGCAGGGCATGACGTTGACGGGCATGCCCGCCGTCAGCGGGTGCCGGATCCGGTCGGCGGCGACGGCCCGCCGGTAGACGGGGAGCGACTTCGGCCAGGCGACGTCGTTGCAGATGGTCGCCGTCCGTACGGCCGCGTCGTGCTGGGACACCGCCAAGGGCAGGGCGTCGGGGACCGTCAGGTCGCCCGTGGTGTCGCGGGCGGCGAGGATCAGTTTCGCCAGGGGCGCGAAACCCTGCCGGGAGGTGAGGGTTTGAAGCAGACCCATCCGCAAACGGTTGCCGGTCAGCTGGTGCCCGTCGGCGAACGTACGCGGTGAGGCGTCCAGCTTCGCCGCCAGCGCGAGGAACATCGGCTGGACGGCCACGGGGGTGTCGGCCAGCCGGTCGGGGTTGTCGGGCGTCGAGGCCCACTTCGCGAAGTCGGGGAAGCGGTCCTCGACCCCGACGGCCATGTTCGCCAGCCAACCGCGCGCGACCCGGGCGGGGTCGGGGTCGCCCGAGCTGTCCAGCACGACCCGGTCGGTCCGGTCGGGGTGCTTCTGCGCGTACTGGGCCGCCACGTACACCCCGTACGAGACGCCGTACACCGACAGCTTCCGCTCGCCGAGGGCCTGGCGGAGGAGGTCGACGTCGCGTACCTCGTTGGCGGTCGTGAACGAGCGGAGGAGCGGGCCGCCGTTGCGGGCGCAGGCGTCGGCGATACGGCGGCCGCGGGCGGCGTTCTCGCCGGTGTCGCCGTCGGGACCGGGCCAGGGGATGAAGCTGCTGATCTCCAGATCGCCCTTGTCCAGTCCGCAGTCGGCGAGGGTGCTGCCGTGGGTTCCGGTACCGCGCGGGTCGAAGCTCACGAGGTCGTACGCCCCGCCGGTCTGCTCGCGCATGGCTTCGCCTTTCTGCTTCAGCAGGTCGAAGCCGGAGCCGCCGGGCCCGCCGGGTATCAGCAGCAGGGTCCCGCGCCGGGCTTCCGGGTGGTCGGTGCGGAGGCGGGAGACGGCGAGGTGGGCCTGCGGGCCGTCCGGGTCGCGGTGGTCGACCGGTACGGACAGGTCGGCGCACTCCCTGGTGGGCGCGTCGGCGCAGGGTTTCCAGCGGAGGGAGGGCGCGTCCGCGGGTGCGGCCTGGGCGGGTGCGGCGAGGGTGGCGGCGACGGCGGAGGTGGCGAGTGCGAACAGGATGGATTTGCGGGTGCGTTGGTTCGTCATGCCGACAAGCGTGGCCGCCCGGCGTCGTTCTGCCCATCCGGCCCACCGTTCCCTTAGGGGTGGGGAAATCCCCCTGGTCACCGAGGGATTGGTCCCTGCAAATGCGTCATGACCGTTAGAGGTGGAGTATTCATGATTGGCCGGTATCGCGGTGTTGTGGGGCGTAAGAGGCGGCCATGACACGCCACAACGGCTTGAACGCGTCAAAGCCCGTCGGCTGTAACGGCGTTGAGGCGTGACTGACCTGGCTGTATACGGCGCCCGGCTGGCGCGGGTCGGCCGTCGTTTCCGGCAGGCCGTATCGGGGCCTTAGCCGCGTGCGTCCGGCCGAATACTTTTCCAGGTGACCGCACGGGACCGGCCTCGAGAAAGGGCTCGGAATGACCACGTCCAGCAGTGAGTACACGATCCTCGTCCGGCCTTCCGTCGAAAAACAGTGGGTCGGCGGGGGCTCCGTCCGGCTCACCGTCCACAACCTCACCGACGAGGACAAGAACATCTCGACCATCGAATTCGACGTGGCCCAGGGGCAGACCGTCGGCAACAACGTCGGCCTCGTGGTCGTCCAGCAGGGTCAGCGCGTCACGGGAACGGTCGAGAGCTGGAAGCGGAAAATCCCCGCGCACGGCACGAACTTCGTCATCGTGTCGTACACCGGCACGCTCGACCCGCTGCCCAAGAACATCAAGGTCGACGGGGTTCCGGCGGACGTGCCGGAATACGACACGCCGCCCACCCCGGTCACCGACCTGCGGGTCGACCGGGTCCTCGGGCGCTCCGTGCTGCTCGACTGGACGCCCTCGACCGACGAGGTCGCGGTGATCGAGTACCACATCACCGTCAACGTCCCCGGCCGCGAGCCGGTCGTGGTCACCGGGCCGCCCGCCCTCGTGGGCCGGCTGACGCCCGAGACCGACTACGAGGCGACCGTCGTCGCCATGAACATCCGCGGCCTGTTCTCCTCGCCCACCACGGTCGAATTCAATTCCGGTGAGCCGAAGGGGGAACGGCCCGCCTGGGACATCCCGGTGATGCCGTTCATCGACTACGCCGGCGGCAACACCGTCTCCGGCGACTGGCACATCAACGAGATCACGCCCATCGCCCAGGCCACGGGTGTTCGCGGCGTCTCTCTCGGCTTCATCACCGTCGCGAACGACCAGATGGAGCCGTGCTGGGGGAGCATTCCCACCTACGACGCCATCAACGGCAAGCACAACGCCGACGACGTGCGCGCCTTCAAGGAGCTGGGCGGCCGTCCGGTCATCTCCATCGGCGGCTGGACCAACCACATCGCGGAATACGTCCACACGGACGTGGAGCGGGTCTACGGCTGGTACTCGGCCATCCTGGACGCGTACGACATCGACCGCATCGACTTCGACATCGAGGGCGCGGCCCAGAAGGACAAGGCATTCCTCGCCCGCCACATCGGCATCGTCCTGATGCTGCTGGACGCCCGGCCCCAGCTCCGCATCTCCTACACCCTCCCCGTCGACGCCGGCCGCGAGCGCCGCCCGGCCGACGTCTACGGCCCGGACGACCCGAACTGCCCGCCGGACCTCGTCGCCGGGTTCAACACCGACGGTCAGGCGTTCATCGGCATGCTCGCCGACGCGGGCATCCTCCCGTCGCTGTTCAACGGGATGACCATGACCATGGGCAACCCCAACCGCCCGCAGGGCACGGAGGCCGTCATCGCGACGCGCTTCATGCACCGCACGGTCAAGCAGGCCTACCCGCACCTCACGGACGCCGAGGTCTGGGCCCGGCTGGGCGCCTGTCCGATGTACGGCATCAACGACGGCGGCGAACGCTTCCACGAGCAGGACATGCACGACCTGGTCGCCCACGCCCGGGACGTACGGCTGGGCTCCATCGGCGGCTGGGACGCCCAGCGCGACTGGAACTCCAACCGCACGACGACCAAGTGCGGCGTCGACTCGGGCGACATCTCCCAGTGCACGTGGGAGCCCCAGACGCCGGGCACGTACCTGAAGATCGAGGCGGCGTACCAGGTCTGACGCGCACAGGGGGCGGGGTCCGGGGGCCGCTTGGCCCCCGGACCCGTGTGTTCACCCGGCCAGTCCCCGCAGCCCCTCCAGTCCCGCCGGGAGTCCGGGCCCGCCCTCGCCGTATATGACGCCGAGGCGCTGGGTCGCGCGCGTCAGGGCGACGTACAGGTCGCTCGTCCCGAACTCGCCCGGCTCGACGACGATCACCGAGTCGAACTCCAGGCCCTTGGCCTGGCGCGGGTCGAGGAGGACCACCGGGCGGGTCAGGTCCGGGTTCGCGCCCGTCGAGGCCGCCGGCACGGCGGCGCGCAGGGCCGCGTGGTGCGGGCGCTGGGCGATGACCGCGATGCGGGCCATCTCGCGGGACGTCTCGGAGACGACCGCCTCGGCCACCGCGTCCGCCAGGTCCGCCGGGTCCGCCACCTCGCCGGCGCCGCCGACGAGGCACATCCACGGAGCTTCCCCCGTGGCCCGTACCGAGCTCGGCGGTTCGAAGGACGGGTTCACGGACCGGACGACGCCGGCCGCGAGGTCCATGATCTCGGCGGGCGTACGGTAGTTGACGCCCAGCCGCACGTGCTCCCAGCGGTCGCCGACGTGCGGCGCGAGGATGGCGTCCCAGGTGCCGCAGCCGCCGGGTTCGGCGGTCTGGGCCGGGTCGCCGACCAGGGTCATGGAGCGCGTGGGGCAGCGGCGCATCAGCAGCCGCCAGGCCATGGCGGACAGCTCCTGGGCCTCGTCGACGATGATGTGGCCGAACGCCCAGGTCCGGTCGGCGGCGGCGCGTTCGGCGGCGCTGCGGTGGTCGGCCTCCTCGTGGCGTTCGGCGAGGCGTTCCGCGTCGATGAGGTCGTGGGCGGCGAGGACCTCGGAGTCCTCGTCCTCGCGGTCCTCGAACTCCTGGGTGCGGGAGCCGTAGGAGAGGTCGAGGACGCCCTGGGCGTAGCGGACGCGCTCCTGGCGCGCGGCCTCGGCGGCGGCGCGGGCGGCGGAGTCGTCCTCGCCGAGGAGCTCGGCGGCCTCGTCGAGGAGGGGGACGTCCGCCGGGGTCCAGGGGCCGCCGTCGCGCCGGATGGCCGCCGCGTCCTCGTCGGGGAGGTGGGTGGGGTCGGTGAGGTAGTCGGCGAGGAACTCCTGCGGGGTGAGCGCGGGCCACAGGTCGTCGATGGCGGCGTGGACGTCGCGGTTGGCGGCGACGGCCTTGCCGAGCTGGGCGATGTCGTCCGGGCCGAGGAGGCTGGGCCCGCCGTAGGGGTCGGCGCCGAGGCGGTCGGCGATCTGGGCGGTGAGGGCGTCGATGACGCGGAAGGCGAAGTAGGGGCGGGCGAGGTTGTGCGGCAGCCTGGTCTCCCGTGCCAGGCTGCGGGCCTCGGTGGCGATCTCGGTGGTGAGCAGCAGCTCGCCGTCGTCGTGCCGGATGGCGATGGGTGCGTCGGGCTCGGGCACGGTCTGCCGGTCGCGGACGTGTGCCGCGAGGGCGTCGGCCATGCCGGCCGCGCCCTTGATCTCGGCGGCCCGGGGGGTGTCGGTGCCGGTGGCGCGGACGCCCGGGTAGAGCTCGGCGGGCGTGGCGAGGAGGACGCCGGTCTCGCCGAGCGCGGGCAGCACTTCGCCGATGTAGCCGAGGAAGGCCGGGTTGGGGCCGACGATCAGCACGGCGCGGCGGGCGAGCCGCTCGCGGTGGGCGTAGAGGAGGTACGCGGCGCGGTGGAGGGCGACGACGGTCTTGCCCGTGCCGGGGCCGCCCTCGACGACGAGGACGCCCTGGTGGGGGGCGCGGATGATGCGGTCCTGCTCGGCCTGGATGGTCTGCACGATGTCGTGCATCCGGCCGGTGCGGGCGGCGTCGAGCGCGGCGAGGAGGACGGCGTCCGCGTCGCTGCCCTCATGGCCGGTACGGGCGGTGTCGGTGAGATCGAGGATCTCGTCGTGGAGGTCGGTGACCCGGTGGTTCTCGGTGGTGATGTGACGCCTGCGGCGCAGCCCCATGGGGGTGTGGCCGGTGGCGAGGTAGAACGGCCGGGCGACCTCGGCCCGCCAGTCGATCACCAGGGGCGTCCGGTCCTCGTCGGCGGCGCGGATGCCGATGCGGCCGATGTGGTGGTCGGCGCCGTCGCGGAACAGCAGCCGCCCGAAGCACAGCCCGTGTTCCCCCGCGTTGAACGCCGCGAGCAGCCCGGACTGCTCGGCCACCATGACGTCGCGCTCCTGCCGCGCCTGGAAGGTGGTGCCGTCCATCGCCAGGGCGTCCTCGACCGCCGACTCGGCGCCGGTGCGCAGTTCGGCGAGCCGGTGATGAAGCAGATCGATGAATTCCTGCTCATTGCGCATGTCCGTGTTTGACAATTCCACTCCCGCACGGATATGATGGCCTCATAAAGCTTCCCCATGCGTTGAGTTGAACAACTCATGGAACCCGTCAATATACGCGGAGAAATACCCCGGGCGTCAATACGCTCCGGGGTTTTGTTGTATTTGCGGCGCCGGTCAGCGGCCGTCCGGGCCGGGCTCCTCGTCCGTGGCGAGGCGCGCGTGCCGCTCCACGTCGTAGCGCACGCCGGAGTAGAGCAGCCGCTGCCGTTCGCGCCCCTCGACGGCGAAACCGGCCGCCGTGGCGACCCGGCAGGAGGCGATGTTGTCGACGCGGTGCCCCAATTCCAGCCGGAACAGCCCCAGCTCGTCGAAGGCCCACCGGCACACCGCGCGACAGGCCGCCGTGGCGGCTCCCCGGCCCCGCGCGGATTTCGTCGTCCAATAGGAGACCCAGCCCGTGGAATGCCGGCGGTCGACCGCGCTCACCGTGATGTCGCCGAGCACGGCACGCGGATCCGCCCGTTCGACGACGGCGAAGGAGTACGCCGCGTCCTCCTCCCACTGGCCGGCCCGCCGCCGTATCCACCGCAGCGCCTCCTCGGTCGTGTCGACCGGCTGGGGCGCCTGCCAGCGCAGCAACGGGTCCGCGTGGGCCTCCAGCAGGGCCCCGACGTCCCCCGCCGCCCACGGCCGCAGCAGGAACGGGCCACCGGGCACCGCTATCCCCTCTGTCTCCTCGCGCATGCGGCGAGTGTGCGCCACGGACTTATGTCCGTACAACTCCAGTCCCGTTAGCGTGCGTTCGAGCGCGCGCGGGAATGAGGTTCGCGTGACCGGTTTCGTGAGCGAAGAGTTCGAGGGGCTCCAGGCGCAGGTCCTGGGGCTGGCCGGGCGTCAGGTGTCGTCCCGGGAGGTCGTGGAGCGTTCGCTGCGGCGGATCGAGGCGACCCGGGGGACGCTGAACGCCTTCCGGGTCGTCCGGGCCGAGGCCGCGTTGCGCGAGGCCGACGAGGCCGACCGGCGGCTCGCGGCGGGGGAACGGCTGCCCCTGCTCGGCGTGCCCGTAGCCGTCAAGGACGACATGGACGTGGCCGGCGAGCCGACCGCGTTCGGCTGCCCGGGGGACTTCCCCCCGAGACCGGCGGACAGCGAGGCCGTGCGGCGATTACGGGCCGCCGGCGCGGTGATCGTCGGCAAGACGAACACCCCCGAGCTGGGGCAGTGGCCCGTCACGGACGGGCCGGCCTTCGGGGTGACCCGCAACCCCTGGAACCTCGGGCACACCCCCGGCGGCTCGTCCGGCGGCGCCGGCGCGGCCGTCGCCGCCGGGCTGGTGCCGGCGGCCCTCGGCTCCGACGGCGCCGGGTCCATCCGCATCCCGGCCGCCTGGACCCACCTCGTCGGCATCAAGCCCCAGCGCGGGCGGATCTCCACCTGGCCGGACCGCGAGCCGTTCCGGGGCATCACCTGCTTCGGGCCGCTGGCCCGTACGGTCGCCGACGCGGCGCTGCTGCTGCACGCGGCGAGCGGCTCCCACGACGGCGACATCCACCGGCCGCCCGCCGTCGACGTGGTAGCGGCCGCCACACACGAACCCCGCCGCCGGTTGCGGATCGCGCTGTCGCTGCGGCCCGCCTTCGCGGCCGTGCGCAACGCCCTCGCCCCCGCCGTGCGGACGGCGACCCTGCGCGTGGCCGAGACCCTGGAGGCGCTGGGGCACGAGGTCGTGGAGGAGAACCCGCGCTACGGCCCCATCGGCCTCGCCTTCGTGCCGCGCTCCATGGTCGGCATCCGGGACTGGACCGCGCGCGTGCCCGACCGGGCGCTGCTCGACGGCCGGACGCGCGCCAACGCGCGCGGCGGGCTGCTGCTCGGCGGCGAGGTGCTGCGGGCGGCGCGGGCGGCGGAGGCGCCGCTGCGGCGGCGCATCGGGGAGATGTTCTGGCGCTTCGACGCCGTCCTGACGCCCACCACGGCCGTACCGCCGCTGCGCACGGGCGCGCTGGCGGGGCTCGGCACGTGGGAGACCGAATCCCGGATGATCGCGGCCTGTCCGTACGCCTGGCCCTGGAACGTCCTCGGCTGGCCCGCCCTGAGCGTGCCGTCCGGCTTCACGGCGGACGGTCTGCCGATGGGGGCGCAGCTCCTGGGCCCGTCCAACAGCGAACCACTGCTGATCTCACTGGCCGCGCAGCTGGAAGCGGACCAGCGCTGGCACGAACACTGGCCGGAGGGGCTTCCTGCCTAGGGAGCGTCGTGCCCCGTCAGGGGCGCGGGGAACTGCGCGACAAGCCACGACGCGCCAGCAGTTGATAACGCACCCGGCCTCCGGCGAGCGCTAGGGCGCCAGAATGTCCAGCTCCGCCATCGCGCCGGTGGCGATCTCGCGAGTCAGGGCCTCCGCCCGCTGCGCATCGCGCTCACGCACGGCCTCGGCGACGCGAACGTGGAGGGTGACGGCGGCCGGGTCGGGGTCGGTGAACATCACGTGGTGGTGGGTGCGGCCGGTGAGGACCTCCGCGACCACATCGCCCAGCCGCGCGAACATCTCGTTGCCGGACGCGCGCAGGATCACCCGGTGGAAGGCGATGTCGTGCACCAGATAGGCGTCCAGCTGCTGGCCGCGCGAGGTGGCGACCATGCCCAGGGCGTGCTCGGTGAGCTCGGCGCACTGCTCGGGCGTGGCCCGCAGGGCCGCCAGCCCGGCGGCCGCGGGCTCGACCGCCGAGCGCAGCACGGTCAGCGAGCGCAGCTGGCGCGGCCGGTCGGGGCCGGCCAGGCGCCAGCGGATGACGCGCGGGTCGTAGACGTTCCACTCGTCGGCGGGCAGCACGGTCACGCCGACGCGGCGCCGGGAGGCGACGAGGTTCATGGACTCCAGGACGCGTATGGCCTCGCGGATGACCGAGCGCGAGACGTCGAAGCGCTCCTCCAGCTCGTCCGTGCGCAGCACGCTGCCCACCGGATACTCGCCCGCCGTGATCGCGGGCCCGAGGGAGTCGAGCACGCGCGCGTGGAGCCCCTGCCCCGCCCCCAGCCCCTGTTTGTCCATGGGATCAGCCTAAACGTGGGTGGCGCCCCCGATTAAGTATGACGTTTTAGTCACAGAGTCTTGAATACGTCGTACTCAATGCGTTTCAGTGAAGCCTCAACCAACAACCGATGTCGACGGAGACAGCGAGGTAGGCGTGATGGTCGTCGTGGTGATGGGCGTCGCCGGCACGGGCAAGACCACGGTCGGGCCCCTGGTGGCGGAGGCCCTGGGCGTCCCCTACGCCGAGGGCGACGACTTCCACCCGCCCGCCAACATCGCCAAGATGTCCGCCGGCACCCCGCTGGACGACGACGACCGCGCCCCCTGGCTCGACGCCATCGGCGACTGGGCCCGCGGCCGGGCGGACGGCGGTGGCGTCGTCAGCTGTTCCGCGCTCAAGCGCGCCTATCGCGACCGGCTGCGCGCCGCCGCGCCCGGGCTCGTCTTCCTCCATCTCACCGGCGACCGCGAGCTGATCGCCGGGCGGATGGCCGCCCGCAAGGGCCACTTCATGACCACCCGGCTGCTGGACTCCCAGTTCGCCACCCTCGAACCGCTCGGGGCCGACGAAGCGGGCATCGCCGTCGATGTCGCGCCCGAGGCGGCCGTCATCGCCGAGCGGGCGGTAGCCGCGCTGCGGCGCCTGTAGTTCCCAGAGGCACTCCCTCCCCCCTCCCCCCATTAGGAAGCCCCGTGAGCACTCTCAGCGTCGAGATGCTGGCCGCGGCAGCACCCACCGCACCGATCACGTCGGCGGGTCACGCACAGCTGGGCATCGCCGTCCTCGTCGGCATCGCCGTCATCGTCCTCCTCATCAGCCGCTTCAAGCTCCACGCGTTTCTGTCCCTGACCGTCGGCTCGCTCGTCCTGGGCGCGGTCGCGGGCGCCCCGCTGGACAAGGTCATCACCAGCTTCACCACCGGCCTCGGGTCGACCGTCGCCGGCGTGGGCGTCCTCATCGCCCTCGGCTCGATACTCGGCAAGCTCCTCGCCGACTCCGGCGGTGCCGACCAGATCGTCGACACGATCCTGGCGAGGGCGAGCCGCAGCTCCATGCCGTGGGCGATCGTGCTGATCGCGGGCGTCATAGGTCTGCCGCTGTTCTTCGAGGTCGGGATCGTGCTGCTGATCCCGGTCGTCCTGCTCGTCGCCAAGCGCGGCGGCCACAACCTGATGCGGATCGGCATCCCGGCGCTGGCCGGCCTGTCCGTCATGCACGGCCTCGTCCCCCCGCACCCCGGCCCGCTCGCGGCCATCGACGCCATCGGCGCCAACCTCGGCGTGACTCTCGCGCTGGGCGTCCTCATCGCCGTCCCGACCGCGATCATCGCCGGTCCGCTGTTCTCCCGCGTCGCGGCCCGCTGGGTCGACGTCACCCCGCCCGAGAAGCTCGTCCCGCAGCGCCCGTCGGAGGAGCTGGAACGCCGCCCCGGCTTCGGGATCACCGTCGCCACGGTGCTGCTCCCGGTCGTGCTGATGCTGGCCAAGGCGCTCGTGGACGTCGTGGTCGACGACCCGAAGGCGCATGTGCAGCGGGTGGCCGATGTCATCGGCTCGCCCCTGATCGCCCTGCTGGCGGCGGTACTTGTGGGCATGCTCACGCTGGGCCGCGCGGCCGGCTTCGGCCGTGAGCGGCTGTCGGGCACGGTGGAGAAGTCCCTCGTCCCGATCGCCGGGATCCTGCTGATCGTGGGCGCGGGCGGCGGCTTCAAGCAGACGCTGATCGACGTGGGCGTCGGCCGCATGGTCCTCGACATCTCCAAGGACTGGTCCGTCTCCGCGCTGCTGCTGGCATGGCTGATCGCCGTCGCCATCCGGCTCGCGACGGGCTCGGCGACCGTCGCCACCATCTCGGCGGCGGGGCTCGTGGCCCCGCTCGCCGCCGACATGAGCACGACCCACACGGCGCTGCTGGTGCTGGCCGTGGGCGCGGGTTCGCTGTTCTTCTCCCACGTGAACGACGCGGGGTTCTGGATGGTGAAGGAGTACTTCGGGATGAGCGTCGGGCAGACGCTCAAGACGTGGTCTCTGATGGAGACGGTGATTTCGGTGGTGGGGCTGGGGTTTGTGATGCTCCTGTCGCTGGTGCTGTAGGGGTCCCTACACCCCCGCGTACCGGGCGCGCCGCGTGAGGTTCAGCGCGGCGGCCCGGTCGGCCTGGTGGCCGACGAGGAAGGTGCGGGGCGTCGCGACAGCCGCCGCCAGGCCGGGGGGCCGTAGGGCCCCGTACGACGTGAAGCGGCGCACCCCGCAGTCGTGACAGCGGGCCTCACCGCCCCGCTGGGCCCACCCGGCCCGGTGCGCGCACCTCATCGCGGCCACGCGGGCAGGACGTGCGCCTCCCGGAAGTGACTGCGCACGGCGACCATGGCGTCGACGGCCGCCTCGGTGAGCTCGCCGTATTCCCCGGCGGCCCGCCGGGCCGTGTCGAGCCGTACGCACTCGGCGCAGCCGACGGGCGAGGCGCTCGGCGCGGCGGCGCTGCCGCGCAGGCCCGCCGCTTCCCGTTCCGCGCGCGTCGCCAGACGCAGCGCGTCGGCGGGCGCCTCCCATTCCCGGCCGCCTCCGGGCCGCCTGATCTGCACGCGCGGGCCGATGTTGCCCATCACCTGGGCGAGCGTCGCGCTACGCGTGTCCACCACGTATGCGCCTTCGCGGTAGGTCACGGAATCTCCCCTTCGAGTTGACCTTACGCAGAGCGGTTTCAGCGTCGCGCGCCGGAGCTACGCTCAACAGGGGTCGGCTGTTGTCCAGCCACGAGACAACAAAGGGGAGTTGAGATCGTGGAACACCTGTCCGGTGATGACGACTCTGCGCGAGCCACGCTTGCCATCGAGCTTCGGCGCCTCCGGGAGGAGTCCGGCAAGTCGCTCGCGCAGCTTTCGGAAGACACCTCGTACGACCGCACGTACCTGCACCGCCTGGAGACGGGGGAGCGGCTGTCGCAGCGCCCGGTGATGGAAGCGCTGGACGCCGTCTACGGGACGGGGAAGCTGCTGACCCGCCTGTGGAGGCTCGCACAGCAGGAATCGTTCAAGGACAAGTACAAGGACTTCATGCAGTACGAGGCCAGGGCCGTCATCATGCACAAGTACATGATGACCATCCCCGGGCTGTTGCAGACGGAGGACTACGCCCGGATGGCGTTGTCCACGGCACTGCCGCCCCTCGGCACCGACGAGCTGGAGAATCAGGTCGCCGCTCGGATCGGCAGGCAAGAACTCCTGCGCCGGGATCCGGCGCCGAACGTCCGAGTCATCCTCGACGAAAGCGTGCTGCGACGGCTTCCCGCCGATCCGCAGGTATGGCATGACCAGATGGCGCTCATCGAGCACGCGGCCTCATTGCCGAACATGACGGTCCAGGTGCTGCCGTTCAAGGCCGGAGTGCACCACCTGATGGGTGGCTCGCTCTCGCTGCTGTGGCTGCCCGACGGCCATGCGGTCGCCTACCTCGAAGGCGCCAAGTCCGCCCGCTTGACGGACGATCCGAAGGAAGTCGCCCAGTTGCGCCTGGCTTACGATCGAGTACGCGACATGGCGCTTTCTCCCCTGGACTCGTTGACATTCATCAAGCACCTGGAGGACGGCACATCATGAAAACTGCCCTCGATTTGGACCCGATCGAATGGCGCAGGAGCACCTATTGCGATGGCGGTGACGGGAACTGCGTCGAAGTCGCCGACAACATACCCGGCGCTGTCCCCGTCCGGGACAGCAAATCCCCCCACGGGCCCACCCTCCTCTTCCCCGCTGCGGCATGGGAAACCTTCATCGCCACCCTCCAATAGCGCCGCATCCCGCTGTGTCCCACGCCACACCACCTCCCCACCCCCACCCGTCACATTCCTTCCCCGGCATCCGTCAGTGCGGTGACGAAGCAGGCCCGAACGGGCCCCACCCGGAAGGAAACGGCCACCGTGACCGACAAGACCCTGACCTCCCGCATGTCGAACCCCCTCGACGTCGTCCCCGAGATCGCCGAGGTGTCGGCGGCCCTGTTCAAGGCCATCGGAAACGGTTCGGTGCCCCGCACCACCTTCGCCCTCATGCACCTGCGCGCCGGGCAGATCGTGGGCAACACCTACCTCACCGTCTTCCACTCCAACACCCTCCGCACCGCAGGCGAGTCCGAGGAGCGGATCACCGCCGTCTCGTCCTGGAAGGACGCGCCGTACTTCACGGACGCCGAGCGGGCAGCCCTCGCGCTCGTGGAGGGCGTGCTCACGCCGAACCCCCACGGTGAGCGGGTGACCGACGAGGTGTACGCCGAGGCGGCCCGGCACTACGACGCGAAGGCCCTCGCGACCCTCGCCGTCGCGATCGGCCAGGTCAACTTCTTCATGCCCATCGCCCTCATCGGGCGGCCCCTGCCCGGCAAGGCGCCGGCCGAGCAGTGGACCTGAGTCCCTAGGGGCACCCCGATCGCGAATTGGGTGGTTCACCGGAGGTGTTGGGCCCGGGTCCGGACAATCATGGGCTGTATGTCAATGACGAGCCGCAAGGCCCTCGCCCTCGCCGCCTGCGCAGGGGCCGTCGCCACTCTGGCGACGAGCCCGGCGCAGGCGGCTCCCGCAGCCGCGGCGAAGCCGCCCGCCCTCGCCTGGGCGCCCTGCGCCGACGCCTCCGCCCGCGAGTGCGCCGAGCTGTCCGTGCCGCTCGACTACCGCGAGCCCAAAGGGCGTTCGATCGGTCTCGCCGTCTCGCGGCTCCGCAGCGATCGGCTCGAGGCCAGACGCGGCACGCTGTTACTCATCCCGGGCGGGCCCGGTGGTTCCGGCAGGGAGTGGCTGGCGCGGGTGGGGGAGAGGCTGCGTGAGGAGACGCGCGGTACGTACGACATCGTGTCGTTCGACCCGCGCGGTGTCGGGGGGAGCGCACGGGCCGACTGCGGGCTCGGCCGGGGCGATCTCGAGATCACCAAGATCCGCCCCTGGCCCGCCGCCGACGGGGACATCGGCGCGAACATCGCCGGCGCCCGGCGCGTCGCCGAGAGCTGTGCCCGCGGAGGCGGCGAGCTGATCCGCTCCTTCTCCACCGTCAACGAGGCCCGCGACATCGACCGGCTCCGCCAGGCCCTCGGCGAGCGCAAGCTCTCGGCGTGGGGCGTCTCGTACGGGACGTATGCGGGCGCCGTCTACGCGCAGAAGTACCCGGGCCGCGTCGACCGGCTGGTGCTCGACAGCAGCCTCGACCCGGATCCCTCCCGGGTGGGCCGGGGCTGGACGGCGAACATCGCGTCGGCCACGGAGGACAGGTTCCCGGACTTCGCGCGGTGGGCCGCCGACCCGGCCCGGGACGCCCGGCACCGCGTCGCCGAACGGCCCGAGGACGTCCGGCCGTTGGTCCTCGCGCTCGCGGAGAGGCTGGACCGGGTACCGGAGCGGGGGCCCGACGGGACGGAGCGGCTCACCGGGAACCGGCTGCGGGCCCGGCTCCAGATGGCCCTCTACGACGACAGGGCCTTCCCCGGGCTCGCCGAACTGATCGTCTCGGCCCGCGCCGCGGGCGACGCCGCTCCACCGGCCGTGGAGCCGGCGTACGCGTCGCCCGAGGAAGCCGCCACCCTCCTCGGCGTCCTCTGCAACGACGTGCGCTGGCCCCGGTCGCCCGCCTCGTACGAGCGCGCCGTCGCCGCCGACCGGCTCCGGTACCCGCTGACGGCCGGGATGCCCGCCAACGTCATGCCGTGCGCGTTCTGGAAGAACGACCCGGCGGAGAAGCCGGTGCGCATAACGGACGAGGGCCCGTCGAACATCCTCATGGTGCAGAACCTCCGCGACCCCGCCACACCGCACCGGGGAGCGCTGAGGATGCGGGAGTCCCTCGGCGACCGCGCCCGGATGGTCAGCGTCGACTCCGGCGGTCACGGCGCGTACCTCCGCAGGGGGAACGCCTGCGGCGACCGGGCGGTCACCGCGTTCCTCACCACGGGGGAGCGGCCGGAGCGGGACATGCTGTGTCGGTAGGCGGCGGCGTGCCGGGCGGTCCCCCACCCCCGTGGGAGGCCCGCCCGGAACCGGCGCCCGCTCGTCACCCCGCCAGCGTCGCCAGGTACGCGGTCACGTCCGCCGCGTCGTCCGTCGCCAGGCCCACGTACCCGTCCGGGCGGATCACGAAGTACCCCGACCCGTACGCCTCCTTGACGTGCCCGTCCACATCCACCGGGTGGAACACGCGAACCCACTCCGGCACGGTGAACTCCGCGTCGCCCAGCGCCAGGACCGTGGCGTGGGTGCCCTGGAAGACCTCGAAGAGCCGGACCCGCGCCCCGGAGGCGGGGTCCTCGCACGGCGCGTCCGGGGCGCGGTCGCCCGCGCGCAGGGCACCCTCGGGGAGGTCGTGGCGCAGCTCGCGGGTGAGGGGGCTGTCCGGGTAGCCCACGTGGAGCTGGTGGGTCTCGGGGCCGCGCCGGGGCTGGCCACCGTCGTCCTCGTGGTGGATGCGGGTGCTCAGGCCCAGGACGTCGGCCGCGACCCCCATCCGTTCGGACGTGTAGGTGTCGAGGAGGGAGTCCGGTGCGCCGCGCCGCAGGACCGCCTCCAGCTTCCAGCCGAGGTTGTAGCCGTCCTGGATGCTGGTGTTGAGGCCCTGGCCACCGGCCGGGGAGTGGACGTGGGCGGCGTCCCCGGCGAGGAAGACCCGCCCCTCGCGGAACCGTTCCGCCATGGCCATGCGCGGCTTGAACGCCGACACCCAGTGGACCTCGCCCACCGTCAGGTCGCTCCGGCCCGTCGCCTCGTCGATCAGGCGCTGGAGGGCCTCCGTGGTGCCCTCCCGCTCGGGGTCCACCCGTGCGTCGGGGTCGTCGTGGCGGGCGACGAGCTGGAAGGTCTCGACGCCCTCCAGCGGGCGCAGCATGAGCCTGCCGCCCGGGGCGTCCGGCCAGACGTGCCAGTGGGTGCGCTCCAGCCCGTCGACGACGACGTCGGCGAGGAGGGCGGCGCGCTCGTCGACGGGCTCCGCGGCGAAGCCGACGCCCAGCGCGTTGCGCACGGCGCTGCGGCCGCCGTCGGCGCCGACCAGATAGCGGGCCCGTACGGTCTCGGTCGTGCCGTCCGGCCGGGTGAGGGTGGCGGTGACGCCGTCGGCGTCCTGCTCGAAGCCGGTCAGTGCGGTCTCGAAGTCCACGTGGCCGCCGAGCTCTTCGAGCCGCGCGGCGAGGATCTCGACCGTGCGCCACTGGGGCAGCATCATGATCTCGCCGTAGGGCACGGCCGGCGTGGGCTCGGTGCGGTCGAACATGTCCCATTCGCCGACCTGCCGGTCGCGGTCCCAGATCATCAGCGGCGGGCACGGGCCGCCCGCGGCCCGCATGGCCCCGAGCACGCCCAGGTCCTCGAAGACCTCCAGCGAGCGCGGCTGGAGGCCCGCCCCGCGCGAGCCGGGGAAGCCGCGGTCGGCGCTGTCGACGAGGCGGTGGCGTATGCCGCGCCGGGCCAGGTCGATGGCCAGGACCAGGCCCGTCGGCCCGGCGCCCGCGATGAGAACGTCCGTGTGCGTGGTCGCGTCGATGGTGGTCACGCGATCCCCCCTTGCTTCCTTAACGTTGTTAAGTGCGGAACGGTTCCCAGCGTGCACTTAACGTTGTTAAGCTGTCAAGGTGGCAACTCGAATTGACAGGGCCCAGGTGGCTGTGACCGCGCTGCGCCTGCTGAACGAGGTGGGCCTCGAGGGCCTCACCCTGCGCAGGATCGCCAAGGAGCTGGACGTCCAGGCACCGGCGCTCTACTGGCACTTCAAGAACAAGCAGGAACTGCTCGACGAGATGGCGACGGAGATGTTCCGCCGCATGGGCGCCGCCCTGAGCGCCGTCGACCGCTCCGGCTGGCAGGCGCTCATGGCCGGCGCGGCCCACGTCATCCGCGACTCCGTGCTCGGCTACCGCGACGGCGCCAAGGTCTTCAGCGGGACGCGCTTCAGGGGCACGGACTACGCGGGTCCCGTGGACGGGTTGATGGAGACGCTGGTGGACGCCGGGTTCACGCTGCCGAACGCCGCACGCGCCTGGTTCACCGTCCAGTGCTTCACCATGGGGCACGTCGTCGAGCAGCAGTCCGTCTACCCGTTCCCCGGCGGCGAGCGCGACCCCTACTACGACGAGGCCCAGCGCGCCCAGCGCCTGGAGGGCCATCCGCTCACCGCCGACGCGGGGCAGGTGTTCTTCAACGACCTCGACGCCGGCTTCGAGACCGGCCTGCGCGCCGTCATCGCCGGCATCGAGGCCACGCTGCTACCGGCCGGGTGACGCGCCCTCCAGGGCCCTGCGCAGCACGGGAGTGAACCGCCGCTCCACGAACCGGTGCAGCGCCCACGCCAGCACCAGCATCACCAGCAGCGTCAGCGCGAACGTCGCGTACGACGGGATGCCCAGCCCCCGGTGCAGCCCACCGATCGCCACCCATCCCAGGTGCTCGTGCACCAGGTAGAACGGGTACGTCAGCGCGCCCGCGAAGGGCAGCCAGCGCCATGTCGCCCAGCCCGTCCGGCCCGTGGCCACCGCCGCGACGGCCGCGTACCCGAGGGCGAGAATCGCGATGACGACGTAGGCGGAGCGGGTGGAGAAGTAGTGGGGGTTCGGCGGGTGGACGAGGCCCGCCACCGCGTAGTGCTGGCCGAGCAGGAAGCTCACGCCCACGATGCCCCAGGCCAGGGCGTCGTTGCCGAAGCGGTGCACCAGGTACAGGCCGACGCCGCCGATGAAGAAGGCCGAGTGCTCCGGCATGAACACCACGCGCAGGAACTCGACGTGCGAGGCGGAAGTGATCACTGTCATCAGCGTCCACACCGCGCAGAACAGCACCACCCTCCGCCGCGAGGCCCCGGGCAGCACGACGAACAGCGCGAAGAGCGCGTAGAAGCGCAGCTCCGCCCAGAGCGTCCAGCACACCCCCAGCACCCGGTCGGCGCCGACGGGCTGCTGGAGCATGCTGAGGTTGACGAGCGTGTCGCTGGGGGAGACGGTCTTGTACGTCACCCACGGCAGCGCGAACACGAGCGTGACGAGCACGATCGCCGTCCAGTACGCGGGGTAGAGGCGGGCGGCGCGCGAGGCGACGAAGGACCGCAGGGGGCGGCCCCAGCCGCTCATGCAGATCACGAACCCGCTGATGACGAAGAAGATCTGCACCCCGAGGCAGCCGTACGCGAACGCCGAGGACAGCTGCGGGAACTCATGGCGGGGCGAGGCGCCCCACGCCCGGTTGACGTCGCCGTCCCGCCCACCGTAGTGGTAGAGCGCCACCATCAGGGCGGCGACGAGCCGCAGCCCGTCCAGGGCGTACAGGCGCCGCCCGGGCCCGGCGGCGCGCGGTGCGGGCTGGTCCGTGCGGGGCTCGGGCAGGGTGGGGAGGGTGGCCGTCATGCGGGCGTCACTCATTTCGCTTTCGTCAGCCGCCGCTTGACGGCCCGCGCCCGGCGGGCCAGCTTCCGGACGGCGGGACTGCGGGGGAGGAAGGCGAGCTGGGAGGGGATCGCGCCCGGGAGTCCCAGCGTGGTGAGGCGGCGGCGCTTGAAGTAGCGCCAGGTGTGGGGGGTGAGGTGGGTGGAGAGGTAGCGCTCCGCCGCCGGGCGGAGGTTCGGGTAGATCTGGGGTTGCATCGCGTAGCCGACTGCGGCGAGCAGATCGCTGAGGTCTTCGGGCGCGGATCCGTTGTCGGCGTTGTGCCCACCCGTTCCGCTCTGCGGAACGCCTGCCCGCAACGCGTCGTTCTCCAGGTCCGGCAACAGCGCGTCCACCAGCGTCACGGGGATCCGGTTGCTGTTCTGGTACGGCGTGAGGCGGTCCAGCAGCAGGTCCGTGCCGGCGCGGGCGACGGGCAGGCCGTGGAATGTGCGGGCGGTCAGCAGCGCGGTCGAGAAGCAGGCGACGACCAGCGCCGGCCGCAGCCGCTGGTAGACGACCTCGGCCAGGACGGGCGCGTCCAGGACCGTCAGCCGGGCGTCCAGCCGGGCGGCCTCCTCCTCCAGCATCCGCGACCAGCGGGCCGGCGCCGAGGGATGCGGCTTGAAGAGCACGTCGCGGTGGCCGCGCCGGACCGCGCCGCGCAGCATCCGTACGTGCAGCTGTTCCTCCTCCTCGGGGGAGAGGATGTCCAGCGCCGACAGGTACTGCCCGAGGAGCAGCGCCGCGCCCTCGGGGGCTTCCGGCAGCTCGGGGCAGCTGTCGGAGAGCTCGGCCAGTACCTTGGCGAACGCCTCGGCCGGCACGGTCTCGGCCTCCACCTCGAACTCCGTGAGCAGCAGCGGCTTCAGGCCCGGCACGAGGTCCAGGTGGAGGAGGCGCCGGACGCGCGTGCCGATCAGCGGGTCGAGCTTGCTGCGGGTGGGCCCGTAGCTCATCAGCCCGTCGGCGTAGACGTCCAGGGGTGCGTCGGGGAAGAGCTGGGCGAGGGCGAGGGCCGGGTTGACCTGGATGGATTCCAGGACCATCGTCACGTCGTCCGTGCCGAGGCCCCACAGCAGCCGCAGGTACCGCTCCCACAGGGGGGCGTCGTCGGGGCGCGGGGACCAGCCGGCGGGGTGGAAGGGGCTGATCGCGTCGTTCCAGGACAGCACCCCGTCGAAACGGGTGAGCAGCCGCTCGAAGCCGGGTGCCCGGTCGGGGCCGGGGGTGGTCTCGGGGATGGCGGCGGTGTTGGCGACGACCAGGTAGCGGCGCTCGGCGGGGGGCAGTTGGCCCGCGTCGAGGGCGGCGGCGAGCGTGGCGGCGCCGTAGAGGGTGGAGACGAGCAGGAGCTGGACGCGCGGGCGGGTGGTCATCAGGCTGCCGCCCTCCGTCGGGCCGGGACCGGCAGGGCGGGTCGGCGGCGCAGTCGGCGCAGCCGGGCCGCCCGGTCCTCGTCCATGGAATTCAGCGCGTCCTTGACGAGTTCCCGGGGCATGCGCCGCAAGGCGTCCGCGCTCAGGGAGCGCAGCGCCCGGGCGACGTCGGGTTCGAATCGTTCGATGGTCCCCAACTGGTGGGACATAATCGCGCAGTACGTGCGGACGGCCTTGGGGAGAAGCTTTTCCGCGTCCGGGTCCGTCGCCGTTTCCTCGATTACCTGATCGAAGGCGCGCAGGAAATGGAGCTGGCGTACGTCGCCGATCTGGGTGAGCGACGTGGCGACGCCCCGGCGGTAGAACACCCCCAGCAGTCCCGTCACCGCGAAGGACCGCGCCTCGCGGTGCAGCCGCCAGATCCACGGCCGGTCCTCGGCGGTGCGCAGGCCCTGCGGGAAGTGCAGCAGGCCGTCGTCCAGCAGCCGCCGGTGGTAGACGCCCGCCCAGGCGTAGGCGTAGTCGACGGACGTGGAGCGGTCGGCCGGCAGTATGGCCCCGCGCGGTGACAGCGCCACCCCGCGTCGTCCGACGGGCACCCGGCGGACCGTCCGCGTCCGGCCCGTGCACTGCACGTGATCGGCGCGGACGAAGTCGACGCCCAAGTCCTCCGCCACCGCGAGGAGTCGCTCGTAGTAGCCGGGGGCGAGCCAGTCGTCGCCGTCGAGGAAGGTCACGTACTCCCCGCGCGCCAGCTCCAGCCCGGTGTTGCGGGCCGTGGCGAGGCCGCCGTTCTCCTCGTGCCGCACCAGCACCGCCCCCGGCACCTCGCGCTCCGCGCCCCTGAGGATCTCCGGTGTCCCGTCCGTCGAACAATCGTCGACGAGAATGAATTCGAAGTCCTCACGTGTGTTCGTACTCAGACTTCGAAGTGTGTCGGGAGCATATGTCTGCACGTTGAAGAACGGCACGATGACCGAGAGCTTGACCACCCGCGTGACGCTATGTGGTGCCCCGGCATTCGTTCTGACGAAGGGCACAATGAGAGGTGAACGAAGCGCGGCGGATCGATGAACCGCCCTTGTGCGTCAACCGATTCGCCGATCGTCGGTGTGCTGTTTACCGGCTGTTGAAGTGCCGTTGGGCGGCCAAACGGAATGCATTTCTATCGTCGGCGACGTGCCCTCACGCAATGAATCCCCGCCCCGGGTGGCCGTCCTCGCGGACTCCGACACCCGGTGGAAATGGGGAGCGCTCACCGCACACCGGCTCGCCCCGGGGGGCGCGCTCGACGGCTTCCTGCTGAGGGGCCGCGCCACCCCCACGGTCCGCCAGCTCGCCGAGGTCGGCGTCCACGCGGACGCCCTCCGGGAGGTCACCGGGGCGGAGTTCACCCGGGCGGCGGACCGGGAGCGGTACGACGTGATCGTCCTGGCCTGCGTCGGGGGCGCCGTGCAGGCGATGCTCCACGGGCTGGCCCACGCGTGGGGACCGGCACCCGCCGTGCGTCCCGTCGTCGTCACCGGCTACGTCGGTGTCGTCTACGAGAAGCTCGCCGACGGCCTGCTGCTGCGGCACGGCGCGGACGTCGTCCTCGCCAACTCCCGCCACGACGCCGAGCGTTTCCGCGCGGTCTACGAGGGGGTGGGCGCCCCTTCCGACAGCGTGACCGAGTGCGCGCTGCCCTTCCTGGAGGGAGGGGAGCGCGGACGGAACGAGGGAGCCGGCCCGCGGCCGTTCACCGTCGTCTTCGCCGCCCAGCCCTCCGTACCGGAAAGCCGCGCCGACCGGACGTACCTCCTCGAACGCGCCGTCCGGCACGCCCGTGCCCACCCCGGCCGGGACGTCCTCATCAAGCTCCGTAGCAAGCCCGGTGAGCACACGACGCACATCGAGGAACTTCCGTACCAGAAGCTGTCCCGCCGTGTTCCGGGCGGCCTGCCGCCCAACTGCCGCCTGGTCTACGGGCACATGGGGGACGTCCTCGACCGCACCGACCTCCTGGTCACGGTCAGCTCCACCGCCGCCCTCGAAGCCCTCCACCGGAACGTGCCGACCGCCGTCCTCACCGACCTCGGCATCCGCGAGGCCCTCGGAAACCACCACTTCCTCGGCTCCGGCTGCCTCACCTCCTGGGACCGCCTCGACGCGGGCCACCTCCCCCAGGCCGACCCCGCCTGGACGGCCCGCCAGGGCGTCGCGAAGGACCGGCCCCACGAGCGCGCGTTCGAGGCGGCGCGCGCCCGCGTCGCCGAACTCGCCCGCCGCGCCGCGCCCCCGGCGCTCGCCCCCTACTACACGGCCGAGACCGCCCCCGGCTACCTCCCCGGCATCCTCGCCCGCCACGGCTTCGACCCCGAAGGCCGCCCCCTGCGCGAGCCGGCCGCGCCCGGCCGCGAGGAGAGCGCGCTGCGCCGCGCCACCCGGGGCGCCCTCCGGGAGGCCGCGCGCGGGGCGTACCGGCACGGGGTGCAGCGCGTGGCGCCCGTCATCCGGCGGCTGGGGGAGCTGTAGCCATGAAGGAGTACGCGATGTCGCCCGTTCCGCCGGCCGTCCTGGCCGTCATCCCCGCCCGTGGCGGCTCGAAGGGGGTGCCCGGCAAGAACCTCGCGCCCGTCGGCGGCGTCCCGCTCGTCGCCCGCGCGGTCCGCGCCTGCCGGGGGGCCCGGCTCGTCACGGACGTGGTCGTCTCGACGGACGACCCGGCGATCGCGGCCGCCGCGCGGGGGGCGGGCGCGGAGGTCGTCCAGCGGCCGTCCGCGATCGCGGGGGACGCCGCGACGAGCGAGGCGGCGGTGTTGCACGCGATGGACGCGTATGAGGCGATGCGGGGGGTGGTGGTGGGCACGGTGCTTCTGGTGCAGTGCACCAGCCCGTTCCTCACGGCGGAGGACGTCGGCGGCGTGGCCGCTGCGGTGGTCGAGGGTGGCGCGAACACGGCGCTGACGGTCGCGCCCTTCCACGGCTTCGTGTGGCGGGAGGGTTCCGTTGCCTCCGGCGGTGTGCCCCAGCCCCGCCCTTTCTCCGTTTCCCGGGGCTCCGCCCCGGACCCCGCTCCTCAATCGCCGGAGGGGCTGAATTTGCCACCGGTTTGTGGGCAGGCGTTCCGCAGGGCGGAACGGGTGGGCACAAACCCGCCCACCGGCGTGAACCACGACCCCGCTCACCGCCCCCGCCGCCAGGACCGCCCCCAGGACCTCCTGGAGACCGGCGCCGCCTACGCCATGGAAGCCACCGGCTTCCGCGAGAACCGCCACCGCTTCTTCGGCCGCACCGACCTCGTCCGCACCGACCCCTCCCGTGTCCTGGAGATCGACGACCCGCACGATCTCGCCCGTGCCCGGGCCCTCGCGCCCCTGCTGGACACCGCCCCCGCCGCCCAGCCGCGCCGCGAGGACGTCGACGCCGTCGTCCTCGACTTCGACGGCACCCAGACCGACGACCGCGTCCTCGTCGACGCCGACGGGCGCGAGCTCGTCGCCGTCCACCGCGGGGACGGCCTCGGCGTCGCCGCGCTGCGCCGGGCCGGGCTGGCGGTGCTGATCCTGTCCACCGAGACCAACCCCGTCGTCGCCGCGCGCGGCCGCAAGCTCGGCGTGCCCGTGATCCACGGCAGCAGGCGCAAGGACGTGTCGCTCAAACAGTGGTGCGAGGAGCACGGCGTCGACCCCCAGCGGGTGCTCTACGCCGGCAACGACGTCAACGACCTGCCCTGCCTGGGCCTCGTCGGCTGGCCCGTGGCCGTCGCCGACGCCCACGGCGTCGTCCGCGCCGCCGCCCGCGCCGTGACCGCCGCCCCGGGCGGCCGTGGCGCCGTCCGCGAGATCGCCACCTGGCTCCTCGGCGAAGACCTCGGCGGCACCACCGTCTGACCCCCGCCCCACTCCGGCCCCACGCCCACTCCGTCACCGAAGGAACCGCCCCGTCATGAACCCAGCACCGCGCAGCGCGCCCCGCACCCGGCTCCTCGGCGACCGCCCCGTCGGCCCCGGGCACCCCGTCTACGTCACCGGCGAGATCGGCATCAACCACAACGGCGACCTCGCCACCGCCCTCGCCCTCGTCGACGCCGCCGCCGACGCCGGCTGCGACGCCGTGAAGTTCCAGAAGCGCACCCCCGAGATCTGCACCCCGCGCGACCAGTGGGACGTGGAGCGCGACACGCCGTGGGGCCGGATGACGTACATCGACTACCGCCACCGGGTGGAATTCGGCGAGGACGAGTACCGCGCGATCGACGAGCACTGCGCACGGCGCGGCATCGCCTGGTTCGCCTCGCCCTGGGACGTCGAGTCCGTCGCGTTCCTGGAGAAGTTCGACGTCCCGGCCCACAAGGTGGCCTCCGCCTCCCTCACCGACGACGAGCTGCTGCGCGCCCTGCGCGCCACCGGCCGCACGGTGGTCCTCTCCACCGGGATGTCCACGCCCAAGCAGATCCGGCACGCCGTCGAGGTGCTGGGCAGCGACAACATCGTGCTCTGCCACGCGACCTCGACCTACCCCGCCAAGGCCGCCGAGCTCAACCTCCGGGTGATCAACACCCTGATGGCCGAGTACCCCAACGTCCCCATCGGCTACTCCGGCCACGAGACGGGCCTCCAGACCACCCTCGCCGCCGTCGCCCTCGGCGCCGCCTTCGTCGAGCGTCACATCACCCTCGACCGCGCCATGTGGGGCTCCGACCAGGCCGCGTCCGTGGAACCCGGCGGGCTCAGCAGGCTCGTGCGCGACATCCGCGTCGTGGAGGAGTCGCTGGGCGACGGGGTCAAGCGGGTGTACGACAGCGAGCGGGGGCCGATGCGCAAGCTGCGCCGGGTCGCGGGCGTCGTCGCCGAGGCGGACGACCGCGAACCCCTCGCGGTCTGACGGGCCGGCCGTGACCCCACCCGAGGGGCGGCCGGCCGACGGACCGGTCCCGGAGGCGGCGGAGGCTCCCGTCCGCCGCCTCCGGGGCCCTCGCCGGCCCGAAGCCCCCACCCTGGCCTTCGTCGAGAGCCCGGTGCAGCTGCTGAACGTCCTCGAATGGGCGTACCGCGTCACCTACGGCCCCCGGCCGTCGCTCGAAGGGGTGCCGCGCCAGCCCGGTGCCCGGGACATCACCCCGCTCGGCGGTGATCTGCTCGTCGTCGTCCTCGCCCCGCACGACCCCATGACCCGGGGGCAGCTGCGGCGGATGGCCGAACTGGCCCGGGACCAGGGGCACGGGGTGCGCTGGGAGGAGGCCCGGGGCGGGCCGGGGGCGCCCTTCGCCACCGTCGGGGCGCTCGCCGGGCCGCTGCGCCGGGCGCGGCGCGTCGTCATCGGCGACCCGTTCTCGCGCTACGTCCAGTTGCTGCTGACCATCACCCGGGCGAGGGAGCTGATCGTGGTGGACGACGGCACGGCCACCATGGAGTTCGTCTCCCAACTCGCCCGGGGCGAACGGTTCGTGCGCTGGCACCGGCGCGACGCCACCCCGGGGGCGCGCGACATCATCTTCGCGCCCGTATCCGCATCGGCGCGCCGGAAACTCACTCCGAACAACCACCGTTCGGTGGAAATCTTCACCTCGATGCCCGTGGAACCGCCACCCGGAGTGACGGTCACGGCCAACGACTTCGCCTGGACCAGGGCCACTCAGGGCCCGCCCACCCTCACCCGGGGCACCGACCTGGTGGGCACCTCGCTCGTCGAGACCGGGGTCGTGGACCCCGAGCGCTACCTCGAAGCGGTCGCCGCCCTCGCCCGCGCCCACGGCGCCACCCGCTACTTCGCCCACCGCCGCGAGAGCACCGACAAGCTCCGCCGCATAGCCGGTGAGCTGGGGCTGGAGGTCGTCCGGCCCGAGCTGCCGCTGGAGCTGATCGCCCGGCGCGGGCCCATCGGACGCACGGTGGTGAGCTTCCCCTCCACCGTCGTCCACACCCTGCCCCAGGCCCTCGCCGGCACCGGGGTGACCGTCGCCGTCTGCGACATCGACCCCGCCTGGCTCACCGAGCACGCCTCACCCCGGGCCGAAGGTTTCCTCTCCGGAGTCACAGGCAGCGCCCGCGCCGTACGACGCGTACCGTACGCGCCCGTTCCATCGGGGCGTGTCGCCGAAGGTACGCCGTAAATACGGGTCATACCCCTCGGCCGACCCATCCATGCGGCTGAACTTTTCTTGATCGAGGGACAGTTGCCCCATTCGGGGCTCTACCCTTCACAGGGTGAATCACCTGATGCCCTGCGAAGCCGATCCCGAAACCACCGACGGCGAACTCCCCGGTCTCCTACCCCCCGGGCTGCGCAGCGAACTCATCTCCTTCCGGCGCGACTTGCACATGCATCCCGAGCTGGGAAACCGTGAGTTCCGCACCACCGCGCAGGTCCGGGCGCGGCTGGAGAAGGCAGGGCTCAGACCGCGTACGCTCGCGAACGGCACGGGCCTGATCTGCGACATCGGGCGGGACGGGGCGTCGTACGCCGCCACCGGCGGCCGGCGGCCCGTCCTCGCGCTCCGTGCCGACCTCGACGCGCTGCCCATCCCGGACACCAAGACCGTCCCGTACCGCTCGACCATCCCCAAGATGGCCCACGCCTGTGGTCACGACGTCCACACCACCGTCGTGCTGGGCGCCGGGCTGGTCCTGGCGGAGCTGGCCGAGCAGGGGCTGCTGCCCAATCCGGTGCGGCTGATCTTCCAGCCCGCCGAGGAGGTGCTGCCCGGCGGCGCCCTCGACGCGATCGAGTGCGGGGCGCTGGACGGGGTGGGCCGCATCATCGCCGTCCACTGCGACCCCAAGGTCGAGGTCGGCCGGCTGGGCCTGCGGACCGGCCCCATCACCTCCGCCTGCGACCGGCTGGAGGTCCGCCTCGCCGGCCCCGGCGGCCACACCGCCCGCCCCCACCTCACCACCGATCTGGTGACGGCCGCCGCCCGGGTCGCCACCGACGTCCCGGCGGTGCTCGCCCGGCGGGCCGACGCCCGCTCGGGGCTCTCCCTGACCTGGGGCCGCCTGGAGACCGGGCACGCCCCCAACGTCATCCCGCAGCACGCCGAGCTCTCCGGCACCGTCCGCTGCCTGGACCTCGCCGCCTGGCGGGAGGCCGCCGACCTGGTGCACGCCGCCGTCGACGAGGTCGCCGCGCTCCACCGGGCCAAGACGGAGATCAGCTACATCCGCGGCGTCCCGCCCGTCGTCAACGACGCCGACGTCACCGGGCTGCTCCGGCGCGCCATGGCCGCCCGCCGGGGGCGGTACTCCCTGGAGGACACCGAGCAGAGCCTCGGCGGCGAGGACTTCTCCTGGTACCTCGAGCACGTACCGGGCGCGATGGCCCGGCTCGGAGTGCGTCCGGTGGGGGATACGACCCGCCGTGACCTGCATTGCGGCGATTTCGATGTTGACGAGGAAGCGATCGCCGTGGGGGTGGAGCTCTTTACCGCCGCGGCATTGCTGGACGGCAACCGAATGTAGGCATTCGGGTCAAGAAGGGTTGACGACGATCCGATAACGGCTTCCTAGCACCCCTTTTATCTGTATCTACGCGCGTTACGATGCCCGCGAAAGACAGCGCCAATGGAGGCGCTTCGAGTGAAGGGGCCCCTCGTGCGCCGGGTATCCACTATCGCCGTCGCGGGCATCAGCACCGCGGCTCTCGCATTCACTCTCACCGCCTGTGGTGAGTCCTCTACCGAGTCCAGCAGCGGCGGAAAGGGCGTCGGCCTGGCGTTCGACGTCGGCGGCCGTGACGACCACTCCTTCAACGAGTCCGCCGCCCGTGGCGTGGACAAGGCTCAGAAGGAGCTGGGTGTCCAGAGCAAGCTGATGACCGCCAAGAACGGCGAGACCGAGGCCGACCGCGAGCAGCGGCTGACCTCCCTTGCCGAGTCCGGGTACAACCCCGTCATCGGCGTCGGCTTCAACTACTCGAAGTCGATCGAGAAGGTCGCCAAGGACTTCCCGAAGACCACCTTCGGCATCGTCGACTCGGTCGCCCCGGGCAACAACATCGACAGCATCACCTTCGGTGAGCACGAGGGCTCCTACCTCGCGGGTGTCGCCGCCGCCCTGAAGTCCAAGAGCCACAAGGTCGGCTTCATCGGCGGTGTGAACAACGCCCTGATCCAGAAGTTCCAGGCCGGTTTCGAGCAGGGCGCGAAGGACACGGACTCCAACGTCCAGGTCACCTCGCAGTACCTGTACCCGAACAACGACAAGGGCTTCAACGACCCGGCGGCCGCCAAGGACAAGGCCAAGGGCATGCTCGACTCGGGCATCGACGTGATCTACACCGCCGCCGGTCTCTCCGGCAACGGTTCGATCGAGGCCATCGCCGGCCAGAAGGGCGCCTGGGCGATCGGTGTCGACTCCGACCAGTACCAGCAGCCCGGCCTGGAGAAGTACAAGAGCTCCATCCTCACCTCCGTGGTGAAGAACGTGGACGTGGCGGTCTTCGACCTCATCAAGAGCGTCAAGGACGGCAAGCCGCTCACGGGCCCGCACGCCTACCTGCTCAAGGACGGCGGCGTGTCGCTGGCCACCTCCGGTGGTCAGATCGACGACATCAAGGACAAGATCGAGGCCGCGAAGAAGAAGATCGTGGACGGCCAGGTCAAGGTCCGCACCGCCCCGTGACGCGAGTGACCGGTTTCGGCCGGTCCGTCATGACGTCATGACAGCGGGCCCGGCGGCGGGGGAGCTCCCCCGCCGCCGGGCCCGTACATACGAGCCAACGCTACGCGCGTAGCACGGCATTGACGCGTGTAGCGTCGCCCCCGCCCCGCCGAACCCTCCGACCCCCGCACGGCTGGTCCGGCTTTCCTCCCGCTCCCTTCCCCGAGGAGAGTGCGCCATCAAAGCGTCCACCGAAGAGCCCAAGAAGGAGCCAGCCGCACCGGCGGTAGAGCTCGCGGGCATCACCAAGCGGTTCCCCGGAGTCGTGGCCAACCACGACATCCACCTCACGGTCCGCCGCGGCACCGTCCACGCCCTCTGCGGCGAGAACGGCGCCGGCAAGTCGACCCTGATGAAGATCCTCTACGGCATGCAGAAGCCGGACGAGGGCACCATCACCCTCGACGGCGAGCAGGTCTCCCTGCACAGCCCCGCCGACGCCATCGCGCGCGGCATCGGCATGGTGCACCAGCACTTCATGCTGGCCGACAACCTCACCGTGCTCGAGAACGTCGTCCTCGGCGCCGAGAAGCTCCACGGCATCGGCAACAAGGCCCGCAAGAAGATCAAGGAGATCTCCGACGCGTACGGCCTGGGCGTGCGCCCCGACGTCCTCGTCGAGGACCTCGGCGTCGCCGACCGCCAGCGCGTGGAGATCCTCAAGGTCCTCTACCGGGGTGCCCGCACCCTGATCCTCGACGAGCCCACCGCCGTCCTGGTCCCCCAGGAGGTCGACGCGCTCTTCGACAACCTGCGCGAGCTCAAGGCCGAGGGCCTGACGGTCATCTTCATCTCCCACAAGCTGGGCGAGGTGCTCTCCGTCGCCGACGACATCACCGTCATCCGGCGCGGCACCACCGTCGGCACCGCGATCCCCAGCGAGACCACCCCCAAGCAGCTCGCCGAGCTGATGGTGGGCGAGGAGCTGCCCTCGCCGGAGACCCGTGAGTCCACGGTCACCGACGTGCCCATGCTCACCGTCGACGGCCTCCACCTGTCCGCCACCGACTCCGACGGCGTCGTCCGCGCGGTGCTCGACGGCATCTCCTTCACCATCCACAAGGGCGAGGTCCTCGGCCTCGCGGGTGTCGAGGGCAACGGTCAGGCGGAGCTCGTCGAGGCCATCATGGGCATGCGGACCCCGGACGGCGGCGTCGTCACCCTGGACGGCGACGACATCACCAAGACCCCCACGCGCAAGCGCCGCGAGGGCGGCATGGGGTACATCCCCGAGGACCGCCACCGCCACGGCCTGCTGCTGGAGGCCCCGCTGTGGGAGAACCGCATCCTCGGCCACGTCACCGAGAAGCCCAACAGCAAGGGCGGGCTCCTCGACACCAAGGCCGCCCGTGAGGACACCGAGCGCATCGTCCGCGAGTACGACGTCCGCACGCCCGGCATCGAGGTCACCGCGGCCTCCCTGTCCGGCGGCAACCAGCAGAAGCTGATCGTCGGCCGCGAGATGAGCCACAACCCCAAGCTCCTCATCGCCGCGCACCCCACCCGGGGCGTGGACGTCGGCGCGCAGGCGCAGATCTGGGACCAGATCCGCGAGGCGCGCCGCGAGGGCCTGGCGGTGCTGCTGATCTCCGCCGACCTGGACGAGCTCATTGGCCTCTCCGACACGCTCCGGGTGATGTTCCGCGGCCGACTGGTCGCCGACGCGGACCCCGCGACGATCACCCCGGAGGAGCTGGGCTCCGCCATGACGGGCGCCGCGTCGGGCCACCTCGAACACGAGGAGGGCGCCGAGGAGGCCCCGGAGCCCTCGGATTCCGGGGACGCCCCGGAGCCCCCCGCGGAGGAGACCCCGGCCGAGACCGAGGAGCCCTCCTCGGAGCCGGAGAAGAAGAACGTGAAGAACGACAAGAGCGCCAAGAGCGACGAGAACCCGGAAGGCGGTGACTCGAAGTGAAGAAGTTCGACAAGAACAAGCTGATCCTTGGCCTCGCCGCCCCGGCCCTGGCCATCGTCACCGCGCTGGTGATCACCTCGATCATCATCGGGGCCACCGGCAAGGACCCCTTCCACGCCTACCAGGTGATGGTGGACTTCGGCTCGAAGGCCGACAGCCAGGTCTGGATCATCAACAAGGCGACGCCGTACTACCTCTCCGCGCTGGCCGTGGCCATCGGCTTCCGGATGAACCTGTTCAACATCGGCGTCGACGGCCAGTACCGCATCGCGGCGTTCTTCGCCGCCGTGGTCGGCGGCGCGCTGACGATGCCGGGCATCATCCAGATCCCGATCATCATCGTCGTCGCGATGGCGATCGGCGCCGTCTGGGCCGGCATCGCCGGTCTGCTGAAGGTCACCCGCGGCGTCAACGAGGTCATCAGCACGATCATGCTGAACGCCATCGGCGCCTCGGTGATCGGCTACTTCCTCCAGGACGGCCGCCTCGCGCAGAAGGAGGGCAACCTGATCCACACGCCCTACCTGCCCGACTCGGCCCACTTCTTCGAGATCCCGACCCAGCCCAAGCCCATCTACGGCTTCGTGGTGATCGCCGCCCTCGCCGGCGCCGCCTACTGGTTCGTCCTCAACCGCACCCGCTTCGGCTTCGACCTCCGCACCGTCGGCCGGTCCGAGTCCGCGGCCCACGCCTCCGGCGTGAGCGTCAAGCGCATGGTGATCACCTCCATGCTGCTGTCCGGTGCCATCGCCGGTCTCGTCGGCATGCCGACCCTGCTCGGCGTGTCGTACAACTACGGCACCGACTTCCCGGCCGGTATCGGCTTCACCGGTATCGCCATCGCGCTGCTCGGCCGCAACAACCCCATCGGCATGGCGCTCGCCGCCCTGCTCTGGGGCTTCCTGGAGCGCACCGGCACCCAGCTGGAGTTCGAGGGCTACGCCCAGGAGATCGTCGGCGTGATCCAGGGCGTCATCGTCCTGTGCGTCGTCATCGCCTACGAGATCGTGCGCCGGTACGGCCTCAAGGCCCAGCAGCGCAAGGTCGGCGAGGAACTCGCCGCCCAGGCCCGTAAGAGCGACAAGGCGGAGGTTTCCGCGTGAGCACCACCTTCACCTCCGCCATCGCGGAGAAGCTGTCCGGCAGGAACCGGCCGGAGGGCAAGCGGGGCAAGCTCTCGACCCCCGTCGTCCTGCTGATCATCGCCGGCTCGATGATCCTGCTGGCGGCCCTCCGCCAGATCACCGGCGCCAACGACCTGACCTCCTCCGGTCAGTTCTCCGGCGCCCTCGCCGCCGCCGTGCCCATCGGCCTCGCCGGTCTCGGCGGCCTGTGGGCCGAGCGCGCCGGCGTCGTCAACATCGGCCTCGAAGGCATGATGATGCTCGGCACGTTCTGTGCCGGCGCGGTGGGCTGGCAGCACGGCCCGTGGATGGCGGCCCTCGCCGGCGTCGTCGGCGGTGCCGTCGGCGGACTCATCCACGCCGTCGCGACCGTCACCTTCAACGTCGACCACATCATCTCCGGTGTGGCCATCAACATCCTGGCCCTGGGCGTCACCCAGTACCTGGCCAAGATGTGGTTCGGCGCCGAGGGCAGCGCCGCGCAGAAGGCGGGCGGCAACGACAAGCAGTCGCCGGTCATGGAGAACATGCCCAACTTCTCCATCCCGGGCCTGTCCGACTGGCTCCACTCGATCGAGAAGCACCACTGGTTCCTCGTCTCCGACGTCGCCGGCGTCCTCGACGGCCTCGTCTCCGACGTGTCCTGGCTGACGATCGTCGCCGCGCTGCTCTTCGTCGGCACGTTCTTCGTGCTGTGGCGCTCGGCCTTCGGCCTGCGCCTGCGCTCCTGCGGCGAGAGCCCGGTGGCCGCCGAGTCCCTCGGCGTCAACGTCTACAAGTACAAGTACGCGGCCGTCATCGTCTCCGGCGGCATGGCCGGCCTCGGTGGCGCGTTCCTCGCCATCGGCACCCACATGTACTCCGACGGCCAGACCGGCGGTCGCGGCTACATCGGTCTCGCCACGATGATCTTCGGTAACTGGCGGCCGGGCGGCGTCGCCATGGGCGCCGGCCTGTTCGGCTTCATGGACAGCCTCCAGCTGCGCTCCGGCGGCCCGACCGTCCACGCCCTGCTGCTGCTCGTGGCGGTGCTGCTCGTCGGCCTCGCCCTGTGGCGCCTGAAGCAGGGCAAGAAGCAGCCCGCGATCATCAGCGGTGTCGTCGCCGCGGCCCTCGTCCTCTGGTACGCGCTGACCAAGACCGTCCCGCTGGAGTTCGTCGACGCCACCCCGTACGTCGCGACCCTGCTGGTCCTGTCGCTGTCCGCGCAGCGCCTGCGGATGCCCAAGGCCGACGGCAAGCCGTACCGGAAGGGCCAGGGCAAGTGACCGACTCCCCTGACTGGGAGGCCCTGCGCGGGCGGGCCCGGGACGCCATGTCCCGGGCCTACGCCCCGTACTCCAACTTCCCCGTCGGCTCGGCGGCCCTGGTGGACGACGGCCGCGTCGTCACCGGCTGCAACGTGGAGAACGCCGCCTACGGCGTCGCCCTGTGCGCCGAGTGCGGCATGGTCTCCGAGCTGATCGCCACCGGCGGCGGCCGGCTGACCCACTTCACCTGCTGCGACCGCCACGGCAACGTCCTGATGCCGTGCGGCCGCTGCCGTCAGCTGCTCTGGGAGCACGGCGGCCCCGAGCTGGAGGTGGACACGACGACGGGCGTCCGCCCGCTCGCCGAGCTCCTCCCCGACGCGTTTGGGCCCTCGGACCTGAATCGTTGAAGATGTCCCTAAGCGCCGGACGGGCTGATCTTTCAGCCCGTCCGGGTCACTTTCCGGACCCGGGAAGACCTGAGGACTACGAACTTAAGGAAAATGTGCTGATGGACGCCATTTCCGTTATCCGCACCAAGCGTGACCGCGGTCGTCTGAGCGACGAGCAGATCGACTGGATGATCGACGCGTACACGCGGGGCGAGGTCGCCGACGAGCAGATGTCCGCGCTCGCGATGGCCATCCTGCTCAACGGCATGGACCGCGCGGAGATCGCGCGCTGGACCGCCGCGATGATCAAGTCCGGCGAGCGCATGGACTTCTCGTCCCTGCCCGTCCCCACCGCCGACAAGCACTCCACCGGCGGCGTCGGCGACAAGATCACCCTCCCGCTGGCCCCCCTCGTCGCCGCCTGCGGCGCGGCCGTCCCGCAGCTCTCCGGCCGCGGCCTCGGCCACACCGGTGGCACCCTCGACAAGCTGGAGTCCATCCCCGGCTGGCGCGCGCTGCTCTCCAACGACGAGATGCTGGACGTCCTGCGCAACGTGGGTTCGGTCATCTGCGCCGCCGGCGACGGCCTGGCCCCGGCCGACAAGAAGCTCTACGCCCTGCGCGACGTCACCGGCACGGTCGAGGCCATCCCGCTGATCGCCTCCTCCATCATGTCGAAGAAGATCGCCGAGGGCACGGGCTCGCTCGTCCTCGACGTGAAGGTCGGCTCGGGCGCGTTCATGAAGAACCTCGCGGACGCCCGCGAGCTCGCCTCCACGATGGTCGGCCTCGGCACCGACCACGGCGTCAAGACCGTGGCCCTGCTCACCGACATGTCGACCCCGCTCGGCCTCACCGCGGGCAACGCCCTCGAGGTCCGCGAGTCCGTCGAGGTCCTCGCGGGCGGCGGCCCGGCGGACGTCGTCGAGCTCACCATCGCCCTGGCCCGCGAGATGCTCGACGCGGCCGGCATCAAGGACGCCGACCCGGCCAAGGCGCTCGCCGACGGCTCCGCGATGGACGTCTGGCGCCGCATGATCATCGCCCAGGGCGGCGACCCGGACGCCACCCTGCCGGTCGCCCGCGAGCAGCACGTGGTGACGGCCGCCGAGTCCGGCGTCCTCACCAAGCTGGACGCCTACGCGGTGGGCGTCTCCGCGTGGCGCCTGGGCGCGGGCCGCGCCCGCAAGGAGGACCCGGTGCAGGCCGGCGCGGGCATCGAGATGCACGCCAAGCCGGGCGACACGGTCAAGGCGGGTCAGCCGCTGATGACCCTCAACACCGACACTCCGGAGAAGTTCGAGTACGCCCTCAAGGCTCTTGAGGGCGGTGTCGAGATCTCGGCGGCGGGTACGGACTTCACGCCGAACCCGATCGTGCTGGACCGCATCGCGTAAGCGAGCCGCTGACACGACTGACACGACGAAAGCCCCCGCCTTCAGCGCAAGGCGGGGGCTTTCGCGTACCCGGACGGCGTCACGGGCCACCCCGTGCGGGGCTGAGGCCCTCATTTTGTATATTGCGCAAGCCAGGAACTGTGGGCGCGAGTGCCCCGTTGATCAAGGCGACGGGGACCGGGACAGTGGTTTGTGGAGGAAGTTCATGGGTGTGCCCCTGACCAAGGGCGGCAACGTGTCGCTCACCAAGCAGGCCCCGGGTCTGACTGCGGTGACGGTCGGGCTGGGCTGGCGGGTCCGTCCCGCCGCGGGCGCCGACTACGACCTGGACGCCAGCGCCCTGCTGTGCGACCAGGCCGGGAAGGTCGTCTCCGACCGGCACTTCGTCTTCTTCAACAACCTTCGGAGCCCCGACGGCTCGGTCACCCACTCGGGGGACGTGAGCGCGTCCGGGGAAGAGGACCGCGAGCAGATCCAGGTCGACCTCGGCAGGGTCCCGGAGACGGTGACGAAGATCGTCTTCCCCGTCTCCCTCTACGAGGCCGAACAACGCCACCAGACCTTCGGCCAGCTCGACAGCGCCCACATCCGCGTCGTCGACCGCGCGGACGGCCGCGAGCTGGCCCGCTACGACCTGAAGGGCGACGGCTCGACGGAGACCGCGATGGTCTTCGGCGAGCTCTACCGCCACGGGACGGAATGGAAGTTCCGGGCGATCGGGCAGGGGTACGCGTCGGGACTCGCGGGCATCGCGACGGACTACGGCGTGGACGTCCTGCGCGAGGCGACGACGCAGGCGACGCCGCCGCCTCCGCCTGCGCCTGCGCCTCCGCCGGTTCCGGCGGCCCCGCCGGCACCTCCGACCATCGCCTCCGCCCCACCAGCAATCGATTACGTATCAGGGAGCTCCACCGTGACGTGCTTCTTCGACCCGAGCCATGGCCCCGGCATGACGACGGTCCTGTGGTCCCCGCAGTGGGGCGTCCCCCGCCAGGTCCAGACGTGCGGCGGCTGCGCCCAGCGCGTCCAGACCACGCCGCCGCCGTACTACACGCCGCAGCAGCCCCAGGCGGGCTACCCCCAACCGGTCCAGCAGGGCTACCCCCAGCAGGGCTACCCCCAGCAGCCCCCCGCCGGCTACCCGCAGCAGCAGGGCGGCCAGCAGCAGGGCGGCCGCCGCTTCGGCACCGGCGCCCTCATCGGCGCGGGCGCGGCGGGCCTCGTCGGCGGCGCGCTCCTCAACGAGGCGATGAGCGACGACGAGCCGGACGTGATCATCAACAACTACTACGAGGAAGACTGACGGGCTGACTCCCGGCCGGGTCATCGGTCGAAGTGCTTGTTACGGATGAACGGGACCGGTGGACTTCCACCGGTCCCGTTCGGCGTGTGAGGGCTACCGCCCGGTCAATGGGGGTCCAGTGGTCACCCATTGACCGGGTGGTGGGCGGCAGGTGCCTGATGCCTGCCGACGTCGCTTTTCTTCCGCGTTTTTCTCGTTTGTCGCTTTTCTGAGGCTTGCGGTCGGGTGTGACGCCGGATGCCGGAGGTGCGGCGTGCTGCTATTTACTTCAAAAGAACTGGTCGGTCGGTATGCTTGTCGGTCACTGGAAAAGCGGTCGTTGTGTCCGCTTCAGTAGCTATATTTCCGCCACGTTTGGGTCGTGGGAGGGCGTCCGACATGGGACAGCGCCAGGACTTCGTGGCCAAAAACAGTTCAGTTGGTTTGTTTGGTGTCGTGCTGGACGGCGACGTGCGGGGGGAAGCCGATGGGAGCGGGGGTCTTCGGTTCGTTGCGGCGCGGCCAGCGACGCAAGGCGGAGCGGTATGTGAGCGGCCTGCTGGGGGCGCCGGGCCGTAAGTCGTTGCGGAACATCGCGGAGTTTCTGGGCGATCCGGGAGCCCTGCAAGGTTTGCACCATTTCGTGAGCGAGTCGGCCTGGGAGTGGGGCCCGGTGCGGCGAGCGCTGGCCGGGCAGGCGTGGCGTGCGCTGGGTGTGGACGCGTGGGTGGTCAAGCCATTGACGATCCCGAAGGCGGGGGAGCGTTCGGTGGGCGTCGCCGCGCAGTTCGTGCCGGAGCTGGGGCGGGCGGTCAACGGCCAGCTGGCGGTGGGGGTCTGGCTGATGGCGCGGGGGGCGGCGGTGCCGGTGGAGTGGCAGCTGGTGCTGCCGCGGCGCTGGCGTGAGGAGCCGCTGCGGGGGCGGGCGCGCATCCCCGGGGATGTGCGGGCGGCCAGCCTTCAGCAGTGTGTGCTGGAGGCGGTGGACCAGGCGGCGGGCGCCGCCGGTGTGCCGCGACGGCCTGTGGTGGTCGACGTGGAGGGCGTGGACGGCATGGCCGTGGCCCGGCACCTGTGGGAGCGGGGGCACGAGTTCATCGTCCGCGTGGGGCCGGGTGCGCGGCTGGGGGCCGATGTGCCGGTGTCGGCGGTGGGCGGTACGCGGGAGCTGACGGCTGGGGAGCTGGCGGCCCGCCTGGCGCGGCTGCGCCGCCCGGTGGGCGCAGGGAGGGTGCCGGCCGCGGCGCTTCCCGTCGTGGCTCCCGGCTCGCCGGCCACCAGCGGCGCAGAGGGGTTGCGTCTGGTGGGGGAGTGGCCTGTGGACGGCCCTGGCGAGGTCCGGTTGTGGCTGGCGGGCGTGGCAGGTCTGCCGGTTCCCGGGCTGCTGGGGCTGACGGGGCTGGGTGATGTGGTCGCGGGGGAGGCCCTGGACCTCGCGGACCGGGTGGGCCTGCGGGACTTCACCGGCCGCTCGTTCGCCGGCTGGCACCGTCATGTCACGCTCGCGTCGGTGGCTCATTTCGCCGCCGTGCTCGGTGCCGAGGAGTCCTGTCCCGACGCGATGGTGTGCACGGCCGCGTGACGGTGGTGACGGCACCCCGCAGAGTGATCACCTTCCTGGCCGCGCCCGGGTCCCCGGCGGTCGGGGCGTGTTCCGCGCGGGTGCGGAAGTGGGATCGGGAGGAGCCCGCACGCCCGGCATATCGCGGGCGTGGACATCTGAACAGGAGTGTGAACAGTGCGGTTCAACCTGATGGGCCCGTTCCGGATCATCACCGATGACGGCCGGGAGTACGAGCCCAACGCGCCGAAGATCTGCCGGATGCTGGCAGTGCTGGCCCTCCAGCCGCGCGAGGCGGTACCCACCGCCGTGCTCATCCAGGAGTTGTGGGGGGAGAGTCCCCCACACAGTGCGCTGAAGACACTGCAGACGCACGTCTATCATGCGCGCCGGATGCTCGAGGACGAGCGGGTAACCGCCGCCGGCCGGGAGGTGCTGGTCACCAAGGCGTCCGGTTACGAGCTGCGGGTCCGGGACGAGGAAGTCGACGTCGCCACGTTCGAGCAGTATCTCCGCAGAGCCCGTTGGGAGGTAGAGGCGGGGCACCTGGAGAGCGCGGGGCACCGCCTGGATCGCTGCTTGGCGCTGTGGCGAGGTCCGGCCCTGAGCGGCATGCCCATCGGCACGGTGCTCGCGGGCCGGATCCCGCGCATCTAGGAACTGCGCATCAGGGCCCTGGAGCTGCGCATCGAGGTCGGGATCAAGCGGGGCGGGGCGCGCGATCTGCTGCCCGATCTGCGCGCGCTGGTCGAGGAGTTCCCCCTGCACGAGTGGTTCCACGGGCAGCTCATCTCGGCGCTCCACCGCGCCGGCCGCCGCAGCGAGGCCCTGCGCGCCTACCACGCCCTCTATTGCATCCTCAAGTCGGAGCTCGGCCTGGAGCCCTCGGCGGAACTGCGGCGACTCCAGTCCGAGATCCTCGACTCCGCCCCCGCCCAGGAACCCTTGCGGCTGCTGTGTACGGCCGCCTCGGGCGCGCCGCACCGCAGCGGCAGACTCGGGCGGACAAGCTCGTGACCAGGGGTGACCGCGCCGACACGGACGCGCTGCGATGCGCACCACGGTGGGGCATACCCGCCCCGCACTTGCCCAAGATTTGTGTGATCTTGGATCGAGACCTTGCACGATGATGAAGGGATCTTGACCAATAAGAGCGGGTGACGCATCGGACACGCTCCGTGGCGCCCGGGTCATGCGCCCATGGGAACGGAGTCATTGGGGGAGACATGCAGTTCCGGATGCTGGGTCCGATAGAAGTAGTCGACAAAGGCCGGCCCGTGGTCCTCGGCGGCCCCAAACAACGCGCCACCCTCGGCGCCCTGTTGCTCGAACCGAACAAGGTGGTGGCCACCAGCCAGCTCCTGAACGCGCTCTGGGGCGGCAACGACGTCCCCGCCACGGCGCGCAAGATCTTGCAGAACGCGGTCTACAACCTGCGCAGCGCCCTGTCCGGCAGATGGGCCGACGGTGACCCCGCGGCCGTCACCCTACTGACCCAGCCGCCCGGTTACATGCTGCGGGTCGACCCGGACCGGGTGGACCTTCACCTGTTCCACAAATGGGTCCGTCAGGGGCGGGAGCGCCTGGCGCGGGGCGAGGTCGAGCCGGCCTCGTCGCTACTGCGCGACGCGCTCGCGCTGTGGCGAGGCCCGGCCCTGGCCGACCTGGTGGAGGCCGGGATTCAGTGGCTGGAGCTGGCCACGGTCGAGAACACCCGGCTGGATGTGCTGGAGGATTATTTCGAGGCACAACTCGCATGCGGCAACCACCACACGGTCCTGGCGGAACTGGAGCGGATGGTCCAGACCGAGCCCCTGCGGGAGCGCTCGTGCGGCCAGCTCATGCTCGCCCTCTACCGCTGCGGCCGGCAGGCGGACGCTCTCCAGGTCTACAGCCGGGCCCGGGCCGTTCTCGTCGAGAGCCTGGGCCTGGAGCCCGGCCGGGCCCTGCAGCAACTGCAGCACGCGATCCTCGTCCAGGACCCCGCGCTCTCCCGCCCCGCCGCCTTGCCCGCCCTGACTTCCGAGCGCCAGGGAGCCCGCCTCCTGGACATCGCGCCGCGACAGCGGACCGTCGAAACGACTACGGTGCAACGGGCCGAGACGACCACGCCGCAACAGGCCGGCGCGACGATGCCGCAACAGCCGGCCGAACCCACCGTGCCGCAGCCGCGCACCGGCGGTACCGCCGCGCCCGCGCGGACCGCCGGTACCGCGCGCCGCACGGTCGGCGTGCTGTCGGTACGCACCCACCTGGCGCCCTCGCTCGCCGATGTGGCCGCTGAGGACCTCGATGTACTGCTCGAAGGAACCAGCCAGTTGGTCAGGGAGCAGGTCGAACGGTTCGGCGGCACCGTGACCGCCACGCTCGGCTCGGTCACGCTCGCCCTGTTCGGGCTGGAGGACCCTGGCGAGATCGACGCCCAGCAGGCAGTCTTGGCGGCACTGGCGATCCGTGACGTCCTGGACCTCTCCACCGGGCACGGCCCCGGCACACCACAGCTGACCGTGCACTGCTCGGTGACCATGGGAGAGGTCTCGTCGCGCCGCAAGGCCCCGGGCGCCCCGGCGACCGTGGTCGGCGCCGCCTTGGACGACTCCCTGTCCCTGCTGTGCGAGGTGCCCGCAGGTCAGGTCCGGGTGTGCGACCGCGTCCGCCGGGCGAGCGAGCACCGCATCCGCTACCGGCCCTTCGGCCCGCCCGCCCCGGGCTGGCAGGCCCTGGGCGTCCAGGACGAGGAACCCCCGACGGCCGGGGACGCCGAGGAGTACGAGTACGACATCCTGCGCGGGCTGATGCAACGCACCCGGCATCGGGGCGTGCCCCACCTCGTCACGGTCCTCGGGGAGGGCGGCACCGGCAAGAGCCGACTGCTGCGCGGCTTCGCCCGCCGGGCCGTGGAAAGCGTCGACCAAGTGCGCGTCTTCACCGGGCGCTTTCCCGCCCCGGACGAGGACGGCTGCCGACTGCGTGCCCCGGCTCAGATCCTGGCGGGCTACTGCGGCATCGGCGACGACGATCTGCCCACGGCGAAGGCCCGCCTGGCCGCCGCGATCCGGTCGCTCTTCCCCAGCGAGCGCACCTCCACGCTGCTGCTCTCCCGGCTCGGCCCGCTGGTGGACACCGTCGGCATCGGCGTCGACGACCAGTTCGGCGAGGTGAACATCGCCGCGATCATGGACGCCTGGTGCCAGTTCTTCCAGCAGGCGGCTCGCCAGGAGCCCTTGGTCCTGTGCGTCGACGACCTCCACCTGGGCGCCGACGCCGTGCTCGACGCCGTCGAAGGGCTCGCGGAGACGGCGGGCTCGGGCCCCTTGTTCGTCGTCGTCGGTGCCCGGCCCGAACTGCTCCTGCGCCGCCCGGACTGGGCCGGGGGCAAGAGCCACGCCACCACGGTCACCCTCGGCCGGCCCGAGCGGATCACCAACGAGCAACTCGTCGAACTGCTCCTGTCGGCCGCCCGCCACGACGACACGCCGAGCCTCACCCCCTGACCTCCCTCCCACCCCGGCCGGTCCCCGGCGGGGTGGGTCCACCGGGGCGGCTCCCCCACCGCCGCGGCCACGCTGCCCGGCCCGCGCCCCGCGCACGGACCGGGCAGCTTTTCTCCGGGCGTGAAGTGCCGCCGGACCAGGGCAAGTTACCGGGCCGTGGGTCGCGCATTGGGAAAGGAATTCCGCACCGCGCGTAGGGTCGGATTTCACGATGACGCCAGTTCTGCCGCGTCGATGCCACGCCCCTGCCGAGCCCCGCGCTCACGTGCGCGCCCAGCTGAATCCCCCGCACGCAGACACGCGGGACGGCGGGTGGCAGGCCCATGACTTCGCTGTACACGCCATTGATGTCAGGAGTTGAAAGCACGTGACGGACGAGGGAAAGCTCCGCGAATACCTCAAGCGGGCCATCGCCGACGCCCGCGACTCGCGCAAGCGACTGAGCGAAGTCGAGGGCCGACTCAATGAGCCGGTCGCGATTGTGGGGATGGCGTGCCGTTATCCGGGTGGGGTGTCCTCGCCGGAGGATTTGTGGCGGCTGGTTGCCGGTGGTGTGGATGCGGTCAGTGGGTTCCCTGTGAATCGTGGTTGGGATCTGGAGGGGTTGTTCGATCCTGATCCGGAGCGTGCGGGGACGAGTTATGCGCGTCAGGGTGGGTTTTTGCATGACGCGGATTTGTTTGACGCGGAGTTGTTCGGGATGTCGCCGAGGGAGGCGACGGCGGCGGATCCGCAGCAGCGGTTGTTGCTGGAGACGGCGTGGGAGACGTTGGAGAGCGCCGGCATCGTTCCGGCGGATCTCCACGGCAGCCGGACCGGTGTGTTCACCGGCGTCATGTACGGCGACTACGGATCCCGCGTCGGTGAACTGCCGCCGGGGCTGGAGGGGTATCTGGCCAGTGGGAGTGCGGGGAGTGTGGCTTCGGGCCGGATCGCCTATACGTTGGGTCTGGAGGGCCCGGCGGTGACGGTGGACACGGCCTGCTCCTCGTCCCTGGTGGCCTTGCACTTGGCGGCTACCGCGCTGCGCAACGGGGAATGCGACCTCGCCCTGGCCGGCGGCGTCACCGTCATGTCCCAGCCGACGACCTTCGTGGAGTTCTCCCGGCTGCGTGGCCTGGCCAAGGACGGGCGGTGCAAGCCGTTCTCGGCGTCCGCCGACGGCACCGGCTGGTCGGAGGGCGTCGGCCTGCTTCTCGTGGAGCGGCTTTCGGATGCTCGGCGCAATGGGCACACCGTCCTGGCGGTGGTGCGGGGTTCGGCGGTCAATCAGGACGGTGCA
>NZ_JBTOLC010000040.1:0-54238 GCF_054551825.1 Streptomyces sp. L500
ATGAGCGCACCGGATGGGCGGTGGATTTGGCGCCGCCCGGGGAGCGGCACTTGGAGGACAGCGTCCTGCGGGCACTGCGGGAGGCCCCCGAACCGGCCGACGTGACGCACGCGGGCGACGGCTGTCCCACCGCGCGCACGGCGGCCGTGCTCGACTGGGACGCCGGACAGCGGGAGGTCATCGCGGAGGCGTGGCGGACGCTGCGCACGAGCTGGCCCCGGATGTCCGCCGAGCTGGAGGTGACACTGCGACAGGTGGTGCTCCTCGGCGGCTGGGGTATCGACGGGTTCACCGACTTCACCGCGCACGGCGCCGTCTTCGTCAACAGCCGACGGCTGACCGGACGCGAGCCCGACGGGCCGGCCGGCCACGTCCGGCTCGCGGAGGCGCTGGTGCACGAGGGCACCCACAACCGATGCGATTCCGCCGCCGCCTCCGCTCCCTTCTTCCGGGCGTCCGGCGCCGGGGAACTGCTGAGTACTCCGCTGCGCCCCGACGCGCGCCCTCTGGCCGGTCTGTTCCAGCAGGTGGTGGTGCTGGCCCGTAGCGTGCTGCTGTACCGGCGGCTGCCGGACGGGCCGGCCGCACGGGCCCGCCACGCCCTCCTGCTGGACCGGGGCAGACGAGGCGCGGCGACGTTGCGCGGCAGGAGCGAAGCGCTGACGGATGCCGGCAGGGAGCTGCTGGAGCAGGCCGAAGCGGTCTTTGCGACGCGTCCCACGGGCAGGGTGGGCAGCGCGGGGCTTCCCGACTGGCCGGTCCAGACACAGCGGCCGTTCCCTGACGCCCCCTGGTTCGTGCTCGGTAGAACAGCCGCGCGCGGTAACGCCTTCGCGGCGAACGACGCGGCCGGAGGACAACCGGTCATCATCGGTTCGGCCGCCGGCACGGACCCGGCGGATGTCGTGCGGCGGGCCCGGGGCGAGCTGATGGAGCGGGTGCACAGCGTTCTCGCCGGGCACCGGGCGCGGGAGGGAGCCGTCGTCGCGTCGTACGCGTCGCTGCGGCGACAGGGCCGGCCCGCCCTGGACCCATGGGCCTGGCCGGAGTTGCGGCCACTGGCGGAGGTGCGGGAGGCGACGCTGCCCTGGGTGACGGCGGAGTCGCTGACCGGCGGCGGCCCCGTGCTCGTACCGGCGTGCGCCGTCTACCTGGCGCACCGTCCGCCCGCCGGCTGTCCGGCGCCGCTGCGCCCCGGCTCCACCGGGCTCGCGGCGCACCTCACGGCCGCGCGGGCGCGTGAACACGCCGTGTTGGAGATCCTCGAACGCGACCTGTTCTGGCACGCCTGGTACGACGACGCACCCCGCCGGACGCCGCCGGGACCGGCGCCGCTCGGCGAGGATCTGCGGCGGGTGCTGGCCGTCCTGGGCCTGCGGGAACGGTGCGTCGTGCTGCCCGGTCCGGGGAGTACCGCGTGCGTGGTGGCGTGTCTGCACGCGGGCGACGGCACACGGCAGAGCTTCGGTGCCCGCGCCACCGCGGGGGACCGGGCGTCGGCAGCGGTCTCCGCCGTCCACGAGGCGCTGATGGTGCGCTGGAGCATGGGCACCGCGAGCGCCGTCGCCGTATGGGACCGGATGCGGGAGCACGGGCCGTCGCAGCCGCCGAACGGCCCGCTGGAACACGCCCTGCACGCCTTCCACCGCCAGGACAGTCTCGCCGCTCTCCTGCGCGGAGCGGTCACGGAGCCTTGGCCGACAGCGGCTCGGGCCACCATGGCGGAGGAGTTGCCGCGTCTGCTGGCCGAGCGAACCGGTGAGGACGTCGTCGAGGTGGACTCCTCCGCTCCCGGAGCCGGGTTCGGCGAGCCGGTGGTGGTGCGTGTGGTCGCCCCGGGTGCCCGGCGTCTGCCCGCGAAGGAACCGGACCCGGCGACGTCACCCAGGGGAACGGCCCGCCGGCGTCTTCCGCACCCGCTCGGCTGACCGTAGCCGACCGTGCGCCCGGCCTCTTCCCCAATCCCTCCCCTCCCTCCCCTCCCTTGAGCCCCTTGGAGAAGCCCGTGCCCGCATCCCCGGAGGCCCACGAACCGCCGGAGCCCGCCCCGGCCACCCCGTACGCGCGGCGGTTCGCCGACCGCTACGACCGCTGGTTCGGCAAGGAGTCACTGACCGCCGACACCGTCGACTTCCTCGCCCGGCTCGCCGGCTCCGGTACCGCTCTGGAGCTGGGTGTGGGCACCGGCCGGATAGCGCTGCCGCTGGCCCGGCGCGGCGTCAGGGTGGCGGGCGTCGACGCGTCGCCGGAGATGGCGGCGCGGCTGGCGGCCAAGCCCGGCGGCGACCGGATCCCGGTGACCGTCGGCGACTTCACCCGGCTGCCGGCGGACGGGCGGACGGTCGACGTGGTCTTCGTCGCCGGTGGCACGTTCTTCGAACTGCCCACGCAGGAGGACCAGTCGCGCTGCTTCCGTCATGCGGCCGGTCTGGTCGGCGCCGACGGCGCCTTCGTGCTGGACGCGATCGTTCCCGAGGTCCTGGTCGGTGCGGAGTGGTCGGGCGGCCGCGTGGTGCCCAATCGGGGCGATGATCTGGTCGTGCGCTACCGCCGGTTCGACCGTGCCGCTCAGCGGTACCACTCGCATTACGCGATCACACCAGGCGACGGCAGTGGCAGCCTCCACCTCCATGTCTCCTTCCGCTACGCGGGCGTCGGCGAGCTGGACCTGATGGCCCGGGCGGCCGGGCTGGAGCTGCGGGAGCGGTACGGGAGCTGGGGCGGGGCGCCGTTCCGGGACGGCTGCCCGTATCACGTGTCGGTCTACCGGCCCGCTCGCTGAACGGGGGCCGGGCCATGCCTGCTTGGGCCTCCACCACGCTGACCGTCGCGGCCGTGGTCGTGCTGGCGGCGTTCGTCGCGTGGGGAGCGACGATCTCACCGAACCGCCCGTTCTCGTGGGGCATGTACTCCGGTTCGTCCAAGGGCTATCTGTGGTCCGGTCCCGACGACCCCACCGTACTGCCGCCGCACCGGCTGCTGATCGCCCCCACCGGCCACTACCTCACGGTCCTGGAGCTGCGGAACCTGCTGGAGGGTGCGGGCTTCGACATGCCGCTGCACGGCCTGATCGTCGGATCCGACGGCGGCTGGCGGGTGGACTACGACCCCGGTCGGCACCGCCTGCGTGTGGCCCGGCTGCCCGCCGGGCACGAATGGCGCGTCCTTGCCGACGCGCTGGGTGGGGCGCAGTGAGCACGGCGGTGCTCGGCGCGGGACTGCTGCTCGCCGTCGCCGTGGTGTGGCACGCCGACGTCGTCACGGCCGACGCCCGTGCCGTCGCCCGGAACTATCCCGGCGGCCGGGTCTACCGCCTCGGCCACGGCTGGACGTCCTCCTCCGCGTACGCCGCCTACCACCGTCTCGCTCGTGTCATGCTCGCGGTGGGAGGGGCTCTAGCGGCTGTGTGCGTCGGCGCACGGCTCGCCCCCGGGCGCGGTACGGCCGCGGCCCTCGGTGGATGCGCCGCGGCCGTCCTGGCCCTGGTGTTCGTCAACCGGCGGTACGGCGGCGTCCGGTACGCCGGGGTGTGTCTGGCGATCCTCGCGGGCTGCCTCATCGTGGCGGGCCTGGGCCGTGCGGTGGGCGGCCCGGCGTGGACGGCGGCGGGCGGGGCGCTCGCCTCATTCTTCGCCGCACAGCTGTACCTGGTCGCCGGCCTGCGCAAAGTACGCTCGCGGCACTTCATGAACGGCGGCGTCCTCATCGACAACCTGACCTACAACGCCACCCAGGCCGCCGCCGGCAACCGCGACTTCCTGCCCTGGCCGCGGCAGGCCGCACTGGGCACACTGCTGCTCCGGCCCGCACCGCGCACCGTCTGCCGTGTCATCGCCGTCTGCACGGCCCTCGGCGAAGTCCTCCTCGGACTCGCCGTGCTCGGCCTGCTCCCCGCGCCCGCCACCCTCGCCCTGGCCGTCCTGCTGCACGCCGGCTTCCTGCTGGTCAGCCCGCTGCGCATCGTGCCGTTCGCGGCGGCCGCGACGGGTCTGGTCCTCCTCGCCACCGCCCACCCGATGCTGTCGGCACTGCTGTGACCCGGCCGGGAGGGGCAGGGCATTGCGCACCCGTCGACCGCCTCGACGTGCCCTACGGGAGCGGCGCTTCAGCCGCTCCCCCGGCCAGGTCAGGGATCACTTGTTGGGGCGCAGCGTCCACCAGATCGTCATCTCGCCCGTCTCCGCGCCGTCCTCGCGGGTGATCGAGACGCGCACCGGGAACTCCGGGCGCTGTCCGGCGTCGAGTTCGGCGATGACGTCGGCGGCCGGGCGGCCGAGTTCGGCGGTCGCGGTGACGGGGCCCATGGCGAGCTTCTTGTAGCCGATCTCGGCCTTGACGGCCAGCGGCACGGCGCGGGAGAGCTGGTCGCCGAAGGCGGCGAGGACGATGGCGCCGCTGGCGGACTCGGCGAGGGTGAACATCGCGCCGGCGTGCGGGCCGCCGACGTGGTTGTGGTAGTCGGGCTGGTCGGGCAGCCGGAGGACCGCGCGCTCGGCGGTGATCTCGTCGAAGACGAGGTTGAGGGTGCGGACCATGGGCACGGTGGCCGCGAGGGCGTCGCCGATCGAGGGCGTGGTCTGTGACATGCCGGTAAGTTACCAATCGGTAGCACGATCGGGAAGGGGCGACGACCACAACCGTTACCCACGGCCTCTATGGTTGTCGGCCATGTGGCCAGGACAGCAGCAGCCCGGGGGCGGACAGAACCCTCAGGACCCGAACGCGAACGTGAACCCGAACGGGAGCCCGAACGCGAACCCGTACGCACAGCCGGGTCCGGGTCAGCCCCAGGGCAACCCGTATCAGCAGCAGCCGGGCTACCAGCAGCCCAACCCCTACGCACAGCCCGCCGGGGCGCCGCCCGTACCGCCCGGCGCGCCCCAGTGGTCCCCGCCGGGGGCGCCCGGCGCGCCCCAGCCGCAGGGCGGGGGCGGCGGCCGGGACAAGCGCACCACGGTGATCGCGATCTCCGTCGCGGCGGCGGTGGTCGTCGCCGCGGGCGTCACCGGCTTCCTGGTCCTCAAGGACGACGGCGGCAAGGACGACCCGGCGCCCGCCGCGAAGGACGCCAAGCCCTCCGCGTCCGCCCAGGGCCCGTCGCCCGCCGCGAGCTCCCAGGCGCCGCTGGACAACCCGCGGGCGGGCGGCAGCGGCGTCAAGCCCGTCGTCGACGGCTGGAAGGTCGTCGTCAACTCCAAGCGGCACCTCGCCTTCGACGTCCCCGCCGACTGGGACGTGCCGCAGGACGGGGCGGCCGTGCGGATCGACGACGAGGCCGACACGTCGGGCATGAAGCTGGCCGAGGCCATGTCCTCGCCCGCCTACTTCCAGCGGGAACAGTGCTCGGTCAAGAACGACCGGGGCACCGACGACACCTACTCGTCCGGCGTCGCCGGCACCAAGGGCGCCCAGGGCGCCAAGAGCCTGGAGGAGGCCGCCCAGAACGAGGCGGCCGCCTGGGCGTGGGCGATGTTCGACCAGAAGAAGCAGGGCAAGTACGACATCGGCAAGGGCACGGCCTTCAAGAGCGACCACGGCATCACCGGCGCCACCGCGACCACCACGGTGACCAACGTGCCCCAGGCCAACAAGTGCTCCAGCGACGGCAAGGCCTTCACCGTGGCCTTCAAGGACACCAACGGCGACTTCGCCGTCTGGGTCTTCTCCGGGGTCAAGGGCGACAAGCGCGAGGTCGCCGACGACACCGTCAAGAAGGTCATGAGCACCCTCAGGCCGCTCGCCTCCTCCTGACGGACGGTGGCCTCGCCGAAGCCGCTCAGCCGACCGTGAACGCCCCGCCCGGCGGCTCCGGCGAGGCCACCGCGTCCGCGTCCCGGACCGGTACCGCGCCCCGGGCGAACCGCTCCAGGGCCGCCCCGTACTCGACCCGCGCGGGGAACGCGTCGGCGGCGGACCGGCGGGCGAGGTCGGCGAGCGGCGGCTCCCGGTGCGCGGCGACCAGCACGGCGTTGCCGAACCGGCGGCCGCGCAGCATCGGGGCCTCCGCGATCACGCACACGTGCTCGAAGACGGCCGCGAACGTGGCCACCTGGGCGCGCAGGAAGCCGAAGGGCGCGCCGTCCGCGAGGTTCGCCACGTAGTGGCCGTCCGGCCGCAGCACCCGCGCGACGCTCCGCGCGTACTCCAGGGACGTGAGGTGCGCGGGCACCCGGGAGCCGCCGAAGACATCACCGATGATCATGTCGGCGGAACCGGCGGGGGCCTCCTCCAGCACGGCCCGGGCGTCCCCGGCGCACACCTCGATCCCCGAGCCGTCAGGCAGCGGCAGGTGTTCGGCGACCAGCTCGATCAGGCCGCGGTCCGCCTCGACGACCCGCTGGGCCGAGCCGGGGCGGGTCGCGGCGGCGTAGCGGGGCAGGGTGAGAGCTCCGCCGCCGAGGTGGAGCAGCGTCAGCGGCCGACCCGGTTCGGCGACGGTGTCGAGGACGTGGGCGATCCGGCGCGCGTACTCGAATTCGAGGTGGGTCGGGTCGTCGAGGTCGACGTACGACTGGGGTGCGCCGTCCATGGTCAGCAGCCAGGCCCGCGCCCGGTCCACGTCGGGCATGAGCTTGGCGGTGCCCTGGTCGACCTCGCGGGTCACGGGTATCGGTTCGTCCACTCCCCCATTGTTCCCCCTCGTGGCGGGGCGGCGTGCCCCCTGGTACCGGGGTCGCCGCCCCGCCACGCGCTCACCGCCTGCCCCGCGCTCACGCCGCGACGGCCGTCACCGTGCCGGTGCCGATGGTGCGGCCGCCCTCGCGGATCGCGAAGGGCAGCCCGGCCCGGACCGGGAGGGGACGGTCCAGGCCGACCGTCAGGGCCGCGCTCCCGCCCGGGCCGACGCTGCCGCGCGGCCCGAGGCCGATCTCGCCGGTGACCTCGGCGGTCCGCAGATGGAAGCGGGCCCGGAAGCCGGTGCGGACCGGGGTGCGCCGTCCGCCCTCGGCCGGCGTCAGCAACCGCGCCCGCGCGGTGAAGCGCCGGTGCACGGTGGCGCTGCCCGGCGCGGCGACCACGTCCCCGCGCCGTACTTCGTGCCCCTGCAACCCGCGCAGCAGCAGCGCCACGCTGTCCCCCGCCTGGGCGACCTCCATGCCGCGGCCGAAGGTCTCCACACCCAGGACGTGGGTGAGGCCGTACCCCTCGGGCAGTTCGACGAGGTCACGCGGGCGCACGGTGCCGCGCTCGACGGTGCCGGTGACGACGGTTCCGCGCCGGGGCACGATCAGGACGCGCTCGACCGGCAGCAGGAAGGGCGCGTCCGTGTAGCGGACCGGGGTGGGGAGGCAGGCGTCGACGGCGTCCAGGAGGGCCTCGATGGAGGCGGTCCAGCGCGGTTCGCCCCGCAGCGCGCCCAGCGCGGAGACCCGGACGACGGGGGTGTGGGCGCCGTCGCCGCCCCAGGCGGTGAGCAGCCGCCGGACGTCCGCCTCGACGGCGTCGGCGCGCTCCGGCCGGGCGGCCTCGGTCTTGGTGAGGGCGACGACGAAGTGCTCCACGCCGGCGCGGCGGGCGAGGAGCAGATGCTCGGCGGTCTGCGGCCGGACGCCCTCCAGCGCCGAGACGACGAGGATCGCGCCGTCGAGCCCGGCCGCGCCCGACAGCATGTTCCCGACGAACCGGGGGTTCCCGGGCAGGTCGGCGTGAGCGTAGTGGCGGGTGTCCGTCTCGTACGCGACGTACGTGGTGGCGACCGTGGGGCCGGGCGGGACGCGGCGCGCGGCGGTGCGGCCGAGACGTGCGCTGATGGCACGGGTGAGTGTGGTCTTGCCGTGGTCGAGGTGGCCCATGGTGCCGATGTTGAGATGCGGCTTGGTGCGGGCATAGGCCTGCTGGGTCATGGCTCCTTCTCTCCGGGATCTTCGGACGCTCTCCGGACCCGGTTCACTCGTTCACCCGGTTCCGGAGTCGGGGACGGGGCGCCGCCACGGCACCGTCGCCCGTCAGCCGGGCCCGACCGCACCGGCCCCCGAGCGCGATGCTCGCGCACCGCCCGGGGCCCGTCGAATGCTTTTCGCCCGCTCCGCACCGCAGGCCGACGGACCGGCCGGGCGAACGGAAAATGACCGTTCGTTTCTGCTTCTGTGCCGTCTCACGCAGATCACACCGTCCTTACGGCCTCGTCGGTTACGCTCCTTCGATGCTCGATACCGCCGCGCCGCCCCCCGGCCCCGCCGAGCGCCGCGCCCGCGCGCTGCTGTCCCCGCGGGTCCGGCTGGGGCTGCTCGTCACGCTGGTCGGCGGGGCCGTCGCGGCCGTGCTGCTCCTCCATCCGGAGCGGCTGCTCACGGGCGGCTGGCCGGACCGGCTGTCGGGCGGGGCGGCGGCGCTGGTGCTCTTCGCCGGCGCGTACGGGCTGTGCACGGCGGCGTTCGTCCCGCGCCCGGTGCTGAGCCTGGCGGCGGGCGCCCTCTTCGGGGCCCCGCTCGGCACGACGGCCGCCGTGGTGGGGACGGTGCTGGGCTCGGCGCTCTCCTTCGGGCTGGGCCGGCTGCTGGGGCAGGACGCCCTGCGGCCCCTGGTACGGGGGCGGTGGCTGACGGCCGCCGACCGGCAGCTGAGCCTCCACGGATTCCGTTCGATGATGGCGCTGCGGCTCTTCCCGGGGCTGCCCTTCGCCGGCGTGAACTACTGCGCCGCGGTCTCCCGGATGGGCTGGTCGCCCTTTCTGCTGGCCACGGCCCTGGGGAGCGCGCCCAACACCGCCGCCTACGTCATAGCGGGCAGCCGCGCGGCGTCCCCCACATCCCCCGTCTTCCTCGGCGCGGCGGGCTTCCTGGCCGTCACGGGGCTGGCGGCCGTCATCGTGGCCTGGCGGCGGCGCGGGCGCCGGATCGAACGTCCGGACGGGTGCCCGGGCGCGCCGGCACCCATGGACGCCCAGCCGTCCGGCGAGTGAACAGTCGACGCGAACTCCCGCACGTCGGCCGCGCATTCGATCAAGCATGACGTTCTGCGACCGTTCCACCGGCCGGAACATCGCGCGCACCGGCTGGCCGTGATCACGACGCGGTGACGGGCTGGCTGGTGATCGTCGGCTCGCTCCCGAGCGGCGCGCTGGAGCTGCCGCTCTTCGCGCTCGTCGGCGCGGGCGTCCTCGCCCCGCACGCCGGGGAACTCCTCCTGACCGGCACCGACGGTACGAAACCGCTGATGTCGGATCATCCCCCGCATGACCCGACATCAGCGGACACGCCGGAGCCCGTCCGCCGGGAGGGACAACCGGCCGCCCCCTGAGTATATTGGCTCGGAGCCAGTCAACGCAGGAGTTAAAGCAATGTCTCCGCGCAGCCCAGCGGTCAACGAGGAGTTGCGACGCCGCTCCATCGAACGCCTGCTGCTGGCGACCGTCGAACTCGTCGACGAGCGGGGCTACGAGGCGACGACCCTCGCCGACATCGCGGACCGGGCGGGCACCGCGCGCGGGCTGGTCTCCTACTACTTCCCGGGCAAGCGGCAGCTGCTCCAGTCCGCCGTGCACCGGCTGATGCACCTGGAACTCGCCGCCTGCCTGGAGCACGAGCCGCGCACGCGCGAGGGACACGCCCTGCTGGCCCGCGCCATCGACGCGATCCTCGGGCTCGCCCGGGACCGGCCCCGGCTGATGCGCACCCATATGGCGGGCATCCTCACCGCCGAGGGCTTCATCCAGTGCCCCGAGCAGCAGCGCCTCGCCGCCCTGTTGCGCGACACCATGGCCCACTACGGCTCCGCCGACCCGGAGACCGACTACCGCCTGCTGCGCGCCCTGCTGATGGGCGCGGTCGTGGCCATCCTGCTGCCGGGGGCGCCGATGCCCGCGGAGCGGCTGCGCGCGGAGCTGTTCCAGCGGTACGCGCTCGCCTGGGAGCTCGGCTTCCCGCCCGGCGAACCGCCACCGGCCCCGGGGGCTTGACGGCCCCCGACCGGGGAACCGACGGCCTTGGACCGGAGATCTGACGGGCGCCCGACCCGGGAACCGGCGAGCCCGCCTTCGGGAGACCGCACCCGTGTGGCCCTTCTGCCCCTGCCGTGACCCGGCCGTCGATGGGATCCTGGACGCACCCGCGGGAAGGAGCCCCTGTGCTTCGCGTCGCAGTCGTCGGATCGGGACCGAGCGGTGTCTACACGGCCCAGTCCCTCGTGGAACAGCGCACGGTGCCAGGAGTCAGGGTCGACGTGCTCGACCGGCTGCCCTGCCCGTACGGGCTGGTGCGCTACGGCGTCGCCCCGGACCACGAGAAGATCAAATCCCTTCAGAACAACCTCCGCACCGCCCTGGAGCTGCCCGGGGTGACGTTCCTCGGCAACGTCGCGGTGGGCGACGGCCCGGGAGAGGTGACGCCGCGTCGGCTGCTGGACCTCTACCACGCGGTGGTCTACTGCGTGGGCGCGGCCACCGACCGGCGGCTGGGCATCCCGGGCGAGGACCTGCCGGGCAGCTTCTCGGCGACCGAGTTCGTCTCCTGGTACAGCGCCCACCCCGACGCCGCGCCCGAAGGGTTCGCCCTCGAGGCGCGCTCCGCCGTCGTCATCGGCGTCGGCAACGTGGCCGTCGACGTGGCGCGGGTGCTGGCGCGCCGCGCGGACGACCTGCGGCCCACCGACGTCCCGGACGCGGCCCTGGCCACGCTCGCCGCCAGCCGGGTGCGGGAGATCCACATGGTGGGCCGGCGGGGACCGGCCCAGGCCCGGTTCACCACCAAGGAGCTGCGCGAACTGGGCACCCTGCCGGGCGCCTGGGCGCACGTACGGGCCGACGAGGCCGCGCTGGACCCGGCGTGGGCCGACCCCTCCGCGCTGTCCGCGGCCGCCCGCCGCAACGTGGAGGTGCTGCGGGAGTGGGCCGGGCGGCCGGACACCGACGGGCTCCGGCGGATCCGGCTGCGGTTCTTCCTGCGGCCCGTCGCCCTGCTGGGCGACGAGGCCGTACGGGCGGTGCGCTTCGAGCGGACGGCGCCGGACGGGAACGGCGGCGTCGTGGGCACCGGGCGGTTCGAGGAGATCGAGGCGCGGCTGGTCCTGCGCTCGGTGGGCTACCGCGGAGTCCCCATCCCCGGGCTGCCGTTCGACCCCGAGCGCGGCACCGTCCCCCACGACCAGGGGCGCGTGCTGCGGGACGGCGCGCCCTCGCCCGGCGAGTACGTCGCGGGCTGGATCAAGCGCGGGCCGACCGGCGTCATCGGCACCAACCGCCCCTGCGCCAAGGAGACCGTGGGCTCGCTGCTCGCCGACGCCCGGACCCTCCTGGCCCGCCGCCCCGCCGAGGACCCGCTCACCGCTCTGCGCGCGGCCGGCGGGGACCCGGTGGAGTGGCCGGGCTGGCTGGGCATCGAGGCGGCCGAGGCCACGCTGGGGCGCCGGCTGGGCCGGGGCACGGTCAAGATCCCGGACTGGGAGGGCCTGCTCGGCGCCGCGCGCTCGGTGGAGGGGACGGCGGTGAACTGACGTTCCGGCCGGTCGTCCGGACCGGGTGGCGGGCGATGGCGACGAGGGCGACGTCGTCGCTCAGGGAGCCGCCCGCGTGGACGACCAGATCGCTGTGGAGGCGCTGGGCGAGCCGCTCGGGGTCGGTCTCCCGCCAGGCCCGGAGCCGGTCGGCGAGGGGGTAGAAGACGCCGTCGGCGTCGCGGGTCTCGACGACCCCGTCCGTGTAGAGCAGCAGGAGGTCGCCGTCCCGGTAGGGGAAGGTCTCGGCCTCGTAGTCGTCCTCGGTGACGCTGCCGCTCACCCCGAGGGGGAGGGCGGGATCCCGCACCGCCAGTTCCGTCGGCTCCCCGTCGCGCAGCAGGATCGGCGGCGGGTGGCCGCAATTGATGAGTCGGAGCACCTGCTCGTCGTCGGGGATGTCGAGGACCGCGGCCGTGACGAACCGTTCCCCGGCCGAGGTGTCGCCGGTGGGCTGCCCGGACTCCTCGTCGGTCCACTCGGACTCCTCAGCCCCCTCCGGCCCCTCGTACCCCTCGGGCCCTTCGGTCTCCGAGCAGACGGCGTTCTGGAGGTGCGCCACGAGCCGGGGCAGCGGTGGATCGCGATGGGCGGCGGCGCGGTAGGCGCCGAGCAGCAGGGCCGCGTCGCCGACCGCCATCAGCCCCTTGCCCCGTACGTCGCCGATCATCACGCGGGCGCCCCGGGGGGTGCGGACGGCCGCGTACAGGTCGCCGCCGATCCGCGCCCCGGCCTCCGCCGCGACGTACACCGACGCGATGCGCAGCGGCCCCAGTCGCGCCGGCAGTGGCCTGAGCAGGACCTTCTGGGCGACGTCGGCCACCCAGCGGGCCTGGCTGAGCTCCCTTTGGTGGCCCTCGTGCACCGAGCGGAAGGCCACGACGAACAGGGTGATCACCACGAGCGCGATGATCTGCGCCTGGTGGTTGGACGTCCACAGCCCGCCGTGGAAGAGGCCGATGACGATCTGGGCGACCACGGCGAGGGCGCCGATGAGGGCGGTGAGCCGGGGACCGGCGAACACCGCGGTGATCGTCGGGGCCACGACCAGCAGGGGGCCGAGGTGGATGTTGGGCGCGGTCAGCAGGTCCACCGTCACGATCAGCCCGATCAGCCCCAGCGGCACCGCGATCAGCGCACGGCTGGGGCGCCACGACTCACCCGGGTCCGGCAGACGGTGCTGAAGGCGCATGCTTCCTGCTTACATTCCCCGCGGTCCGGGCGCCTGTCCAACACGAGGTCCGACACGAGGTGGGCCTGTCGCCGTCAAGGCCCGTCCGGGAGTACGTCATAAAGAATGACAAGCCGATGATGGGTCCCGGGCACCGCGACGGGTGAATCCGCAGGACGCGCGGGAGCGTCGCACCGGCCGGTCCGCGCTGCCGTCCGGGCATCCCGACGGGCGCCGCCCTCGCCTCGCGTACGATCTTTGCCTCAGAGCGACACCGTCCATACGTGAGGACAGGGAGGCACGGCAGCCGTGGCTGCGAGACCCTTGAACGAGATCGTCGAACCGGGCTGGGCCAAGGCGCTCGAGCCGGTGGCCGGGCGGATCGCCGCCATGGGTGACTTCCTGCGCGCCGAGATCGCGGCGGGCCGGACCTACCTGCCGTCCGGCGCCAACGTGCTGCGCGCCTTCCAGCAGCCGTTCGACGACGTCAGAGTACTGATCGTGGGTCAGGACCCCTACCCCACGCCCGGCCACGCCGTCGGCCTCAGCTTCTCCGTCGCCCCGGAGGTGCGCCCGCTCCCGGGCAGCCTGGAGAACATATTCCGGGAGCTGCACACGGACCTCGGGCTGCCCCGGCCGTCCAACGGCGACCTCACCCCGTGGACCCGGCAGGGGGTGCTGCTGCTCAACAGGGCGCTGACCACCGCCCCGCGCAAGCCCGCCGCCCACCGGGGCAAGGGGTGGGAAGAGGTCACCGAGCAGGCGATCCGCGCGCTGGTGTCCCGGGGCAAGCCGATGGTGGCGGTGCTCTGGGGGCGCGACGCCCGCAATCTGCGGCCGCTGCTGGGCGGGGTGCCGTGCGTGGAGTCGGCGCACCCCTCCCCCATGTCGGCGGACCGCGGCTTCTTCGGCTCGCGCCCGTTCAGCCGGACCAACGACCTGCTGGCCCAGCAGGGCATGGCGCCGGTCGACTGGCGACTGGCCTGACACGGGCCACGGCCCGGGCGATAGGGTGCGCGCCATGTCGCTTCGTACCGGCACGGCGGACAGGGGCAGAGCGGGCGCGGTCCTGGGGGTCGACTCGGGCGGCTCGGGCCTGCGGGTGGCGCTCGCCCCGGCCGCCGGCGGCTCCCCGCTGACCTGGTCCTCGCCCGTGCCGGTCGGCACGGGCGGGCGCGGCATCGACGCCCCGGAGCTGCTCGACCGGGTGCTGCCCGCCGCCCGGCGGCTGCTCCACGAGGCCGGTTCGCCGGGCTGCGACGCCGTGTGCGTGGGCGCCGCAGGCATGGCGACCCTGGGGAACGACCTCCACGCCGTGCTGCCCGGAGTACTGCGCGCCGAGCTCGGCGCCCGGCGGCTCGCGCTGGCCAGCGACGCCGTGACCGCCTACGCGGGCGCCCTGGGGCAGCGCCCGGGCGTGGTCGTCGCCGCCGGTACGGGCGTGATCGCGCTCGGCACCGCCCTCGGCCCGGAGGGCCGCTGGCGGCGCGCCGACGGCTGGGGCCATCTGCTGGGCGACTGCGGTGGCGGCGCCTGGATCGGACGGGCCGGGCTGGAGGCGGCGATGCGGGCGTTCGACGGGCGCGCCGGGGGATCACCGGCGCTGCTCGCCCGCCTGGAGGCGGTCCTCGGCCCGGCGTGCGGGCTGCCCGGAAAGCTCTACCCCCGGCCGGACCGGCCCGCCGTGCTGGCCTCCTTCGCCCCGGAGGTGGGGCGCTGCGCGCCGGACGACCCGGTCGCGGCGGGCATCCTGCGGGAAGCCGCGCGCCACATCGCCGCGTCCGCCGCGGCGGCCTGCCCACCGGCCACGAGCCCGGACGCGGGCCCGGCCGCGACTCCCGAGGTGGCGGCTCCCGAGGTGGCGCTGACGGGCGGGCTGTTCCGCATGGGCGAGCCCCTGCTCTCCCCCGTCCAGGAGGAGTTGCAAATGCAACTACCTCAGGCCCGGGTGACGACCGCTCAGGGCGATCCCCTCGCGGGGGCATTGCGCGTGGCCACGGCGCTGACGGAGGACAGCCTCGCACTGCCGGTGGACGGCGCGCTCCTGCGCGTCGTTTGCTGATCACATCCGCACCCAACGCTTGAGGGGATGAATAAAACCGGACAGACCTTGATCATTTACCCCCACCTAAACGGACGAGTCCTATGAACGGCTAACATGCGGCGCCATGAGCTCCCCCACAGGGCCCACGCCGGGCCTGCCAGTACGAATGCCGCGTCCCCGCCAGCCCGGACGGCACCGGCGGCCGGAGCCCGCGGCCGCTCCGGCGGGTGCTCCCCCGCTGGTGCTCGCCGTGCCCGGGACGCCCGACATCACCACACGCCGCCTCGCCGAGGAGCTGCTGAGCATCGCCCGCTCGGAGCTTCCGGGCCTCGACGCGCGCATCGGCTACGTGGACGCCACCGAGGGCGGCGACGCCGGTGACGGCTTCCCCGCCCTGGACGCCGTCCTCGGCCACGCCTCCGCCCAGCGCGCCGCCCGCATGGCCGAGGCCGAGGCCGCCGAGGGCCCGGAGGGCGCCGCCGTCTGGGCGCAGGCGCCCGACGCCGTCGTCGTGCCGCTGCTGGCGGGCCCGGACAGCGCCGTCGTCCGCCGCATACGCCAGGCCGTGATGAGCAGCGGCTCCGCCAGCGAGCTCACCGACGCGCTCGGCCCGCACCCGCTGCTCGCGGAGGCCCTCCACGTCCGCCTCTCGGAGGCCGGGCTGGCCCGCGCCGACCGCGCCCGACTGTTCACAGTCGCAACGGCCGCCGACGGTATCGTCCTCGCGACGGTCGGCGGCGAGGAGGCCGTGCAGTCCGCCGGCATCACCGGCATGCTGCTCTCCGCCCGCCTCGCGGTGCCGGTGCTGGCCGCCGCGCTGGACGAGGACGGCGCCGTCGCCCGCGCCGCCGACCAGCTGCGCGGCTCCGGCTCCCGGAACCTGGCGCTGGCCCCCTGCCTCATCGGCCCCGAGGTCGACGAGACCCTCACGGCCATGGCCGCCAAGGAGGCCGGCTGCGCCGCCGCCGAGCCGCTGGGCGAGTACCCGTCGCTCGGCAAGCTCGTCCTCGCCACGTACGCGGCCGCGCTGGGCATCACGCTGCCCACGGCCCAGGGCACCCCGGCCGCCCGGTAACCCGGCCGTCCGCACCGCCACGGGAGGGGTCTCCACCGCCGGAGGCCCCTCCCGGCGTTTGCGGCCGCCTCCGGCGAAGCCCAGGCCCCGCCGGGGCGAACGGGAATCGGCCGTCTCCGGTCGCAGGGCCGGCGCCCCGCCGGGGACGGGCTCGCGCGAGCGAAGGCCGCTCCGCGGCAGCGCATGGCGCCGCACGGCTCAGGTGAAGACCACGCAGGACGCCGCCGCGATCGCGGCAGAGCCCGTCCGCTCCGGTATGCCCGTGTCCGGGTCGACGGCGAACCAGGTGACGTCCCCGGAGCGCTCATTCGCCGCGTACAGCACCCGTCCGTCCGCGCCGGACGTCAGGTCACGGGGCCAGTGCCCGCCGCAGCCGACGGTGCCGAGCAGCACGAGCTCGTCGCCGGAGGGGTCGAGGGAGAGCGTGGCGACGCTGTCGTGGCCCCGGTTGGCCGCCCACAGGAAGCGGCCGTCGGCGGAGATCACAGGGGCGGACGGGTACGTCGGCCCCTCCGCCCCGGCCGGTACGACGCGCGTCTCGCTCAAGGGCTCGAGCGTCCCCGTCGCCCCGTCCCAGCGGCAGACGGTGACGGTGGGCTCCAGCTCGTTGAGGACGTAGGCGCGGTCGCCGCGCGGGTGGAAGACCAGATGGCGGGGGCCGCTGCCGGGGCGCAGCCGGGCCTCCCCGTGCGGGCCGGGCGCGCCGGTGACGGGGTCGGTCCCGTAGATCCACACCGAGTCCGTGCCCAGGTCGGTCGCGAGGAGCCAGCGCCCGGTGGGGTCGGGCACGACGGCGTGCGCGTGCGGCCCGGCCTGACGGTCCGGCACGGGGCCGCCTCCCTGGTGCGGGAACACCGCCGAGGGAGCGCCCGGGGCCCCGCCCATCCGGACCGGAAGGGCGCTGACGCTGCCGGAGCCGTAGTTGGCGGTGAGCAGCCACGGGCCGGCGGTGGCGAGGTGGGTGGGCCCGTCACCCCGGACGGGCACGGGCGGACCCAGGAGCGCGGGCCGGGCGGGATCCGCGAGGGAGAACGCCGCGACGGCCCCCTCGTCGGTCTCGCTGACCGCGTACAGGACGTCGCCACCGGGCGAGAGCGCCAGGTACGACGGGTTCACGACCGCGTCGGTGGCGTGGACGGGCGTGAGCGCGCCCGTCACGGCGTCGGCCTCGGCCACGGTGAGGCCGGGGCCGCCCGCCTCGGTGAACGAGCCGATGTACGCCCACCGGCGCCGCTGTCCCTCACTGCCGTTCGCCATGACGTCCTCCCCCTCGCGGCCTGGCGGGTTGATGCGGCCCGCCGAGCGTCGGATCACTGTCAGTGGCTCCGACGCTACACGGCGGCACTGACAACGCCGCGACCGGTCGCTCCCCCGGCCCACGCGCCGCCGCCTCGCCGGGGTACCGGTCGGTCGGCCAGCGGACGGCCGGAGCCACCCGCGACCACTCACGCCGCAGAGGCGAAGACCCCGCGCGGCCCCTCGCGCAGCGGCGTGGCCAGCGAGGCGAGGGACGCCTCCAGGTCGCGCAGGTGGGCGAGGGCGGTCTCGGCGCCGGGGTGGTGGTGCGGGGCGGCGCCGGGTCCCGTCGCGGCTCCGGGCGTCTCGCCGGGCGCGGCCAGGGCCAGCAGCGCGGATTCGACGCGGTCGCAGGCGGCGGTCAGCCGGGCGTCGTGGGAGGCGGCGGGGTCGGCGGCGACCTCCGCCAGGCCACGGGCCTGGCGGGCGCAGTCGTCGAGGTGGGCGAGGACCGCCCGGGCGCGCTCGCGGCGCGCCCGCAGCGGGCTCAGCGGGTGGAGCAGCGGGGCGAGGGAGACCCGCACCTTGGTCAGGAGGAGCTCCAGCTCGGCGACGTGCGGCGCGGGGTCGGCCGACTCGTCGCCGGCCAGCCGGCGCGTGGACTCGGCGGTGCAGTGCCGCACGGCCAGCAGGGCCCGCCGGATCCAGGCGTCGGTGGCGGCGTGGGTGGTGACGGGCAGGACGACGGCGACGGCGACGGCCGCGCCCGCCGCGCCCACGAGGGTCTGCTCGAAGCGCAGCGCCAGCAGGCCGGGGTGGAGCACGCCGAGGAGCCCGTACAGCAGGCCGGCCATGACGGTGACGAAGAACATCATCCAGCTGTAGGAGGGGGCGGCGGTGTAGAAGATCCCGAAGACGCAGAGGGCGACCAGGGCCGCGGTGGGCGCGGGCGCGCCGTGGAGGGGTACGGCCACGAGGAGGCCGGCGGCGATGCCCGCGACGGTGCCGACGACACGGCGGAAGCCGCGGACGAGGGTCTCCCCGCGCGAGGCGGTGTTGACGAAGATCCACCAGGCCGTGCCGACGGCCCAGTACCAGCGCTCCTGGGAAACCAGCTGGCCGACGGCGAGGGCCAGGCCGCAGGCGAAGGCGGTCTGGAAGGCCTGCCGGGTGGTGGCGCGCGCGAGGCCCCGGGCGCCGAGGGGTGCGGGAGCGGCGGGCGGCGGGGTGCGCCGCTCGATGGGCCAGACCGCGAAGCGGACGCCGCCGGCCGCCGCCAGGCCCAGGAGCACCGCCGCGTAGAGGTGCGGCAGCTGGGCGGGGACGGCGTGCAGGAACTGCGTCGCGAAGAACATCATGAAGCCGAAGATCCCGAGGGCGTTGCCCCGGGGGCCCCAGCGGCGGGCGTAGACGCCGCAGAAGACGACGGCGAGGAAAGCCGCGTCCCGGGCGAGCGGCAGCCCGTGCAGGGCCGACGCCAGCGCGAGGACGGGCAGGCCGACGGCGGGCAGCAGCGCGGTGGTGACCGCCTGGCGGCGGACGGTCGGGTCGGCGACCGTGAACAGCGCGAGCAGCGCGGCGAGCCCACCGGTGATGGAGGCCGTCAGCGGCAGCCCGGACAGTGCCACGACGGTGACCGCGAGGCCCACGCCCAGCACGGCGCGGGTGGCGGTCCGCAGCCTGGCCCGGCCCGGATCGGGTGCCACGAACGCCCTCTTCAGCACTGCTTTGCGCCCCTTTCGACGTCTTGTCTCGACATCCTGATGCGAAACCCGCCCGGATCCCGGCGCGGAGCGATGGAAAACCCCGCGATGAACCCGGCATGAAAAAGGCGCCGCGGGAATCCGCAGCGCCATCGACCCGACCATCAGACCATCACTACGGCGGGTGGCTCAAGAGTGCCCGCAAAAACTGAGCCATTGGCCCAGCAGAACAGCGAGTAACTGCGCCAGGAGCGGGCCAATGGCCGCGTTCCGCCGTACCGTGCGGCTTCACCCCGGACGACTGGGCCATTGGTACAGTGCGGGCCGGACCGAACGACCCCGAGGGAGCCGATGGCCCATGGCCGTGGACGCGCTGGACGCCAGGATCCTGCGACTGCTGCTGGAGCGGCCGCGGACGAGCGCTCGGGAGTACGCGCGGCTGCTCGGGATCGCGCGCGGCACGCTGCAGGCGCGGCTCGACCGGCTGGAGCGCGACGGCGTGATCACCGGGACCGGCCCCCGCCTCTCCCCCGCCGCGCTCGGCCACCCCGTGCTGGCGTTCGTCCACATCGAGGTCACCCAGGGCCACCTCGACAGCGTGGCGAACGAGCTCGGTGACGTACCGGAGATCATCGAGGCGTTCTCGATAACGGGCAGCGGCGATCTGATGGCGCGCGTCGTCGCACGCGACCCGGCACACCTGGAGGACGTGATCCAGCGGCTGGTGCAGCTGCCCGGCGTGGTGCGCACGCGGACCGAGATGGTGCTGCGCGAGCGGGTGCCCTACCGGATGGTGCCGCTGGTGGAGTCGGTCGGGCGGGCGGCGCAGCGCACCACCTGACCGCCGGGCCCGCGGTGCCGTGAGGCCCGTAGGGCCCTGCCATGCTGGGCGCGTGATCACTTCAAGCGCGTCCGCGCCTCTCGCGGTCATCTTCGATCTCGACGGAACGCTGGTGGACAGCGAGCCGAACTATTTCGAGGCGAGCCGGGCCGTACTCGCCCACCACGGTGTACGCGCCTTCGGCTGGGACGATCACCTGCGGTTCGTGGGGATCGGCACGCTCGAGACGCTGGAGACCCTGCGCCGGGAGCACCGCCTCGACGTGCCCGTGGACGAGCTGCTCGCCGAGCTGAACCGCGCGTATCTGGAGCTGGCGGGGACGCGCACCGAAACGTTCCCCCGGATGCGGGCGTACGTGGAACGGCTGGACGAGGCCGGGGTGCCGCTGGCCGTGGCGTCCGGATCCTCGCGGCGGATCATCCGAGCGGTGCTGGAGTGCGTCGGCCTGACGGACCGTTTCGCCGCGGTGGTCTCGGCCGAGGAGGTGCCCCGGGGCAAGCCCGAACCGGACGTCTTCCTGGAGGCGGCACGGCAGTTGGACGCGGAGCCCGGGAGTTGCGTGGTGGTGGAGGACGCGCCTCCGGGCGCCGAGGCGGCGCACCGGGCGGGGATACGGTGCGTGGGTGTGCCGTACGCGCCGACCGTGGCCGCGGACCCGGCCTTCAGGACGGCGGGGCTGCTGTTCCCGGGCGGCCAGGGGGAGTTCGACGCCGAACGGGCCTACGCGTGGGTCTTCAACGGCCGTAGGGAATGAACCGCACATTCCATTTTTTCCTCACGGAGTGACTGGTGCGATCATCTGCACGCCACACCCGATTCACGAGGAAAAAGGTCCCTTCATGGAGCTCAGAAGCAGATCCGTCCGCCGCCGGTACGCGGCTGCGATCGCCTCGGCGCTCGCGCTGGCCGTCGCGCTGCCCGCGGCGACCGCCCAGGCCGAGGGCGGCCCGTCCGGCATCGCCGCGCGGGGCGCGTTCCTGCTCGACAGCGGAGCGAACCACGAGCTGTGGGGCAAGGACGCCGACACCAAGCGACAGATGGCCAGCACCACCAAGATCATGACCGCGGTCACGGTGCTGAACAAGCGCGGCCTCGACCTCGACAAGCAGGTCACCATCAAGCAGTCGTACCGCGACTACGTGGAACGCACTGGCGCCAGCACCGCCGACCTGCGGACGGGCGACACCCTGACCGTACGTCAGCTGCTGTACGGGCTGATGCTCCCCTCCGGGTGCGACGCCGCGTACGCGCTCGCCGACACCTTCGGTCTGGGCAACACGGAGGCCGCCCGGACCCGGCAGTTCATAGCCAAGATGAACAAGACGGCCGAGGACCTGGGCATGACCAACACCCGGTACGACTCGTTCGACGGCATATCGACCAACGGGGACAACTACACCACCCCGCGCGACTCGGCGACGCTGGCCCGGTACGCGCTGGCGAACGACACGCTCGCCACGGTGGTCAAGACGACGACCACCAGCCAGAAGGCCGTGAACGTCAACCGCACCTACCGCTGGGACAACACCAACAAGCTGCTCGGGTCCTACGAGGGCGCGATCGGCATCAAGACCGGAACCGGCACGGCCGCCGGGCCGTGCCTGGTCTTCGCCGCCCGGCGCGGCGACCGCACGGTCGTGGGCGTCATCCTCAACGACCCCACGAACCGCTACCCCGACGCCGTGCGGATGCTCGACTGGGCCTTCGGCACGAAGACCGAGCTGAAGCTGCGCCAGCTTCCGCGATCGGCGCAGAAGGACTGATCCTCAGCGCCCCTCAGCCCAGGAAGCTCAGCCGCACCTGACGGTCCGGGTTGTCCACGTTGGTGTCGACCAGGCACACGGACTGCCAGGTTCCGAGCTCCAGCCGCCCACCGATGACCGGAAGGGTCGCGTGCGGCGGCACCAGGGCCGGCAACACGTGGTCACGGCCGTGGCCCCGGCTGCCGTGCCGGTGCCGCCAGCGGTCGTCCGCGGGCAGCAGGTCCCGCAGCGCGGCCAGCAGGTCGTCGTCGCTGCCCGCGCCCGTCTCCAGCACCGCCACGCCGGCGGTCGCGTGGGGCACGAACACATTGAGCAGGCCGTCACGGCCCCCGGCCGCCTCGCGCAGGAACGCCTCGCAGTGATCGGTGAGGTCGTACACGCGCTCGGAGCGGCCGGTGGTGATCTCCAGGACACGGGTGCGGAAGGTATCGCTCATGCGCCCATCTTCGTACGGATCCCGCACCTCGTCGTACCGGCGCCCGCCCGCCCCCGCCCGCCGGGAAGAGATCACCCGTCCCGACAGTTAGTAGAAACATGAACGAAACCGGGGTGCGGGACGTCGAGGCCGTGGTCGTGGGCGCCGGGCAGGCGGGCCTGTCCGCCGCCTACCACCTGCGGCGCGTGGGGTACGAGCCCGAGCGGGACTTCGTCGTCCTCGACCGTTCGCCGAATCCCGGCGGCGCCTGGCAGTTTCGCTGGCCGACGCTGACCTACGGCAAGGTGCACGGCATGCACGCCCTGCCGGGCATGGAGCTGACGGGCGCGGACGACGACCGGCCCTCCTCGGAGGTGATCGCCGGGTACTTCGCGGACTACGAGCGCGCCTTCGGCCTGCGCGTGCGCCGGCCGGTCGACGTGCGCGCGGTGCGCGAGGGCGGCGGCGGGCGGCTGCGCGTGGAGACGTCCGAGGGCGCCTGGTCGGCCCGTACGCTGATCAACGCGACCGGCACTTGGGAGCGCCCCTTCTGGCCCCGCTACCCCGGCGGGGAGAGCTTCCGGGGCCGTCAGCTGCACACCGCCGACTACCCCGGGCCGGACGCCTTCGCCGGGCTGCGCGTCGTGGTCGTCGGCGGCGGCACCTCGGCGGTGCAGCACCTGCTGGAGATCGCCGAGGTGGCGGACGCCACGACCTGGGTGACGCGTCGGCCGCCCGTCTTCCGGGAAGGTCCCTTCGACGAGGCACGCGGCCGCGACGCCGTCGCCCTGGTGGAGCGACGGGTGCGGGAGGGCCTCCCGCCGCGGAGCGTCGTGTCGGTGACGGGGCTCCCGATGACGGCCGCGATGGAACGGGCCCGCGCGGCCGGGGTCCTGGACCGGCTGCCGATGTTCGACCGTGTCACGCCGACCGGTGTCGCCTGGGCCGACGGCACGGCCGTCGACGCCGACGTCATCCTGTGGGCCACCGGCTTCCGCGCGGCCCTCGGCCACCTCGCCCCGCTGGGGCTGCGCGAGGCGGGCGGCGGCATCCGGCTCGAGGGCACGCGCGCGGTCCGCGACCCCCGCGTCCACCTGGTCGGCTACGGGCCGTCGGCGAGCACCATCGGCGCCAACCGCGCCGGGCGCGCCGCCGTGCGCGAGATCAGGACACTCCTGGCGGAGGGCCCACCGGACGCGGCGGGTTCTTCCCAGCGGGCGCTCGCTGCGGCAGTATGAGGCGGCGGAGACGATCACTGGCCGGAGCGTCACCGACAGCGTCACCGACCGCGTCACCGACCGCGAGGAGATGGCCGAGGTGTCATGCGCGTAGGGCTGTTCGTCACCTGCGTCAACGACACGCTGCGGCCGAGCACCGGCCGGGCCGTGGTCACGCTGCTGGAACGGCTCGGCGTGCGCGTCGACTTCCCGCCTGCGCAGAGCTGCTGCGGCCAGCCCCTGTACAACACGGGCTACCGCCACGGCGCCGAGCCGCTGCTCCTGCGCACCGCCGCCGCGTTCGCCGATCACGAGTACGTCGTCACCCCCTCCGCCTCGTGCGCCGCGATGGTCCGGGACGCCTACCCCCGGATCGCCGCCCGCGCGGCCGCCGAGGGACGCCCCGCGGAGGCGGCGCGGCTGCGTGCCGCCACGGAGCGGCTGGTGCCCAGGACGTACGAACTCACCGAGTTCCTGGTGGACGTGCTGGGTGTCGTCGACGTCGGCGCCCGCTTCCCCCACACGGTCACCTACCACCCCACCTGCCACGGTCTGCGCGCCCTGGGCCTGCGTGACCGCCCGCGCCGGCTGCTGGAGCACGTCGAGGGGCTCGAACTGCGCGAGCTCGAAGGCGCCGACGAGTGCTGCGGCTTCGGCGGCACGTTCGCCGTCAAGAACGCCGCCGTCTCCGCCGCCATGGGCGCCGACAAGGCCCGGGCGATCACCCGGACCGGCGCCGCGACGGTCTGCGCGGCCGACAACTCCTGCCTGCTGCACATCGGCGGCACCCTCGCCCGGGAGGACTCCCCCGTGCGCGCCCTCCACCTGGCGGAGATCCTGGCCTGTACGGACGGAGTCGTGCCGTGAGCCGTACCTACCTGGGCATGCCCGCCTTCCCCCGCGCCGCCGCCGAGTCGACCCGGGACGGCACGCTGCGCGCCAACCTCCGGCACGCCACCCACACCATCCGCGCCAAGCGGTCCGCCGCCGTGGCCGAACTGGAGGACTGGGAGCGGCTGCGGGCGGCCGGAGCGGCCGTCAAGGACCGCACGCTGCGCCACCTGGACCACTATCTGCCGCTGCTGGAGGAGAACGTCACCCGCGCCGGGGGCACGGTCCACTGGGCGGCCGACGCCGACGAGGCGAACCGCATCGTCACCGACCTCGTGCGGGCCACCGGCGAGCGCGAGGTCGTCAAGGTCAAGTCCATGGTCACCCAGGAGACCGGCCTCAACGCCGCCCTGGAGGAGGCGGGCATCCGCGCCTACGAGACGGACCTCGCCGAGCTCATCGTCCAGCTCGGCGACGACCTGCCCTCCCACATCCTCGTCCCGGCGATCCATCGCGGCCGCCGGGAGATCCGCGACATCTTCCGCGACCGGATGGCCGACTGGGGCCGCCCGGCACCCGAAGGGCTCACCGACCGGCCCGCCGACCTCGCCGAGGCCGCGCGGCTGCACCTGCGCGAGAAGTTCCTGCGCTGCAAGGTCGGCATCTCCGGCGCCAACTTCATGGTGGCCGAGACCGGCACCCTGGTCGTCGTCGAGTCCGAGGGCAACGGCCGTATGTGCCTCACACTCCCCGAAACCCTGATTTCCGTGGTCGGAATCGAGAAGACCGTACCGACCTGGCGGGACCTGGAGATCTACCTCCAGCTGCTGCCGCGTTCCTCCACCGCCGAGCGCATGAACCCCTACACCTCGATGTGGACGGGCACCACGGACGAGGACGGCCCCCGCGACTTCCACCTCGTGCTGCTCGACAACGGCCGCACCGACACCCTCGCCGACGAGGTCGGGCGCCAGGCGCTGCGCTGCATCCGCTGCTCGGCCTGCCTCAACGTCTGCCCGGTCTACGAGCGCGCCGGCGGCCACGCCTACGGCTCGTCCTACCCCGGGCCCATCGGCGCGATCCTCACCCCGCAACTGCGCGGCCTCGCCTCGCCGCTGGAGGAGTCGCTCCCCTTCGCCTCGTCCCTGTGCGGCGCCTGCTACGAGGTGTGCCCGGTGGCCATCGACATCCCGGAGGTCCTGGTCCATCTGCGGGAGCGGGTCGTGGAGGGCGGGCCCGTCACCGTCGGCGGCAACCGGACCGTGATCAGGCCCGCGAAGCGCCACGCCCTGGAGCGCGCCGCGATGCGCGCCGCGATGCGCGCCGCCGGCTGGGCCTTCGACCACCCGGCCGCGCTGCGCCGGGCCCAGCGCCTCGCCGCCCGGACCCGCCGTGCCCACCCCCGGCGACTGCCGGGCCCGGGCCGCGCCTGGTCGGACACCCGTGAACTGCCGGAAGTGCCCGAGGAGTCCTTCCGGGACTGGTGGGCCCGCACCCGGGGAGAGCGGTCATGACCGACGGTCCGGCGCACTCTCCCAGCAGGGCGCGCGTCCTGGGGCGCGTGCGGCGCGCGCTGGCCGATGTGCCGCGCTACGAGCGCCCCGAGGATCACCCGGTTCCCCGGGACTATCTACGGGCGCACGGCGAACGGACGCCGGCCGAGTCCGTCGACCTGCTCGCCGCACGGCTGACGGACTACCGCGCCGTCGTCCACCGCACGGACCCGCCCGGGCTGCCCGCGCTGCTCGCGGAGCTGCTCCGCCGGCGCGGAGCCCACCGGGTCGTCGTACCGGCCGGCCTGCCGGACGGCTGGCTGGCGGAGGCGGCGGCGGTCGAACAGGTCGTGGACACCGTCGAGCTGACGGCCCATACCCTGGACGCCGTGGACAGCGTGGTCACCGGGTGCGCGCTGGCGATCGCCGAGACCGGCACCCTGGTCCTCGACGCGGGCCCGGACCAGGGCCGCCGCCGCATCACGCTCGTGCCCGACCACCACCTGTGCGTGGTGCGGGCCCCCGGCCAGGTGGTGGCCTCGGTGCCCCAAGCCCTGGAGCGCCTCTCCCCCGTCCGGCCCCTGACCTGGATCTCGGGCCCGTCGGCGACGAGTGACATCGAACTGGACCGCGTCGAGGGGGTCCACGGCCCGCGCACTCTGGAGGTGATCCTCGTCGAGAGCCCGGAGCCGCCCTCCTGACAGCGCCCGTCCCTGTCAACCGTGCTCGTTCCCAAGGAGGAAGCGTGCCGGAACCACCCCTGCGCGGCATCACGGTCGTCGCCCTCGAACAGGCCGTAGCGGTCCCCTTCGCCACCCGTCAGCTCGCTGACCTGGGGGCCCGCGTCATCAAGGTCGAGCGGCCCGGGCGCGGCGACTTCGCCCGGGACTACGACCGCAGGGTGAAGGGCCTCTCCGCCTATTTCGTCTGGGTCAACCGGGGCAAGGAGAGCGTGGTCCTGGACCTCAAGGACGCCACGGACCGGGCGCTGCTCGACCGGCTCCTCGCCCGCGCCGACGTCTTCGTGCAGAACCTCGGCCCCGGCGCCGCCGAGCGACTGGGCCTGGCTCCAGGCCCCCTGCGGGCCCGCCACCCCCGCCTGATCACCTGTGACGTCTCCGGCTACGGCGCGAGCGGACCCTACCGGGACAGAAAGGCCTACGACCTGCTGGTGCAGTGCGAGGCCGGGCTGGTCTCGCTCACCGGAACCCCGGACTCCGTCGCCCGGCCCGGGATATCCGTCGCCGACATCGCCGGAGGAATGTACGCCTTCACGGGCATCCTCACCGCCCTGTACGAGCGCGAGCACACCGGCGAGGGCTCGGCCCTGTCCCTCTCCCTCTTCGACGCGCTCGCCGAGTGGATGGGACAGCCGTACTACGCGGAGGCGTACGGCGGGGCACCCCTGGCCCGCACCGGGGCCCGGCACCCGTCCATCTCCCCCTACGGGCACTACGGGTGCGGCGACGGCGGCCAGGTCTTCCTCAGCGTGCAGAACGACCGCGAGTGGCGGGCACTCTGCGAACGCGTGTTACGCCGACCGGAGTTGGCGGGCGATCCACGCTTCGCGGACAATCCGCTGCGCCACGCCCATGACGAGCAACTGACGACCGTCATCGAGGAGTGCTTCGCCGGGCACACGGCTGAGGGCGTCCTCGCCCTGCTGGACGCCGCGGGCATCGCGGCCGCCCGGCTGCGTACGGTCGCCGAGTTCGCCGCGCACCCCCAGTTGGTGGCGCGGGACAGATGGCGGGAGTTCGGCTCGCCCGCCGGTCCGCTGCGCGGGCTGCTGCCGCCGGTGACGGTGGCGGGCCGGGAGGCGGTGATGGGCGCGGTGCCCGCGCTCGGGGAGCACACGGCCGCGGTCCGCGCGGAGTTCGGGGAGCCGGAGGGTCCGGGCGACCGCCGAGGGTGACCCTGCCGGTGGTAGGCACGCTGTGCGTACGCGAAGCCGGGGGCTGGGTGGGCCGGGCCGCGGTCGGCAGGATCGTCCCGAAGCGGAAGATCGCCGGGGAACCGGCGGACCCATCCAGAAGGGGGACGGACCCATGGCTGTACGGACAGCGGGCCTCGACACGGCGGCACGGACCGGGGCGACGGGCGGAGCGGACACGGGGACCCGGTGGCGGGCGGGCTGGTCGGCCCCGGTGCAGCGGCCGAGCAACGGCTTCGAGGAGAACTGGGCGGAGAGCGGCTTCGACCGCCAGTCCGTGCGCCAGGTCGTCCGGGTGACGGGCGGCGGCTCCGGGGCGCGGATCCGGCTGTCGAACCGCTACGGCGCGGCGCCGCTGACCGTGGACGCCGCGTCGCTCGCCCTCGCCGGTGCGGGCGCCGGGGCCCGGCCCGGCACGCTGCGGCCGCTGACCTTCGACGGGGCGTCGTCGGTGGTGGTACCGGCGGGCGGCGAGGTCGTGAGCGACCTTGTGGAGCTGTCGGTCGAGCCGCTGTCCTCGGTCATGGTGACCCTGTACTTCGCGGGCCCGACGGGACCGGCGACCTTCCACGCGCAGGCTTATGCCACGAGTTTCAGAGCGCCCGGCGACCGGACCGCCGACGCCGGAGCCGAGGGCTTCGCCGAGCGGACCCACTTCTGGTACTACCTCTCCGACGTGGAGGTGACGGGCGGTGCCGGAGCGGCCTCCGGGACGGTGGTGGCCTTCGGCGACTCCCTCACCGACGGCTTCGGCTCGACGGCCGACACCGATCGGCGCTACCCCGACGCGCTCGCCGAGCGGCTGCGGGCCGCCGGCCGCTCCTGGGCCGTGCTCAACGCGGGCATCGGCGGCAATCTGCTGCTCAACGACTCGCCGTGGTTCGGCGAGCGGGCGCCGGCCCGTTTCGACCGGGACGTCCTCGACAAGCCCGGCGTCCGCTCGGCGATCGTCCTCGTCGGCCTCAACGACATCGGGTTCAGCGAGGTGGACCTGCCCACCTACCGGCCCAACCCCCAGGTGTCGGTGGCCGAGCTGACGGCCGGATACGCGGAGCTCGTCGAGCGGGCGCACCGGCGTGGGGTCAAGGTGATCGGAGGAACGATTCTGCCGTTCAAGGGCGCCGAGTACCACACGCCGCGGGCCGAGGCGAAGCGCATCGCGCTCAACGAGTGGATCCGCACGTCGGGGGTCTTCGACGCGGTGGCCGACTTCGCCGCCGCCCTGGCCGCCCCGGACGACGCCCAGACGCTCGACCCGGCGTACGACAGCGGGGATCACAAGCACCCGAATGACGCGGGGTACCGGGTGATGGCCGAGGCTGTGCCGCTCGAGTCGCTCTAAGGCCCGGTGGCGGGGTGGTGCGCGGCCGGGCGGGCCGGCAGGCCGGGCCCGGCCGTCCGCCTCGGGCACGGGTCGGGCCTGACCGCAGGGTCAGACCTTGGCCACGAGGGGGATGTCGCGCCGGACCAGCGCGGCGTAGCGCCCGTCGTCGGCGAGGAGCTCCTGGTGGGTGCCGCGCTCGGCGATCCGGCCGCCGTCCAGGACGACGATCTGGTCGGCGTGGCGGACGGTGGAGAGCCGGTGCGCGATGGTGATCGTCGTACGGCCCGCGGAGAGGGTGTCGAGGGCCTGCTGGACGGCGTGTTCGGTGTGGGTGTCCAGGGCGCTGGTCGCCTCGTCGAGGATGAGCACGGGCGGGTCGCGGAGGATCGTGCGGGCGATGGCGAGGCGCTGTTTCTCGCCTCCGGAGAAGCGGTAGCCGCGCTCGCCGACGAGGGTGTCGTAGCCGTCGGGCAGTGAGGCGACGTAGTCGTGGATCTGGGCGGCCTCGGCGGCGGCTCTGATCTCCTCGTCCGTGGCGTCGGGTTTGGCGAAGCGGAGGTTGTCGGCGACGGAGGCGTGGAAGAGGTAGGTCTCCTGGGAGACGACGCCGACCGCCCGGGCGAGGGTGTCGAAGTCGAGGTCGCGCACGTCCTCCCCGTCGATGAGGACCCGGCCGCCGGTGACGTCGTAGAGGCGGGGCACGAGATAGCTCAGGGTGCTCTTGCCCGAGCCGGTGGGGCCGACGACGGCGAGGCTGCCGCCTGCCGGGATGGCGAGGTCGATGCCGCTGAGGGCCGCGCTGCCGGGGCCGTAGGTGAAGGAGACGTTCTCGAAGACGACCTCGCCGCGGATCTTCTCCAGGCGGACCGGGTGCGCGGGCTCGGCGATCTCCACGGGCAGGTCGAGGTACTCGAAGATCCGCTGGAAGAGGGCGGCGGAGGTCTGCACCTGTACACCGGTGGACAGCAGCGCGACGGTGGGCCGGAAGAGGCCCTGCTGGAGGGAGACGAAGGCCACGAGCGTGCCGAGGGAGATGCCCGGGCCGCCGGTCCGCAGGGCGATGCCGGCCGCCCAGTAGATGAGGGCGGGCATGGCGGCCATGACGACGCCGATGGTGGACATGCGCCAGCGCCCCGCCATGTTGGTGCGCACTTCCAGCTCGACGAGCCGCTCGGACTCCTCGGTGAAGGCCTTGGTGAGGGAGTCGGCCCGGCCCATGGTGCGGCCGAGCAGGATGCCGCTGACGGAGAGCGATTCGGTGACCATGGAGGCCATGGCGGCCATCTGGGTCTGCCGTTCGGCGGTGATCCTCTTGCGTTCGTCGCCCACGCGCCGTCCTATCCAGACGAAGAGCGGCAGCAGGAGGAGGGAGACGACCGTCAGCCGCCAGTCCAGGGCGACCATCGCGACGATGGTCGCGATGACGCTGGTCAGGTTGGAGACGAGCGAGGTGGCGGTGGAGGTGACGGTGGCCTGCATCCCGCCGATGTCGTTGGCGATGCGGGACTGCACCTCGCCGGTGCGGGTCCGGGTGAAGAACGCCAGCGGCATGCTCTGGAGCCGCCCGTAGACGGCGGTGCGCAGATCGTGCATCACGCGCTGGCCGACGGTGGTGGAGATCAGGGTCTGGAGCACGCCGAAGACGCTGTTGACGACGGCCGCGGCGATCATGCCGAGCACCAGCAGGCTCAACAGGCCCATACGGCCCCGGGGGATGGCGACGTCGAGGACTTCGCGCAGCATGAACGGCGAGGCGACGGTCACGAGCGACGAGGCGGCGACGAGCAGCGCGACGAGCGCCAGCCGGCCGCGGTACGGGTGGAAGAGGCGGAGGATGCGCCGCACCTGCGCGGGCCGCTCCGGGTCTGCGGGAGGTGGTGTCCAGTCCAGTGCGTCGTGAGGCATGGGCTCCTTCAGCGAGGTCGGGTCCGGGAGTCGGACGGCACGGTGACGCCGGGGCGATGCCGGGCGGTTCATGCGGCATGACACGTCCGGCACCGAACAGAGCATAGCTCACTGTTACCTATGCTCACAATGAAGGCTGTCCTGATAACATTGCGATCATGACGGCCCCCGACACGTCCGGCCAGCTCGCCGAGCAACTGCTGAGGCTGACCCGCAGGCTCCATCGCGCGCAGAAGCGCTATCTGGACCCGGTCGGCATCACGCCCGCCCAGTCGCGGCTGCTCCGCACCGTGGCGCACTACGAGGCGCCGCCGCGCATGGCGGATCTGGCCGAGCACCTGGAGGTCGTGCCCCGGGCGGTGACGACGCTGGTCGACGCCCTGGAGACCAATGGGGCGGTGCGCCGGGTGCCGGATCCGTCCAACCGCCGGGTGATCCGCATAGAGCTCACCGACCACGGCCGCTCGACGCTGCGCGCCCTGCGGGACGCCCGCCGCGCGGCGGTGGAGGACGTCCTGGCCCCGTTGGACGACGACCAGCGCGAGGTGCTGGGCGATCTGCTCGCCGAGCTGCTGACGGGCCCGGCCCGCACCATCCCCTGAACCGCCCCCGCCCTTCCCACCCGCCGCGGGGAGGCCACCCGGCGCACGGACGCGGGGGTGGCACGCGCGTGAACGCGCGCCCCACCCCCGCGTCGCTTCGGGTGACGGTCAGCAGCGCCGGCTGTCCTCCGTCAGCTCGCCCTGGGCCGTGGCCAGGGTGCGGTCGTAGCACGCGCCCGGGCCCAGGAGGCGGTAGCGCTCACGGGAGACCCCCACCGCGTGACGCCGCTCCCGGGGGACGTTCTGGATGTAGGACGCGTTACCGGTGTAGGTGTCGTCCAATCGACTCCAGGTGAGCTGCTTCCCCGCCCGCGTGGTGCGCAGATCGGCTTGGTCGCCCATGGTCAGCACGGTGTCCAGCCGGTCGTCGGGGGCGATGGTGGTGACGCCCTCCATGCTGTAGACGCGGTGGGCCGTGTTCACGGTGGCCGGTCCTCGGCCGGCGACCGTGACGGTCTCGTCGTCCGTCCAGCGGGCGCGCAGCCCGTCGGTGGTCTCGCGGTCCTTCCAGCGGTGCAGCGAGGTGGCGGCCAGCCGGCGGCTGACCGTGGTGGTGACCCGCCCGTGCGAGGTGTTGAGATAGCCGGAGACGGTGAGCGCGTGGCCGGCGTCGGCCGATACCCGGTGCCGGGTGCCGGGCTGGTAGTCGAGACCGTTGCGCGAGGCGCCGTCCTGGTGCCGGGTGAGCGCGCCGGTGACCACGGACGCCTTGGCGTCCTGCCAGACCAGGACGTTGACGGGGGTGTCCCAGCCGCTCTGCCCCTCGGGCACTCCGGCCACCGCGACCGATATCCGGTGCGGTTTGCCGTCGTTCAGCTGTCCCGCGAAGGGCGTGAGGTCGTACTCCACCGGCCGGACGTCGAAGGCGCGCGGGCCGGGGATCACGTACCACAGGAAGGGGTTGGACCAGCCGCCGGTCCACACTGTCGGGTAGGGGGCGGCGATCCCGGCGAGCTTCCCGTCCACCGAGACCCGGACCTCCCGGGTGGGCCCGTCCTTGGACTTGCAGGAGTAGGGCGCGGGCTCCGGCACGGCGAGGTACCAGAACTCCTCGCAGCCGCCGCCCGATCCGGTCGCGTAGACCTCGGCCACGACGCGCTCGCTGTTGCGCGGCACGGTCAGCGCGCCCTCGTACGCCGTGCCCGCCGCCCGCGCGCCGTCGAGGGTGAGGACCCGGTCCGGGGTGGCGGCCGGCTTCACCCGTCCCTCGGCCTTGTAGAAGGTCAGGGTCGCCTTGACCTTGATGACGCCGGTGTAGGTCTCGTTGACGAGGTTGCCGATGAGCATCTCGACGGGCTGCCGGGTACGCAGGGCGGGGGCGTAGCGGGTGACGTCCTTCTCGACATGCCAGGTGATGCCCTGGGGCGACGGTTCGGGGGTCGAGGTGCGCAATACCTCGACACCGCCTATGCGGAGGTAGCCGAGGCGGTCGAACTGCCGCCCGGCGACGGCGCCGTCGAGTCTGAGGACGACCTTGTTCCAGCGGTCTCCGCAGCGCTTGGGGGGCGCGTAGGTGCTCTTGTAGGGCGTGTAGTCGCGGAATTCGGTGTCGGCGACGGTCACGGTGCAGGAGGTGGTGCGAGGGGTGGCCACGGGTGGGCCGGCGGTGATCGGATCGTGCCAGGTGGTGCCGAACTCGGTGGGTGCGGCGGCCGTGGCCGGTGCCGCGCTCAGCGCGAGTCCGGTGGCCGCGGCGCACAGCGCCAGGAACAGTCGTCTCATGGGGCAGGAGTGAAGCGCGTCGCCGGGTGGCGCACCAGTACGAACCCGGCCTGATGGGCGGTGGCCGGACACCCGGCGCGGGAAAACCAGTTGAACCGGACATCTCCCTGCCGAGAGCCTGGCACGGACCCCAACCACCCACTCCGAACCGGGATGTCATGCACATTCGCGATCTGCCGTTCGCCGACCCCGGCCGCCCGGACGTCCGGTCGGGCCCCCGCTTCCTGCTGTGGCTGGGGCGGACCCAGGTGGGCGGCCAGGCCAAGGCGATGTTCTGGGGCACGGTCAACATGGCGTCCGTGGCCCTGTTCCCGCTGGCGGCGGGGCTCGCCGTACAGGCGGTGATCGACCGTTCCGGCGCCCGGCTGGCGCTGGCGGCCGGTCTGATGCTGCTGCTCGGGACGAGCATGGCGCTGGCCGACATGATGCTGCACAGGGTCTCGGTCACCAACTGGATCACGGCGGCGGCCCGGGTGCAGCAGCTTCTGGCCCGCAAGGCCGCCGAGTTGGGGGCGACTCTGACCCGCCGGGTCGCGGCCGGTGAAGTGGTGGCGGTGTCCACGGGCGACGTCGAGAAAATCGGCTGGTTCGTGGAGTCCGTCTCCCGCTTCATGGCGGCGCTGCTCACCACCCTGGTGCTCTGCGTGTCCCTGACGATCTACCAGCCCCTCCTGGGGCTGGTGGTCGCGGCCGGTGTGCCCGTACTGGCGCTGGCGGTGCTGCCGTTGCTGCCGCACGCCACACGGCGGGCCGACGAGCAGCGGGAGAAGGCCGGCCGGGCCACCGAGCTGGCGTCGGACACCGTGGCCGGGCTGCGGGTGCTGCGGGGCATCGGCGGCGAGGAGCTGTTCCTCTCCCGCTACCGCGGCGCCTCCCAGGAGGTGCGCACGGCGGCCGTGCGCAGTGCCCGGATGTGGGCGCTGATAGCGGCGGTCCAAGTGGTGCTGCCGGGGCTGCTGTTGATCGCGGTGGTCTGGTACGGCGTACGGCTGGTCCGGGAGGGCCGGATCGAGGTGGGCGAGCTGGTCACGGTGTACGGCATGGTCAGCTTCCTGCTGCTGCCGTTGCGCCACTTCGAGGAGATCGCCCAGGCCTACTCCTTCTCCCGGCCCTCGGCGGCGCGTGCCGCGAGGGTGCTGGGGCTGGAGCGCGTCGGACCGCCGGAGGGCGACGACCGGGACGCGCCCGGGCCGCGGCCGCGCGGTGATCTGTACGACCCCGTCACCGGGCTCCTCGCACCGGCCGGGCGGCTGACGGCGGTGGTGTGCGGGGACCCCGACGCCGCGGGCCGGCTCGCCGACCGGCTCGGCGGTCACGCCGACGGCGACGGTGGCGCCGACGGGACACCCTCCGTGCTGCTGGGCGGTGTGGCGCTGGACGACCTGCCGCTCGGCGCGGCCCGCGAGGCCGTGCTCGTCCAGGACAAGGACCCGGTACTGCTGTCGGGCACCCTCGCCGAGCTCCTGGACGTGCCCTCCTCGGGAGCCGTGACGGCCGAGGCCGCTCTGGCTGCGACGCAGTGCGACGACGTACTGGCCTCGCTGTCCCGGTCCTCGGCGGACGGGAGCGACGACCCGATGCGGGCCCGGATCACCGAGCGCGGCCGCTCGCTGTCCGGCGGGCAGCGCCAGCGCCTGGCACTCGCCCGCTCCCTGATCACCGACCCGGAGGCACTGGTGCTGGACGAGCCGACCGCCGCGGTGGACTCGCACACCGAGGCGCGGATCGCCGACGGGCTGCGCCGGCTGCGCGCGGGCCGTACGACGGTGGTGTTCACCTCCAGCCCACTGCTGCTCGACCGGGCCGACCGTGTGGTGTTCCTCCAGGAGGGCCGGGTGGCGACGGTGGGAGCGCACGCCGAGCTGCTGCGCACCGACCCCTCCTACCGCGCGGTCGTCACCCGCCGGACGGAAGAGGAACCGGACACGGCGGAAGAAGAGACCGACAAGGAGATGGACGACAAGCCGATGCACGACAAGGCGCTGGACCGCAAGGCGCTGGGCAGGGAGCTCGCCGGCTTCGAGAAGGCCGAGGCCGACGAGGGCGAGCAGATCGGCGAGCAGATCGGGGAAACGGCATGATCGGCCTGGCACCGCCGGCCTACGACCCGGCCGCACCGGAGTCGGCGACGACCCTTCCGGTGGCCGGAAGCACCACGGTCCGGAGCTATGCGAAGGGGATACTGCGCCGGCACCGGGGCGCCTTCGCCCTGCTCGTGGGAGCGAACGCGGTCGCCGTGCTCGCCTCCATGACGGGCCCGTATCTGCTGGGCGGACTGGTCGAAGACCTCGCCTCGGGCGCGCGCGAGTTCCACCTGGGCCGTACTGTCTCCCTCTTCGCCGTCGCCCTGGCCGTCCAGGCGCTGTTCACACGCATGGTGCGGCTGCGCGGGGCGGTGCTCGGCGAAGAGATGCTGGCCGACCTGCGCGAGGACTTCCTCGTGCGGTCGGTGGGCCTGCCGCCGGGTGTGCTGGAGCGGGCGGGCACCGGTGATCTGCTGTCGCGGATCACCACGGACATCGACCGGCTGGCCAACGCCATGCGGGAGGCCGTGCCCGAGCTGGCGATCGGCGTCGTCTGGGCGGGGCTGCTGCTGGGGGCGCTGACCGTCACGGCGCCGCCGCTCGCCCTGTCGCTGCTGGTCACGATCCCGTTGCTGTTCGTCGGCTGCCGCTGGTACTTCCGGCGGGCGCCGGGCGCCTATCGCTCCGAGGCCGCCGGTTACGCGGCCGTCGCCGCGTCCCTGGCGGAGACCGTGGACGCCGGGCGGACCGTCGAGGCGCACCGGCTGGGCCGGGAGCGCGTCGCGCTGTCCGACCGTCGCGTCTTCGAGTGGGTGCAGTGGGAGCGCTATACGTTGTGGCTGCGCTCGGTGCTGTACCCCGTCGTCAACGTGTCGCATGTGCTGCTGCTGTGCGTCGTGCTGCTCCTCGGTGGGTTCTGTGTGCTCCGGGGCTGGCTGTCGGTCGGTGAGCTGACGACGGGCGCGCTGCTCGCGCAGATGCTCGTCGAGCCGCTCGGTCTGATCCTGCGCTGGTACGACGAGCTGCAGGTCGCGCAGGTCTCGCTGGCCCGGCTCGTGGGCGTGCGGGAGATCGGCGCCGACGACGCCGACGAGCGGGTGCGCCCGGCGGGCCGGGACGTGCGGGCGGACCGGGTCCGCTTCGGTTACGCGCCCGGCGGCGACGTGCTGCACGGGGTCTCGCTCGACGTCCGGCCGGGCACCCGGGTCGCGCTGGTCGGGCCGTCCGGGGCGGGCAAGTCGACGCTGGGGCGGCTGCTGGCCGGGATCTACGCGCCGCGGACGGGGTCGGTGACGCTGGGCGGCGCGGAGCTCTCCCGGATGCCGACGGAGCGGGTGCGCCGCCATGTGGCCCTGGTCAACCAGGAGCACCACGTCTTCGTCGGCGCCCTGCGGGACAACCTGCTGCTCGCCCGGCCGGACGCCGGGGACGAGGAGCTGTGGTCGGCCCTGGCCGCGGTGGACGCCGAGGAGTGGGCCCGGGCCCTGGAGAAGGGCCTGGACACCGAGGTCGGCTCGGGTGGGCTCGCGCTGACCCCGGCCCAGGCCCAGCAGATCGCCCTGGCCCGGCTGGTGCTCGCGGATCCGCACACCCTCGTCCTGGACGAGGCGACCTCCCTGCTGGACCCGCGCGCCGCCCGTCATCTGGAGCGTTCCCTGGCGAAGGTGCTGGAGGGGCGCACGGTCGTGGCGATCGCCCACCGGCTGCATACCGCCCATGACGCGGACGTGATCGTGGTGGCGGAGGACGGCCGGGTCAGCGAGCTGGGCAGCCACGACGAACTGGTCGCGGCGGACGGCGCGTACGCGGCGCTGTGGCGCTCCTGGCACCGCTAGCCCGCCGGGCGGGGTGGGGGCCCGGGAGGTCAGAGGAGCTCCAGGGCCCCCAGCCCGCCCACACCGCCGAGGATCATGAAGGCCGGCATCAGGATCTTGACCTCGACGCGGCTGCCGGCCCGGAAGCGCATCGACTTCGGGGGGCCGAGGGGGTACCAGCGCTTGCGCGCTATGGGCAGGGGCCACAGGATCGGGCAGCCGGAGACCGTGAGGGCGTCCCCGATGTCGTGGACGAGCGCGCCGAGGACGATCGGCAGGCCCAGCCACAGGTACTCCTCGCCGGGGCCGGTGAACAGCCAGTGGGAGCCGTTGCCCGGTTGGTCCAGGATCCCGGCGAGGATCCAGGCGCTGGTGGCCCCGAGCAGCCAGACCAGTACGTCGCTGGAGGTCCGGGCCGCCCGCCAGAGCAGCCCCTCGACGGCGAGCACCATATGGACGAAGAGGATGCCGAGCACGGCCCAGCGGTCCCCGGTCATCGCCAGCGCCGAGGCGCCGGCCCCTATCAGCACCGCCCAGAGGGCGGTGTGGGTCAGGGTGCGGTGACCGCCGCTGCGGCGCGGGTCGGCCTTGGACTTCGTGGCCTTGTAGACCGCGTGGGACAGCTGGTCGATGATCCCGCACAGGATCCGCGATATCGGGCCGAAGGAGCGCGATATCGTCGCGGACTTGTGGTCGAGGTCCGGGGCCAGGGCGGCCCCGGCGCAGATCAGGGCGCCGACGACGAGCACGGGCCAGGGCATGGGGTGGTCCAGCGCGGCGGCCGCCGCTCCCACACCCAGCCAGGCCGCCGCCCCGGAGAGCGAATGAGCCGGTCCCATCATCGTCGTGCCACCCCTTCGCCGGCCCGTGCCGGACCTCGCTGACGCCCTGTCGGCCACTCAGCGTAATGCCCGGATGATCATCGTTCGACCGGCCGGTTCCCTGATCCGGCCGGGGGCCAGGCAGTATGGGGGTGTGACCCTTATCGATCAGATGCCGAGCCATGCCGACCCCGATGCCCTTTTCGAAGCTTTCTCGACCTGGGCCGAGGAGCGGGGCATCACGCTGTACCCCGCCCAGGAGGAGGCTCTGATCGAGGTGGTCTCCGGGGCGAACGTGATCCTCTCGACACCCACCGGCTCGGGGAAGAGCCTGGTCGCGGCGGGCGCGCACTTCACCGCGCTCGCCAATGACCAGGTGACCTTCTACACCGCCCCCATCAAGGCGCTGGTCTCGGAGAAGTTCTTCGACCTGTGCAAGATCTTCGGCACCGAGAACGTCGGCATGCTCACCGGCGACGCCTCGGTCAACGCCGACGCCCCGGTGATCTGCTGCACGGCCGAGGTACTCGCCTCCATCGCGCTGCGCGACGGCAAGGACGCCGACATCGGCCAGGTCGTGATGGACGAGTTCCACTTCTACGCCGAGCAGGACCGTGGCTGGGCGTGGCAGATCCCGCTGCTGGAGCTGCCCCAGGCGCAGTTCATCCTGATGTCCGCGACGCTCGGTGACGTCTCCCGCTTCGAGGAGGACCTGACCCGGCGCACCGGCCGGCCGACCTCGGTGGTCCGCTCGGCGACCCGGCCCGTTCCGCTGTCGTACGAGTACCGCGCGACGCCGCTGACGGAGACGCTGACGGAGCTGCTCCAGACACGGCAGGCCCCGGTGTACATCGTCCACTTCACCCAGGCGGCCGCCGTCGAGCGGGCGCAGGCGCTGATGAGCATCAACATGTGCTCGCGCGAGGAGAAGGACGAGATCGCCAAGCTGATCGGCAATTTCCGCTTCACCACAAAGTTCGGCCGGAACCTCTCCCGCTACGTCCGGCACGGTATCGGCGTCCACCACGCCGGGATGCTGCCGAAGTACCGGCGGCTGGTGGAGCGGCTGGCGCAGGCCGGACTGCTGAAGGTGATCTGCGGTACCGACACCCTGGGCGTCGGGGTGAACGTGCCCATCCGCACGGTGCTCTTCACCGCGCTGACCAAGTACGACGGCCAGCGGGTGCGGACGCTGCGGGCCCGGGAGTTCCACCAGATCGCGGGCCGGGCCGGGCGGGCCGGTTTCGACACGGCCGGATTCGTCGTGGCGCAGGCGCCCGATCACGTCGTCGAGAACGAGAAGGCGCTGGCCAAGGCGGGGGACGACCCGAAGAAGCGCCGCAAGGTGGTCCGCAAGAAGGCTCCCGAGGGCTTCGTCAACTGGACGGAGAGCACCTTCGAGAAGCTGATCGCCTCCGAGCCGGAGCAGCTGACCTCCCGTTTCCGGGTCACCCACGCGATGCTGCTGGCGGTCATCGCCCGGCCGGGCAACGCCTTCGAGGCGATGCGCCGGCTGCTGGAGGACAACCACGAGCCGCGCAAGAACCAGCTGCGGCACATCCGCCGGGCCATCGCCATCTACCGTTCGCTGCTGGACGGCGGCGTGGTGGAGCGGCTGGACGAGCCGGACGCCGAGGGCCGGATCGTCCGGCTGACGGTCGACCTCCAGTCGGACTTCGCGCTCAACCAGCCGCTGTCGACGTTCGCGCTGGCCTCCTTCGAGCTCCTGGACCCGGAGTCCCCCTCGTACGCGCTGGACATGGTCTCGGTCGTGGAGTCGACGCTGGACGACCCCCGGCAGATCCTGGCCGCGCAGCAGAACAAGGCGCGCGGCGAAGCCGTGGCGGCGATGAAGGCGGAGGGCGTCGAGTACGAGGAGCGCATGGAGCGCCTCATGGACGTCAGCTACCCCAAGCCGCTGGAGGAGCTGCTGTCCCACGCCTACGACGTCTACCGCAAGAGCCACCCGTGGGTCGGCGACCATCCGCTGTCGCCCAAGTCGGTCATCCGTGACATGTACGAGCGGGCGATGACGTTCACGGAGTTCACGGCCCACTACGACCTGGCCCGGACCGAGGGCATCGTGCTGCGCTACCTGGCGAGCGCGTACAAGGCGCTGGACCACACCGTGCCGGACGACCTGAAGTCCGACGACTTCGAGGACCTGATCGCCTGGCTCGGCGAGATGGTCCGCCAGGTCGACTCGAGCCTGCTGGACGAGTGGGAGCAGCTGGCCAACCCCTCGGAGGAGAGCGCGGAGGAGGCCCAGGAGCGCGCCGACCAGGTCAAGCCCGTCACGGCCAACGCCCGGGCCTTCCGGGTGCTGGTGCGCAACGCGATGTTCCGCCGGGTGGAGCTCGCCGCCCTGGACAAGGTCGCCGAGCTCGGCGAGATGGACGCCGAGTCCGGCTGGGACGAGGACCGCTGGGGCGAGGCCATGGACGCCTACTGGGACGAGTACGACGACCTGGGCACCGGCCCCGACGCGCGTGGGCCGAAGCTGCTGCGGATCGAGGAGCGGCCGGAGGACGGTCTGTGGCGGGTCCGGCAGTCCTTCGCCGACCCCAACGGCGATCACGACTGGGGCATCTCCGCCGAGGTGGACCTCGCGGCCTCCGACGAGGAGGGCCGGGCGGTCGTCCGGGTCATGGACGTCGGCCAGCTCTGATCCTTTCGCGGTCACGGTCCGGCGGCGTGCGCGGCACTCCGCCGGGCCGTGGTCTACGCGCGCCCGCGCAGCCATGACCAGATCCTTCCGGGCCGCACGGACCGGGCCGTCGTCGGCGGTTCGGCGTCACCCTGCCGGGGCTCCGGCTCGGCCGCCGGTGCCTGCGTCGTCTTCCCGTTTCCCTCGGTGCCGGGTGCCGGCCGGGTGGCTCTGGCCTCGGTCAGTGCGGTCGTGAGGCAGTGGCTGTACCAGTCGATCTCGTCCGGGTCCTCGGCCAGCACCAGCGACTCGATCACCTCACGGGCCGCCGGGACCTCCGAGCGGATCCGGGTCAGCTCCGGGCGCAGCGCGTTCAGATACGCCCGTTCACCCGGGTCGGGCACGGCCTGTGCCAGTTCCGGGGCGTCGAGCACGGCGGCGGTGGCGGCCGCCCGCTGCCAGGCGTCCGATGCCTGGGCGGTCAGCTGGTCGACCCGGCGGGCGCGCCAGCCCCGGGCACGCCGGTCGGAGTGTTCGTCCAACGCGGTCCGCAGCAGGGCGGGGATGCGGCCGGTGAGCAGCCCTGGTTCGCGGTCGGCGAACTCCGCGAGGTCGGCGGCCAGATAGTGCCAGACGACGGCGCGGTACCGGTTGACGTAGAAGCGGACCGGGGTGAAGCACCCGGCCCGGGCCAGGCGGGTGAAGCGGGTGGCGCTGACGCCCATGAGCTCGGCTCCTTCCGCCGTGCCCACGGCCCAGAGCCGGGAGCGCAGCGCTTCGGGGAAGCCCTCGCTCGATCCGTGCCGGTCGATCTCCTCCGGCGGGACCCGTCGCCGCCCGTCCGGGCCGGCCGCGACGGTCCGCACCTCCCCCAGCTGGACGGCAAGTTCGAACTCGCGCGGCTTGAGCCCGAGTTCCCGTGCGGCCCGGGCCAAGGGGACACCCGGCCCCGCCGGGCCGTGCGCCCCGGCCCGCCCCGGCGCCCGCTCGGGCTCCGGCTCCCGCAGCCGCGCTTCCTGCCTCGCCTGTCGTACCTCCACGACACCCTCCCGCCATCACACGATTACCGACAGTGACGACAATAGCGGTGGGGTGCGACACCCCGTCGAGCCTGTGGATAACCCTGGCGGACACGCGGCCCCCCCCCCTGATCAGCGATGTGCCGCCGGCCGGAGTCAGCGGCTCCGGCCCCCGATGCGGTTGGCCAGCAAGGTCATCTCGTAGGCGATCCGGCCGATGTCGGCCTCGGCCTCACCGAGTACGCACAGGCAGCTCTCCTCGTCGGCGGCCGTCACGAACAACACGCCCCGATCGAATTCGACCATGGTCTGGCGCACGCCGCCCGCCCGGAATTGCCGGCCCGTTCCTCTGGCGAGACTGTGGAGTCCGGAGGCGACCGCCGCCAGGTGTTCGGCCTCCTCTCTCGTCAGACTCGCGCTCGCTCCCGTCACAAGCCCATCGTTGGACAGCACCAATGCGTGGCGTATCCCACCGCCCCCCTCGGCCAGCTCGTCCAGCATCGAGTCGAGTTCCTTACCGATTCCCATGCCCCGCCTCCCCGTTCGGCAATTCCCCGTAACCGCCGTGCAAGCCTTGCCCACCTCCGCGCTCCGGGCAACCCACCCTCCCCTCCGATGCGCATCCGTTCGCCAGTTGACACAGGATGCGGACATGACGCGGAAAATGAGCAAACAAGCCTTCATCCCACGGACACCGTCGCATTATCCGGAGGTTCAAATCCGTGCCCACGGGGCACACTTGAACGACCGCAGGAATTTGCCGCTCACGGGGGCAGGTGATCCGCGTGTTCAACAAACTCCGCAGGCACTCGGAAGAGGCCCGACGGGCACCGGCGCCACGGCCGCTGGTGAGCCGGCAGCACAATCTCTTCGAGGCCGCAGCGTCATATGTCACCGCCTGCGCCGAGAACGACTACGACAAAAGCATGGAGGCGGCGCGCTGGGTCTCGCCGGAAGCCCTCAGCTTCGGCGTGAACGAGCTCGCGTGCCGCGCCGTCATAGCCCTCGCGCGCGAGCGCGACGAATCCCCCCAGACGGTGGCCCGCACCCTCCTGGGACTCCCTGCCGCCTGACGTCAGGCACCCTCCGAGGTGGCGCCTGTCGCGCTCCGCTCGGCAGGCGTTCCCGGATTCGTCATGTTGAAGTCGTGTACATGCCACCGCGCGCCGCCCTACGCTGCCAGCGCACTCGGCTCACACCCCCACCGATACCGCTTCGCCCGGAGGAGCTCGTGCCCGCCGCAGCCAGTCCCGCCCGTCGTCCCCACCGCCGCCGTCTCCGACTCCACCGCCGCCACTCCCTCGCCCTCGCCACGGCCTTCGGCCTCGCCGTCACCTCCCTCGGCCTGTGGGCCTCGGACTCCACCGCCGCGCCGGCCGTTCCCACACCCGACCACGTCGTGGTCGTCGTCTTCGAGAACCACGCCTACGACCAGGTCATGGGCAGCTCCAGCGCCCCGTACATCAACTCTCTGGCGGCCGGCGGCGCGAACCTGACCGCCTCCTACGCCGAGACCCACCCCAGCCAGCCCAACTACTACGCACTGTTCTCCGGCGACACCCAGGGCGTCACCGACGACAGCTGCGTCGATCCCGGCTTCAGCGAGGAGCCCAACCTCGGCTCGGAGCTGCTCGCCGCGGGCAAGTCCTGGGCCAGCTACAACGAGTCCCTGCCCGCCGAGGGCTCCACGACCTGCGAGAGCGGCAAGTACCGCCAGAAGCACAACCCATGGTTCGGCTTCGGCAACGTCCCCACCAGCACCGCGCACACCTTCGGCGCCTTCCCGAAGGACTACACCACCCTTCCCACGGTCTCCTTCATCGTGCCGAACATGTGCAGCGACATGCACGACTGCTCCATCGGCACCGGCGACACTTGGCTGAAGAACAACCTCAAGTCCTACGCGGACTGGGCCAAGACCCACAACAGTCTGCTGCTGATCACCTTCGACGAGGACAACCGCCTCAGCGGCAACCGGATCCCCACCGTCCTCTACGGCCAGCAGGTCAAGCCCGGCTCCACCTCCGACACCACGTACAACCACTACGACGTACTGCGCACCCTGGAGACCATGTACGGTCTCCCGCACGCCGGGAACGCCGCGAACGGCAAGGACATCACCGGCGTCTGGAACAGCTGACCGTGTATCTCGCGGACCGTCGCACCACCACCGGCACCGCCGGCCGGAACCCCGCTCCCGGCCGGCGGGCCGCCGTGCCCGCCACGGTGTTCGCCCTCGGCACCGTCAGCCTGGTCACCGACGTCTCCTCGGAGATGGTCAGCGCCGTCCTGCCGCTCTATCTGGTCGCCGGGCTGGGCCTGTCCCCGCTCGGCTTCGGGCTGTTGGACGGCCTCTACAACGGCGTCAGCGCGCTCGTGCGCCTCGTCGGCGGCCGGCTCGCCGACCGCCGCGACGGCGGGCACAAGACCGTGGCCGTCCTCGGTTACGGTCTCTCCGCCCTGTGCAAACCGCTGTTGCTCGTCGTGCACGGCGTCCCGCTGATCGGCGCCGTCCTGGCGGCCGACCGCACGGGCAAGGGGCTGCGCACCGCACCGCGCGACGCCATGATCTCGCTGGCCTGCGAACCCGCCGACCGGGGCCGGGCGTTCGGCGTGCACCGGGCCATGGACACCGCCGGGGCGCTGCTCGGCCCCCTCCTGGCCTTCCTCGTCCTGCGGACCGCCGCCGAGGGGTACGACGCGGTCTTCACGGTCAGCGGCTGCGTGGCGGCCCTGGGCGTGCTCGTCCTCTGGCTGTTCGTTCCCGCCCGCCCCGACGAACCCACGAGCCTCGGCAAACCTGCGTACCCCGGCGGTCCAGGGCTCCGCCCCGACGAGCGGACTCCGCTCCGGGCCCTCCTGCGCCGCCCCGGGGTCCGCCGGCTCACCGCCTGCGCGGTGCTCCTCGGACTGACCACCGTCAGCGACTCCTTCCTCTACCTCACCCTCCAGCGCCGCCTCGCCGTCACCGAGGCGTGGTTCCCGCTGCTGCCCCTGGGCACCGCCACGGCGTTCCTCCTGCTGGCGGTGCCGCTCGGCGCGGTCGCCGACCGCATCGGCAGGCGCAGGCTGTTCCTCTGCGGCCATCTCGCGCTCCTCGGCGCGTACGGGCTGCTGCTCGCGCCCCTGGGGAGCTCGCCCGCCCTGGCCTGCGCCGTTCTCACCCTGCACGGCACGTTCTACGCCGCCACCGACGGGGTACTGGCCGCCGCGACCGCCGACGCCGTGCCCCGGGAGATCCGGGGCAGCGGACTCGCGGTCGTCCAGACCGGTCAGGCCGCGGCGCGCTTCGTCTGCTCGATCGCCTTCGGCGCGGCCTGGACGGCGTGGGGCGACCGCACGGCGCTGGGCGCGGCGGCCACCGGCCTCCTCGTCTCCGCCGCCGCCAGTGCCGCCCTGCTGCGACCCCCGCCCGCCGACGTCCCACCGGAGCCCGCCCGTTGAACCGGATGAACCCGAACCGGAGAAACTCGAACCGGAGAACCCGAACCGGATGAACCGCACCCACCGACTGCTGATCCTGCTCGCGGCCGTCCTCCTCCTGACGGGGGTCGCGGTCGGCGCCACCCTGCACGCCGCCGACCGGGCGGCGGAGAAGGACCGGCCCCGGGCGGGCGGCCCGCCCGTACGGCCCGGCGCGGTCACCCTCGACGCCCCGGGCCGCGACGTCTTCCGGAACATGGCCTGGGGACCGCACCGCGACGAGATCGTCTCGGTCTCCGACGCCGACCCGGCCGGTGCCCGCACGTCCTCCGGAGTCCGCTGTCTGCGCTTCCACACGGCGGCGGGCACGGGCATCTGCCTCCAGTCGGCGCGCAGCGGCCTGCGGGACGTCTACCGGGCGGTGGTGCTCGACGCGCGCCTGCGCCCGCTGCGCCGCTACGACCTGGCGGGCATCCCCACCCGCGCGCGGGTCTCCCCCGACGGGCGCGCCGCGGCCTGGACGGTCTTCGTCAGCGGCGACTCCTACGCGGGCACCGCCTTCTCCACCCGCACCTCGGTCCTGGACGTCCGCACGGGGGAACTGGACCGGGATCTGGAGACCTACCGGTTCGTCCTGGACGGCCGCCCCCACCGGGCGGCGGACCTCAACGTCTGGGGCGTCACCTTCGCCGACGCCGGGCACTTCTACGCCACCGTCGCCACGGGCGGCAAGACCTATCTGGTGCGCGGGGACCGATCGGAGCGGACGCTGCGCGCCCTCCACGAGAACGTCGAATGTCCCTCCCTGTCCCCCGACGGGACGCGCGTCGCGTACAAGAAGCGTGTCGAGGGCGTGTCGCCCGACGCGCCCTGGCGGCTGTACGTCCTGGACCTGCGCACCCTGCGCGAGACCGCCACGGCGGAGCGGCGGAGCGTCGACGACCAGGCGGTCTGGCGGGACGGGCACACGCTCGTGTACTCCCTGCCCGGCGACTACGGCTCCGATCTGTGGACCGTCCCGGCCGACGGCTCCGGCCGCGCGCGGCTGCTGACGGAGGCGGCGCTCGCCCCCGCGTTCACCGCTCGCCCCTGACGGTCGCCGCGCCCCATGACGGTCGCCCCTTAACGGCCACCGTGCCCCTAGCGGTCCAGTTGTTTGCGGGAGACCCTGCGCAGCCGCGTGCGCTGCGACGGGTCCAACAGCAGGTAGGCGCCGAGGGGGATGCCGACGATCACCAGCAGCGCCGCCCAGAAGGGCAGCAGCCACAGCAGGACCACCCCCACCGCCACACCGCCCACGGCGACCTTCGCCCTGTTGGTCATGTCCGTGCCTCCTTCACGACGGCTGCCGAACGGTTTCAGCGTACGTCGGCCCGCGTGGAGGAGAGTGGAGGAGCGTGACGCGGCTCACCCGTGGAATCCTCTCGCCTGTCGTGCGCCTCCTGTACCCTCGGCCGCTCCGAAGCCCGCACTAGTCAAATTTGAGGAATGCGCAGCGCTGTGACTCCGCTCTCTGCCGCGACACCCTCCGACGTCTCCCTGCTCGCCCGCTGTCAGGCGGTCTTCCTCCCCGGGGACCCCGCCCGCACCGGGCGGGTCGCCTTCTGGCTCCCGGACGGCACTCCGCCCCTGGCGGGTGGCGCCGTCGAGGAGCTGACCGTCGCCGTCCCCGACGGCGACGACGTGACCACGACGACCGTCCGGGCGAACGTGCTGCCCGTGCGCGACGCCGTCCCCGTCCTCACCCGCGCCCGGGCCGCCCGGGCCGACGAGACGGCCGCCTTCTGGGGCGCCGTCGCCGTCCTCGCCCTCCAGTTCGCCGCGCGCGGCAAGCTGCTGCCCGGGCTGACCGGCACCGACCACGACACCTGGCGGACCGGACCGCTCACCCCGGACGACACCCGCCGTGTCCAGGAACTCGCCGCGGCCATGCCGCCCACGGCACACGCCGTGCCGCTGCCGGGCGGCGGGACGCCCCTGCTGCCCGAACCCGAGGGGCTCGTCCGGTCCTTCCTCGACGCCGTCGCCGACGGCCTGCCCCGCTCCCCCGCCGCCGCCCTCGCCGCGGGCGGCCGCCCCTTCGCCGCCCCCGAGCCCCAACGCGTGCCCGCCGCACGCGCCTGGGCCACCGGGTACGACACGGCCGTACGGCTGTCCCTGCGCGTCGAGGTCCTCGCGCCGACGGGGTCCGGCGGGACGGACGACGAGCTCCGCCCCCGCTTCCGGGCCGTGCCGCAGCTGCACAGCCTCTCCGACCCGGCGCTGGTCGCCGACGCCGCCGACGTGTGGTCCGGCGCGTCCCCGGCGGGCCGCGCGCTCGGCGGCGCCCGCATGAACGCGCTGCGCGCCCTGCGGCGCGCCGCCCACGCCTGGCCCGCGCTCTCGCCCCTGGTGTCGGCCGCGGTGCCCACCGCCGTCGACCTCGCCGACGAGGAGACCGGGGAGCTCCTCGGCACGGCCGCCCGGGCGCTGGACGCCGCAGGCGTCGAGGTCCACTGGCCCAAGGACCTGGTCCGCGAGCTCACCGCCCGCGCCGTCGTCGGCCCACCGGACGAGGACGACGCGCCCGGGCACCGCTCGGGCATGCCCTCCCTGTTGTCCGCCGACAAACTGCTCGCCTTCGGCTGGCGTTTCGCCATCGGTGACCAGGAGCTGACGAGAGCGGAACTGGACCGGCTCGCCGAGGCGAGCCGCCCCGTCGTACGGCTGCGCGACCAGTGGGTGCTCGTCGACCCCGAGGAGCTGCGCCGCGCCCACGCCCGGCGCGACCGGCGGATCACCCCCGCCGAGGCGCTGGGCGTCGCGCTCACCGGCAGCGCCCTCGCCGGGAACGACGACGAGACGGTCGAGGTGCGCGCGACGGGCTGGCTGGCGGCGCTGCGCGACCGCATCGCCGACCCTGAGACCCGTCAGGAGCCGGTCGCCCAGCCCGCCGCGCTGGCCGCCACCCTGCGCGACTACCAGTTGCGCGGCCTCGATTGGCTGAACCGGATGACCTCGCTCGGCCTCGGCGGCTGCCTGGCCGACGACATGGGCCTGGGCAAGACCATCACCCTGATCGCCCTTCATCTGCACCGCCAGACCCTGCCGGAAGCCGCCGGCCCCACCCTGGTGGTCTGCCCGGCCTCCCTGATGGGCAACTGGCAGCGCGAGATCGAACGTTTCGCCCCCGGCACCCCGGTCCGCCGCTTCCACGGCACGTCCCGCGACCTGGACGCGCTCGGCGAGGGCGAGTTCGTCCTCACCACCTACGGCACGATGCGGCTGGACGCGGCGAGGCTGGCGGGCACCGGCTGGGGCCTGGTCGTCGCGGACGAGGCCCAGCACGTCAAGAACCCGTCCTCCGCGACCGCCAAGACCCTGCGCACCATCGGGGCGAAGGCACGCGTGGCGCTGTCCGGCACGCCGGTCGAGAACAACCTGTCCGAGCTGTGGGCGATCCTCGACTGGACCACGCCCGGGCTCCTCGGCACGCTCGGCGGGTTCCGCAGACGCCACGCCCGGGCCGTGGAGAGCGGCACCGACCCGGCCGCCGCCGAGCGCCTCGCGGCGCTCGTCCGCCCGTTCCTGCTGCGCCGCCGCAAGTCCGACCCGGGCATCGCGCCCGAGCTGCCGCCCAAGACCGAGACCGACCACCCGGTCGCGCTCACCAGGGAACAGGCGGGGCTGTACGAGGCCGTGGTGCGGGAGATCCTCGCGGAGATCGCGGAGGCGGACGGGCTCGAACGGCGCGGGCTGATCGTCAAGCTGCTCACCGGGCTCAAGCAGATCTGCAACCACCCCGCCCAGTTCCTCAAGGAGCCCATCCCGGCGAAGCCCGGCGGGAGCGGCGACGGCCCCCGGATCGAGGGGCGTTCCGGCAAGGTCGAGCTCCTCGACGAGCTGCTGGACACCATCCTCGCCGAGGACGGAAGCGTGCTGGTGTTCACCCAGTACGTCCAGATGGCGCGCCTTCTGGAGCGTCATCTGGCCGCGCGGGGCGTGAGCACGGCGCTGCTGCACGGCGGTACGCCCGTGGCACGGCGGGAGGAGCTGGTCCGGCGCTTCCAGGAGGGCGGGATCCCGGTCTTCCTGCTGTCGTTGAAGGCGGCCGGCACGGGCCTGAACCTCACGCGCGCCGGTCATGTCGTGCACTTCGACCGTTGGTGGAATCCCGCGGTCGAAACCCAGGCCACCGACCGGGCCTACCGCATCGGCCAGACCCAGCCCGTCCAGGTGCACCGGCTCGTCGCCGAAGGCACCGTCGAGGACCGCATCGCGGAGATGCTGGTGCGCAAGCAGGCCCTCGCGGACGCGGTGCTGGGCGGCGCCGGGGAGGCCGCGCTGACCGAACTGAGCGACGCCGAGCTGGCGGAGCTCGTGGCACTGAGGGGGACCGGACGATGACGACAGCGGCACACGACCGGCGGGAGCGCGTCTTCGCGACCCCGCCCCTGGGGGCCGGGCGGGACTTCGCCACCGGCCGGTGGGGCCGGGCCTGGCTCAAGGCGCTGGAGGACTCCGCCCTGGACGGCAAGCAGGTGAAGGCCGGCCGCCGGTACGCCCGCGCGGGAGCGGTCGGGGCGGTGTCCGTGCGGCCGGGGCGGATCACCGCGCTCGTCCAGGACCGGGACGGCGTCCCGTACCGCGCGGACGTGGTGGTCCAGCGGTTCACGGAGGCCGACTGGGACCGGTTCCTGGACGTGGTGGCCGACCGTCCCGAGCACCTCGCGGCGCTGCTGGACGGGGAGCTGCCGCCACACCTGGCCGAGGACGCGGCCGCGGCGGGGGTCGACCTGCTGCCCGGCATCGGCGATCTGGAGGCCGAGTGCGCCTGTGGGGCGTGGGACCACTGCCCGCATTCGACGGCGCTGTGCCATCAGGTGGCCGGGCTGCTCGACCGCGACCCGCTCGTCCTGTTGCTGCTACGGGGTCGCGGGGAGGGGGAGTTGCTGGAGGAGCTGCGGGCGCGCAGTGCTCCGCGTGCCGCTGAGCACGCCCCCGAGCCGCCCGCGGGGATACCGGCGCGTGAGGCGTTCGCGGGGCGCGGCCTCGTGCCGCCGCTTCCGGATCCTCCGCCGCCGGTGGACGTGGCGGGGCGGCCGCCCGTCCTGGCCGGTGAGGGCGACGGGGCCGAAGAGGCGCACGGGCTCGACGTCGAGGCCCTGGCGTTCCTCGCGAGGGAGGCGGCGGTCCGGGCGCGGCGACTGCTGGCGGAGGCGCTGGCTCCAGGCCATGAGCTGACGCCCGTGCCCGGGGAGCCGACTGTGCGTGAGGACGCGGAGCGGCTGGTGGCGGCGGGGGCGCCGGAGCGGGTTGCCGCGCGGCTCGCGGCGCGGCTCGCAGAGGCCGACTGAGCGGCCGCCGTCAAGCACTCGGCGGAAGCGCGGTCCGGCGGCTGCGGGCCGGTGGGGGCCGGTCGCGCCCACGCGGCGGTAGCCGCATATCAACACTGTCCCGCGCCCCTTACGGGCCGCGGTAGCGCACCGGACGTCGACAAACCCGTCTGGTAGCGGAGGATGTGCGCCTTACAGCCCGAAGATGTCCGTCGGCAGACCCGACGGGAGAGTCGAGGGCAGCGTCGACGGGAACCCCGACGGCAGGCCGGAAGGCAGCTCGGACGGCAGACCGCTGGGCAGGCTCGACGGTAGGCCGGTGGGGAGCGGGAAGGGTGATGAGGCGGTGCCCGGCGTCCCCGTCGGCACCGCGCTGTGGCTCGGCGTGCTGCCGCCGGGGTCCTTGCCCGCGAGGAGCACCACGGCTGCCACCGCGAGGGCCGCGACCCCCAGCAGCGCGGCGACGGCCGTGGCCACCCGCCGCCCTCCCCCGGACGGGGGCGGGGGGTCCGGCCGGCGGGCGGGGCCGAAGCCTCCGGACGGCCCGTGAGGTCCGTACGGCGGGCCGGAAGGCGGCCCCGGTGGGGGACCTGGTGGGGTGGCCATACCGCCAGCGTTCCCCGGCCGCGGCGGCCCGGCCCGCGCGGTGACCGTTCCGCTACGGGATCCGCTCCTGAACCGGACATTCCACCGACCCGCCGACGATGCGGCATTACCGGAATAAATATCTGTTAACCGTATGATTCGACCGATGACTGCCGAGATCACACGGACACGAGCCGTCGAGGCGAAGGCGGGCGCGGCCCGCCTTCTGCTCGCCTTCCGGCACGGCAATCAGGCGGCGTTCGACGACTCGCTGCCCGGGTCCATGGCGGCCGAAGAGGCCCGGGACCTCGTCGCCGCGCTCGTCTGGATCGCCAACGAGGCCGTCCGGAAGGCCTACCGGCCCGATGTCGCCGACCGGGTGCTGCGGCACCTCGTCAAGCGGGTGCCGGACGAGCCCGGTTGGGTCGAGACGGACGAGGAGGCCGCACCGGATGTCGCAGTGCTGCTCGAATCCGTGTGGCGGAAGGACACGGAGAGGGTACGGGAGCTGGTGCGCGCCACGCCCGACACGACCTTCGTGCTGGGCAAGCTGGTGCAGGCGGTCGCGATGCTGCTGCCGTCGGTGCGGGACGCGGAAGTGTGCCGGGTGCTCAACGAGCTGCGCGCAGGAACGTCTCCAGACCTGCCAGGTCGTCCGTGTTGAGGTAGTCCACGCCGGCCGCGAGCAGCTCCCGCCAGAGCGCGTCCCGCGCCGGACCCGGCGCGTCAGGCGTGGCCCAGAAGCGGACCGTCCGGCCCTCCGCGTGCGCGGTGGCGACGATCCGCCACAGGGCGGCCCGCTCACGGGCGGGCATGGGGCCCACCCCCCGCCAGGTGAAGTTCTGCCCCCAGTTGTCGCTGACGAGGGGCGCGAAAGAAGCGGGCGCGCCCCCGAGGTCGGTGAGCCGGCCGTCGTAGAAGGCGTGACGCGTCCGCTCCGCCTCCATGGGGGCGCGGGCGCCGCGGTCACCCGAGACGACGGCGGTCACCGCGGCGCGGCGGACCCGTCGGCCGGACCACTCGGTGAGCATCGGGTGGTACGGGCGCAGACGGCGCGACAGGGCCCGGTAGGTGGCGTCGCCCGGGGTCTTGATGTCGATGAGCAGCTGGAGGGTCAGGTCGTATCCGCGGTAGACCCGGCCGCGGTTGGCTCTGACGCGGCGCAGCAGGGGGTCGAGATAGAGGGATTCGAGCGTGCGTGCGGGGTCGAGGCCGGAGGCGTCGTGCGCGACGAGGAGCTCGTCCCCGACCAGCCAGATGTCGGCCTCCACGCTGTTGAAACCGTGGGAGAGGGCGTCGGTGAGCGGGTGGGGGTGCTCGTAGTCGTTGTGCGCGTGGGCGTGGCGCAGCGGCGGCCTGCCGCGCCCGGCGTCCGCCGTCGTGAGCGTGGGCGCGGGCAGGGGCGTGGGCGTGGCGGGGGTGGCGGCCGCGAGGGCGGGGGCGGCGAGGGAGCCGGTGAGCGCGGCTCCGAGGGCGAGGACGGCGGATCGGCGCGTTCGGGTCATGGGGCTGCCTCCCGGTGGCTCGGTGAGCGAATAGGGGCGGGCTGCGCGCGCTGACGCTTGCGAGTATCGGGGCCCACCGGGCCGTTTGACAGAGCCGGGCCGAGAGTTGCGCCGGGCGCCGCCTGAGATTTCCCTGTCGTTCTTTCGGGGCATGGATAAGTCCCTTGCGTCGTGACAGAGTTGACGGGACCTCTGGGGAGACAGTGGGAAGACGTGGACGCCGCGTGCGCGCGGTTCTGACGGTACTGGTGGCATGGGTCTCGCTGGTCGGGGGCGGCACGGCATGGGCGGGCACGGAGGATCTCTCCCCGCCGGAGCTGGGCGCGCCGTCGGCGCTGGGGCCCGGAGTGACGTATCGGGGGTTCTCGCTGAAGGGATCGAACGGACCGGCGTACGGGCATCTGCTCACGGTCGATCTGCGCGAACGGCGGGTGTCGGTGGACCTGCTGTATCCGGGCGCGGTGGGCGCCCGGGAGCGGCTGTCCCGGATGGCCGCCGACAGCGGCGCGGTCGGCGGGGTGAACGGGGACTTCTTCAACATCGCCGAGGCGCAGCACCCCGGGGTGGACGCCACGGGCGCGCCGGTGGGCCCGGCCGTGGCGGGTGGGCACGACCTGAAGGCGGCGGTGCCGGACGGCCAGCGGTTCGGGCCGGCGATGCCGTCGGGCGGCACCACGGAGGACGTCCTGGGCGTGGGCGCGGACCGGACGGCCCGGCTGGACCGGCTCACGCTGGAGGGGTCCGTGCGCGCACGGAACGACGAGTTCCCGCTGAGCGGCTTCAATCAGTACGCGATCCCGGTCGACGGCATCGGGGCGTTCACCCCGGCCTGGGGCGCGGCGTCACGGCTGCGGGCCACCTGTGGCACGGACACCGACCGGGGCGCGCCGTGCAGCGACGACACCCGTGAACTGACCGTGCGCGGAGGCAAGGTGACGGCCGTGGCGGAGCGGCCCGGCCGGGGCGCCGTCGCGCGGGGTTCGGTGGTGCTGCTGGGGCGTGAGGACGGGGCGCGGCAGCTGCGCAAGCTCAAGGTCGGTGACCGGGTGACGGTCGACGAGTACCTGCGGCCCCGGCGTTCGGGGTCGTTGCGCTTCGCGATCGGGGGTTTCCCCCTGTTGCGCGGGGGCAGGCCGGTCTCGGGGCTGGACGCGGAGACCGCCGCCGTGCGGACGGCCGCCGGCCTGGCGGACCGGGGGCGGCGGCTGTTGCTGCTGGCGCTCGACGGCGGCGCCGCCCACCGTCCGGGGCTGACCCTGCTGGAGCTGGCCCAGGCGTTGAAGGGGCTGGGGGCCTCCGACGGCTTCAACCTCGACGGCGGCGGCTCGTCGACGCTCGTCGCCCGGGAGCCGGGAGAGGCCCGGCCGACCGTGCGCAACCATCCGTCGGGCGGTGCCGAACGGCCCGTCCCCAACGGCGTGGGCATTTTTATCCGACCTTGACATCACCTTTCAATCCCATCCTTTTGAGTGATCGCCCCCATCGATTCGCGCTGCTAGCTTCGAATGGGGGCGAGCGGGAATTCCCGACGGTTCCGCAATGGGTTCTTCCGTGATGGATGGGTGGGCATTCGATTATGACGACGTCAGTGGAGACCGGAGCGGGCACGGATAATCCACCCGGGCGGCTGAGTCTGGGCACCGAGGCCGCCCGCAATCTGGCGACCACGACCAAGTCCGTGCCGCAGATGCAGGGGATCACCTCGCGGTGGCTCCTGCGGCTGCTGCCATGGGTTCAGCTCTCCGGCGGTACGTACCGGGTCAACCGCCGGCTGACGCACACGCTCGGCGACGGCCGGGTGGAGTTCTTCACGACCGGCGCCGAGGTGCGGGTCATCCCGGCGGAGCTCGGCGAGCTGCCCTTGCTGCGCGGCTTCGAGGACTCCGCGGTCCTGGAGGCGCTGGCCGGGCGGTTCGTCCAGCGGGAGTACCGCCCCGGCGAGCTGCTGGTCGAGGCCGGGCGCCCGGCGGACGAGGTGGTGCTGCTCGCCCACGGCAAGGCCGAGAAGTTCCACGAGGGCGAGTACGGAGAGCCGGCCGTGCTGGGCGTGCTGGCCGACGGCGGGTACGTCGGTGATCAGGCGCTGGCCGCCGAGCAGCCGGGCGAGTGGGATTTCTCCGTCCGGGCGGTGACGGCCTGTACGGTGCTGACGCTGCCGCGCGGGGATTTCCAGGAGGCCCTGGACGGCTCCCCCGGCCTGAGCGCGCACGTCGAGGGCTATCGCCGCCGGTCGGCCCTCCCCCACAACGAGCACGGGGAGTCGGCGATCGACGTCGCCTCCGGCCACAGTGGGGAGCCCTCCCTGCCCGGGGTCTTCGCGAACTACGAGACCTCGCCGCGCGAATACGGGCTGAGTGTCGCCCAGACGGTGCTGCGGGTC
>NZ_JBTOLC010000041.1:0-52641 GCF_054551825.1 Streptomyces sp. L500
CCGGGGGAGCGGGCGGTGCGGGTGGCGCCGGGGCGGGGGGCGCTGGTGCTGGTGGTGCGCCCGGGGCGGGCGGTGCGGGCGCCGGAGGCGCGCCAGGCCCCGGTGCCGGTGGCGCGGGTGCGGGGGGTGGCGGTGGTGCGCCCGGGGCCCCCGGTGCCGGGGGAGCGGGCGCGGGCGGCGCGGGAGCCGGCGGGGCGCCCGGTGCAGGCGGTGCCCCCGGCGCTGGAGGCGCGCCAGGCCCCGGTGCCGGAGGCGCGGGGGCGGGAGGTGCCGGTGCGGGCGGCGCGGGAGCCGGTGGCGCCGGTGCCGGAGGGGCGGGAGCCGGCGGGGCCGGAGCCGGCGGTCGCGGCTTGCGGCAGCGCAGCCACACCTCCGCGTCCGCGTTCGCGGGAGGTACCTGCGCGTTGACGTTCAGACACCCCGTACCGCTGTCGATGACCTCGGCGTTCACCGCGCCGCCCAGGAGGGACGCGGTCACGTGGGTCGGCGGGTGGGGGAGCAGCGCCAGCGGATTCGGCAGGTGGTGGAGGACCGCCGTCACCGATGTGTCACCGAGCGCGGCGTGCGCGCCGCCGTCGTCCGCGGCCGCCTCGCCCGCCGGCGCGAACACGGCGAGCGCCGCCAACACCCCGGCGTGTGCTGCTCTTCGCCATCCCGTCACGAGGACAGCCTGCACAACCGAGCGTGTGTCCAGCCGTGTTCGCGAGCGGATTCCTCCGATGGGCGGAAAAATCGCCGAGCGCACCCGTAAGAGGTTTATTACGCCGACAAGGCGACGGCGAGCAAGTCGCGTGTGCGAGAGATGAGTTGTCTGTGTCGGGGTTGTAAAACGTGACAGCGGTTATCAGAAGTAGTTGTCCAACTTGCCTGTGTTCCTTGCTGTTTGTAGTTCCGCAAGGATGTTGCGTATGCCACACATCTTCGATCGGTGTTGATCTGAGCGCGTCAACGCTGCCAGGGTTTTGGATCACCCGGAGCGAATCGGTGTTCGCCTCGGGTGTGTCGTGTGACCGAACACGCGACGCCCCCCCACAACTCCACGAGGAGGAACCCTCGTTATGGCAGCCCACAAGCGCACCGGCAAACGGCGTCTCGTCCTGGCGATATCCACCGCCGCGGCCGTGACCGCCGGAGCCACCCTGCTGGCCCTGCCCGCAGGAGCCAGTGCGCCCGCGGAAGGTACCGTCTTCGGAACGGCGTCCAAGGACGCTGTCGACGGCAGCTACATCGTTCTGCTGAAGGACGGCGCGAAGGGCGTGGCGAAGAGCGCCGACGCCCACGCGGTCTCGACCGAAGGCAAGGGCCTGGCCGAGCGGTACGGCGGCAAGCTGGAGCGTACGTACTCCTCCGCCGTCCACGGCTTCTCCGCCAGCGGCCTCGACCTGAAGGAGGCGAAGCGGCTCGCCGCCGACCCCGCCGTCGCCAAGGTCGTCCAGAACCACCGCTTCACGGTCAAGGGCGCTCAGGAGGCCCCACCCTCCTGGGGCCTGGACCGGATCGACCAGACCGAGACCAAGGGCGACGGCAAGTACACCTACCCCGACAGCGCCGGTGAGGGCGTCACCGCGTACGTCATCGACACCGGTGTGCGCATCAGCCACAAGGACTTCGGCGGTCGCGCCTCGTACGGCTTCAACGCCGTCGACAACAACGACAAGGCCGACGACGGCAACGGCCACGGCACCCACGTGGCGGGCACCATCGCCGGTACCGCGCACGGCGTCGCCAAGAAGGCCAAGGTCGTGGCGGTGCGGGTGCTGAACGCCGAAGGGCAGGGCACCACCGAGCAGGTCGTGGCCGGCATCGACTGGGTCACCAAGAACCACAAGGGCCCCTCCGTCGCCAATATGAGCCTCGGCGGCGGCGCGGACGAGGCGCTCGACGCCGCCGTCCAGAAGGCCGTCGCGTCGGGCGTCACCTTCGCCGTCGCGGCGGGCAACGAGTCCACCGACGCCGGCCAGGGCTCCCCGGCCCGGGTGAAGGAGGCCATCACCGTCGCCTCCAGCACGAAGGACGACAAGCAGTCGGACTTCTCGAACTACGGCGCTGTCGTCGACCTCTACGCCCCCGGCTCGGACATCACCTCCGACTGGAACGACAGCGACTCCGGCACCAAGACCATCTCCGGTACGTCCATGGCCACCCCGCACGTCACGGGTGCCGCCGCGCTGTACCTCGCGGGCCACAAGGACGCCACCCCGGAGCAGGTGGCGACCGCCCTGACCCAGGGCGCCACCGCCGACAAGATCGCCAACCCCGGTGCGGGAACCCCCAACAAGCTCCTGAAGGTCGTTCAGTAGTACCTAACGGTTCCTCCCCCGCTGCCCCCGGCCGGTCGCCCGGCCGGGGGCGGTCGCGTGTGGTCACCCGGGCGTGATTTCCCTTTCGGATTGCGACACAAGGGTGAGTAATTCGCTTTGTATTTGATTGCACACCCTTTCAGGCTGCACAGTTCCGTTAAGCGGAAACATCATGTTCCGCCGGTAACCCAGTCACGACAGTCAGGGGAGTGATCGTGAAGGGCATGAGGATTCAGCAGATTCGGCGGTACGCGCCCCATCGTCATCCGCTCGCCGATCAGGTGCACGACGCGCTCACCGTCGTGATCGTGGTCGTCGTCGTCGCCGTCTGTTCCCGGGGAATGAGTCCGGAGGCGCTGGGACTCGTCGGGGTGGTGGCGACCGTCATCGGCTCACGGTCCCGGGCGGGCGCCGGGCAACGGGGATAGTCGCCCCTTGGCGAGACCTGGACGGATTCCCGGCGCGCCCTTGCCCCGCGCTTTGTTCCCACCCCGAGCGCACGGCCCGATGATGGCCGGATATGTGCGTCGCCAAGGCCAAAGGGGTGCGGATGAACGCTGACAAGGGCATAGACGTCGTCGAGTTCGCGTGCGCGCACTGCGGACTGAGCTGGACCCACGAGTACGAGGTGGTCCGCTGCGCGACGTCGAGCGGTTTCGAGCGGGAGTGCTTCAGCATCCACGACCTGCCGGTGATGCCCCCGTACAGCTGGGAGGGAGCGCCCGAGTGCTCCCGGTGCGGTCACTGGGTGGTGGGAAAACTGGCCATGCGGCGCTCATGACCCACCGCCCCGCGCCGCGTTGAAGCCGTGCCGCGTTGAAATCGCCCCGGAGAGTGGTTTGCCCGCCGGAGGAGCACAGACGGCAGGAGTCCGCCAGGACACTGCCGTGGTCCGGACAGGCGGATCATCTCAACAGACGGGGGATGCCATGATGGGCGGCACGGTGCTGTTCGCGCTCGACGAGGACCCGCTCGGCGCGGGCGCCGCGGGCGGGCAACTGCGCAGGATCCGCGAGGAGGTGGAGGCCCACGGCCTCGAGGTGCGCTGGGCCCGCACCGGGACCGACGCGGGGGCGGTACTGCGGACCGAAGCCGGACTGGCGGCCGCCGTGGTGGCCTGGGACCTCCCGCCGGGAAGGCGCGGCCCCGCGGGGAAGGACCGGGAGAAGGACGGGAACGAGCCGGGCGGCGCGGCGGTGCTGCGCCGGATCGGACAGCGCTTCACCGACCTGCCCGTGCTCCTGGTGATGACCGACGGCGCCGACGACGACCTCGAACGGCTGCCCCTGTGGGTGGCGGAGACCGTCGTCGGCTACGTCTGGCCGCTGGAGGACACCCCCGCGTTCATCGCCGGACGGATCACCGGCGCGGCGCGCGCCTATCGCCAGTCGGTCCTCCCGCCGTTCTTCAAGGCGCTGCGCCGCTTCGACGACGCGCACGAGTACTCCTGGCACACCCCGGCCCACGCCGGCGGCGTGGCCTTCCTGAAGTCGCCCGTCGGACGCGCCTTCTTCGACCACTACGGGGAGCGGCTCTTCCGCAGCGACCTGTCGATCTCCGTCGAGGAGCTCGGCTCCCTCTTCGAGCACACGGGCCCGATCGGCGAGGCCGAGCGCAACGCCGCCCGGATCTTCGGCGCCGACCGCACCTACTTCGTCCTCCACGGCAACTCCACCGCCGACCGCATGGTCGGCCACTACTGCGTCGCCCAGGACGAGATCGCCCTGGTGGACCGCAACTGCCACAAGTCCGTCCTCCACGGGCTCGTCCTCTCCGGCGCCCGCCCGGTCTACCTCGTGCCCACCCGCAACGGCTACGGACTGGCCGGCCCGCTGCCCCCGGCGGAGATCGGGGCGGCTTCCGTGGCCGGCCGCATCGCCCGCAACCCCCTCACCCCGGGCGCGGTGTCACCCCACGCCGAATACGCCGTCCTCACCAACTCCACCTACGACGGCCTGTGCTACGACGCGCTCCGGGTCGCCCGCGAACTCGCCCCCAGCACCCCGCGCGTCCACTTCGACGAGGCGTGGTTCGCCTACGCGCGCTTCCACCCCCTCTACGCGGGGCGCTACGGGATGTCCGTCGGCCCCGACACCTTCGACGGGCCCGACCGTCCCACGGTCTTCTCCACCCAGTCCACGCACAAATTGCTGGCGGCGCTGTCGCAAAGCGCGATGGTCCACGTCAAGCCGTCACCGAGGGCACCGGTCGAACACGAGCGGTTCAACGAGGCGTTCATGATGCACGGCACGACCTCGCCGCTCTACCCGGCCATCGCCTCCCTGGACGTGGCGGCCGGGATGATGGACGGGCCGCAGGGCCACTGGCTGGTCGACGAGGCGGTCACCGAGGCGATCCGCTTCCGCCAGGCCGTCGTCCGTACCGGGCGGCGCGTCGCGGCGGCCGGCGACCGCCCCGCCTGGTTCTTCGGCGCCTGGCAGCCCCCGGCCGTCACCGACCCGGCGACCGGCGAGCGTTACGACTTCGCCGACGCCCCCGCCGAGCTGCTGCGCTCGCACGCCTCGTGCTGGGATCTGGAACCGGGCGCCGACTGGCACGGCTTCCCCGGCCTCGCCGACGGCTACTGCCGGCTCGACCCGGTCAAGGTCACCCTCACCTGCCCCGGCATCGACGCCACCGGCGCCTGGGCGGAGTGGGGCATCCCGGCCCGGGTCCTGACGGCCTACCTCGCGACCCGCAACATCGTCGTGGAGAAGACCGACAGCTACACCACGCTCATCCTCTTCTCCATGGGCATCACCAAAGGCAAGTGGGGCACCCTGCTGGACGCCCTGATGGACTTCAAGGCGCTCCACGACGAGGACGCGCCCCTGGACCGCGTCCTGCCCGGCCTGGTGGACCGGTACCCCCGCCGCTACACCGGCACGACCCTGCGCGAACTGTGCCGGTCGATGCACGACCACCTGCGCGACGCGGACCTCGTCGGCCTCCTCGACACGGCCTTCCAGGAGCTGCCACGACCCGTCGTCCCGCCCCAGTGGTGCTACCAGCGCCTCATCCGCCAGGGCACCGAGCGCGTCCGCCTCGCCGACGCGGCGGACCGTGTGGCCGCGGCCATGGTCACCGTCACCCCGCCCGGCATCCCGGTCCTGATGCCCGGCGAGTCCATCGGCGCCGCCGACGGCCCCCTGCTGCGCTACCTCGGCGCGCTCGAGTCCTTCGACCGCCGCTTCCCCGGCTTCCGCAGCGAGACCCACGGCGTCACCGTGGACGACGAGACCGGCGACTACGCGATCGAGTGCGTACGCCAGGACGAGGACATTCCCGCCTGTTGATGCCTAGGGTGCGGGTATGACCGCCACTTCCGTACCCGCACCCCCGCCCGGCGTCCCCGGTCACCACGGACGCACCGCGCTCGTCACCGGAGCCGCGAGCGGCATAGGGGCGGCCTGCGCCTTACGGCTCGCGGCCGCCGGGGCCCACGTCCGCGCGCTGGACCGCGACGCGGCCGGCCTCGACGGGCTCGTCCGGCGGGCGCCGGACCTCCCCGGGACGATCGAGGCCGTGGTCCTCGACCTCACCGACCTCGACGCCGCCGAACAGGCCGCCGCCGGCGCCGACATCCTCGTCAACAACGCGGGCATCCAGCTCGTCCGCCCCGTCGAGGACTTCCCGCCCGCCGCCTTCCACACGATGCTCACCATCATGCTGGAAGCCCCCTTCCGGCTGATCCGAGGCGCCCTGCCGCACATGTACGAGGGGGGCTGGGGCCGCGTCGTCAACATCTCCTCCGTCCACGGACTGCGCGCCTCCGCCTACAAGTCCGCCTACGTCACCGCCAAACACGGCCTCGAAGGGCTGTCGAAGACCGTGGCCCTCGAAGGCGCCGCACACGGTGTCACCTCCAACTGCGTCAGCCCCGGCTACGTCCGCACCCCCCTCGTGGAGAAACAGCTCGCCGACCAGGCCGCCGCCCATTCGCTGCCCGTCGAGGACGTCCTGGCCGACGTCCTCCTGCGCGACTCGGCACTCAAGCGGCTCGTCGAGCCGGAGGAAGTGGCCGAGGCCGTCGCCTATCTCTGCGCGCCGCACTCCTCCTTCGTCACCGGCACCACCCTCGTCATGGACGGCGGTTGGACCGCCCACTGAAGCGCGGGCGTAAGGTGGCCCGGACACGGGAGACGGAGGCGCCATGAACAGACAGGACGGGCCCCAACGGCCCTACGACGTCGTGCTTTTCGGAGCCACGGGGTTCGTCGGCGGGCTCACCGCCGAGTACCTGCTGGAACACGCGCCGCGATCCTGCCGACTGGCGCTCGCCGGGCGCGACCGGACGAAACTGGAACGGCTGCGGGAACGGCTGGCGGCGGTGGACCCGGCGCGGGCCGCCGAGCTGGGGATCGTCACGGCCGACGCGTCCGACCCGGCGGCCGTGCGGGCGCTCGCGGAGTCTACGCACGTCGTCGCGTCGACCGTCGGGCCGTACATCCACCACGGCGAGGAACTGGTGGCCGCGTGCGCGGAGACCGGCACCGACTACACGGACCTCACGGGCGAGCCGGAGTTCGTGGACCTGATGTTCCTCCGCCACGGCGCGCGGGCCCGGGAGACCGGCGCGCGGATCGTCCACGCCTGCGGCTTCGACTCGCTGCCGCACGACCTGGGGGCGTACTTCACCGTGCGGCGGCTCCCGGAGGGCGTGCCGCTGACGGTCGACGGCTTCGTCCAGGCCATGGGGCTGGTCTCCGGCGGCACGCTCGCCTCGTCGCTGACGATCCTCTCCCGGCGGAACCAGGCGGCGGCCGCCGCCCGGGAGCGGCGGCGCCACGAACCCCGGCCGGCCGCGCGGCGGGTCGCGGCGCCGCTGGGCGCGCCGCGGTTCAGCAAGGAGACGGGCACGTGGGCGCTGCCGCTGCCCACGCTCGACCCGGTGGTCGTACGGCGCTCGGCCGAGGCGCTGGAACGTTACGGCCCCGACTTCCGCTACCGCCACTACGCGTCCGTGAAGACCCTGCCGATGGCGCTGGCCGGGCCCGTCGCGGTGGGCGCGGCCGCGGCCCTCGCACAGGTGCCGCCCGTCAGGTCGTGGCTGACGGCCCGGTACGGGCCCGGGCGCGGGCCCGACGCGCGATGGCGGGAGCGCGGCTGGTTCCGGCTGCGATTCGTGGGCGAGGGCGGCGGACGGCGGGTGTTCACCGAGCTCACGGGCGGCGACCCGGGCTACGGCGAGACCGCGAAGATGTTCGCCGAGGCGTCGCTGTGCCTGGCGCTGGACGACCTGCCGACGACGGCCGGACAGGTCACCCCCGCCGTGGCGATGGGCGACGCGCTACTGGAGCGGCTGGCGGCCGCCGGCCTCGCGTACCGCGTCAGGCACGCGCGCTGACGCGGTCCGCGCGACGGGGGAGCCGGGCCCGGTTCAGCACTGGGGCCGGCGGCCGTGGTTGGCCGCGTGCTTGCGGCGCTGCTTCTTCTTGCGACGGCGCTTCGAGGACATGACGCCTCCTCTCCGGGGGAGCTTCCGTTCCAGGGGAGCTTCCGTCCAATTTATCCGCCTCACCGATGGTTCGCTCGGTGATGGTGGTTCGAATCCGCCTTGGTCGGGTTTTCCGGTCATCTGCGAAGCTTGGGGCATGACGAAACGGTTCCGCTCGCCCCTCGCCCACTGGCCCGCCGTCGTGCCCGTCGTGGCCGCCGTCGTGCTGGCCCTGACCTGGGGACGGTCACTGTCCGTCGGGCTGGTGGTCGTCGTGAGCTGCTGCCTGGCCGGTGCGGTCCTCGCCGCCGTCCACCACGCGGAGGTGATCGCGCACCGGGTCGGTGAACCGTTCGGGTCACTGGTCCTGGCGGTCGCGGTGACGGTCATCGAAGTGGCGCTCATCGTCACGCTGATGGCCGACGGCGGCGAGAAGAGCAGCTCCCTGGCCCGGGACACCGTCTTCGCCGCCGTCATGATCACCTGCAATGGCATCGTCGGCCTGTCCCTGCTGGTGGGCGCCCTCCGGCGGCGGGTGGCGGTGTTCAACGCCGAGGGCACGGGCGCCGCCCTCGCGAGCGTCGCGACGCTCGCCGGCCTGAGCCTGGTCCTGCCGACCTTCACCACCAGCACCCCGGGGCCCCGGTTCTCCCCGCCCCAGCTCGTCTTCGCCGCGACCGCCGCCCTCATCCTCTACGGCCTGTTCGTCGCGACCCAGACCGTGCGCCACCGCGACTACTTCCTGCCCGTGACCGCCGAGGGCGTGGTCATCGACGGCGACGACCACGCCCACCCGCCGTCCACCCGCGTCGCCCTGGTCAGCCTCGGGCTGCTGGGCGTCGCCCTGGTCTCGGTGGTCGGCCTCGCCAAGGGCGTCTCGCCCACCATCGAGTCGGGCGTGGCGGCGGCCGGGCTGCCCGCCTCGGTCGTCGGCGTCGTCATCGCGCTGCTGGTGCTCCTTCCCGAGACGATCGCGGCCCTGCGCGCCGCCCGCCGCGACCGCGTCCAGACCAGCCTCAACCTCGGCCTGGGCTCGGCCATGGCCAGCATCGGGCTGACCATCCCCGCCGTCGCGGTGGCCTCGGTGTGGCTGGAGGGCCCGCTCGTCCTCGGCCTGGGCGCCACCCACATGGTGCTGCTCGCCCTCACCGTCGCCGTCGGCACCCTGACCGTTGTCCCGGGCCGGGCCACCATGCTCCAGGGCGGCCTCCACCTCTCGCTCCTGGCCGCCTACATCGAGCTCGCCGTCACCCCCTAGAACGCGAAGGGGCGGCTCGTCCGTCGCCGAGCCGCCCCCTCGCGTGCCGTCAGCCTTCCGTCGTCCGGTGGTGGGCGTCGTGCGCGGGAACCGCCCGGCTGCCCGCGGCGATCAGGAGCGCCGCCACCGTCGTCAGCCCGATCCCGGTGCGCAGGGTGCTCGCCTCGGCGACGAACCCGATGACGACCGGGCCCACCAGCAGCCCCGAGTAGCCCATGGCCGACACCTGGGCGATGGCCGCGTCCGACCGCCCCGGCGCGACCGTCCCGGCCAGCGACATCGTCAGCGGGACGACCACGCACACCGCCAGACCCGTCAGCGCGAACCCCGCGATCGCCACCGGCGCCGTCCCGGCGGTGACGACCACCAGGACGCCCACGGCCGTCGCCCCGCCCGCCGCCGCGAGCAGCGACCGGCCGCCGACCCGGACGCGCAGCCGGTCGCCGAACAGCCTGCCCGTGAGCGTCGCGAGTTCGAAGGCCGGGTAGGCGAGCGCGGCGAGCGCCTCGGAGGCGTGGAGGTCGCCGTGGAGGAGCAGACCGCTCCAGTCGGCGACCAGCCCCTCCAGCAGCAGGCCCAGGAACGAGATCGCGCCGATCACATAGACGCTCGCGGGCAGGCCCCGCCGCCCCTCGGACGTCTCCTCCTCGGCCGGCTCGTCCAGATACGTGCCGCCCACCGCCAGCGCGACCGGCAGCGCGCACACCGCCACGGCCACCACCGAGGCGGTGTACGAGACGTGGAGGGCGGCCAGCAACGCCGCCAGCAGGCCGCCCGTGACCGCCCCGGTGCTCCACCCGGCGTGCAGACCGTTCATCAGCGGCCGGCCGGAGAGCCGTTCGACCAGGCTGCCCTGGGCGTTCATCATCGTCTCGGCGACACCGGAGGTGACGCCGAAACAGGCGGCCGCCGCGAGCAGCAGCGGATAGCTGGGACTGAGGCCGAAGAGGCCCACCGCGACGGTGACCGCCGGGGCGCCGACGCGCAGCAGCGCCCGGTTGCCCACGGCGGCGACGAGCCAGCGCACGCACTGCATCGTCACCGTGGCCGCGACGCCCCAGGTGAGGATGAGCACCCCGACCTTTCCGGCGTCCAGCCCCAGCTTGGCGGCGAGCCCGGGGAGGCGTGCCACCAGGATGCCGTTGACCACGCCGATCAGCGCGAAGGTGACGACGACCCCCGCGTGGGCCCGGCGCAGGGTGCCCGGCGGTACGCGTATGTCGCTGTCGGCGGTGCTCACGACGCTCCCGCTTCCCGGCGTTCGGCGGGCAGTTGCAGCGTGACGCAGTGGATTCCGCCGTCGCCGAGGGCGAGGGCCCGGGCCTCCACGCCGACGATCTTGTGCTCCGGGAGGACGGCCGCGAGGGTGGCGAGCGCCCGCGCGTCCGCGTCGGTGCCGGCCAGGGGCACCACCACTCCGCCGTTGGCGATGTAGAAGTTGGTGTAGCTGATACCCACGTCCTCGCCGTACGCGCGCACGGTCTGCCGGGGCGGCAGCTCGGTGATCTCCAGGCGACGGCCGTGCGCGTCGGTGGCCGCCTCCAGGACGGCGAGGTTGGCCTTGAGCCGCGCGTGGTCCGGCCCGGCGGGGTCGCCCGGGGCCTCGACGACGACCCGCCCGGGCCCCACGAACTGGCACACGTGGTCGACGTGTCCGTCGGTGTCGCCTTCGAGGTGGCCGTAGGGCAGCCAGATCACCTTCGTGGCCCCGAGCAGGTGTCCCAGCTCGGCCTCCATGTCGTGCCGGTCCAGCCGGGGGTTGCGGTTGGGGTTGAGCAGGCACTGCTCGGTGGTGATGAGGGTGCCCTCGCCGTCGACGGTGACCGCACCGCCCTCCAGCACCGTCATGCTGCCCCGGCGCGCCACGCCGAGCGCGCGCAGGAGCCGCTCGCCGGCCTTCTCGTCCTGGTCGTAGGGGAAGAACCGCTCGCCGAAGGAGTTGAACCGGAAGTCCACGCCGACGGGTTCGCCCGCCGGGCCGTGGACGAAGACCGGGCCGGAGGCCCTGAGCCAGGAGTCGTCCAGCGGGATCTCTACGGTGTCGATGTCCACGCCGCACAGCTCCCGCACCCGGCCGGCCCGGCCGGGCAGCACCACGACGGTGACGGGCTCGAACTCCGCGACGGCCCGCACCGTCGCCGCGTAGTCGCGCTCGGCGCCCTCGAAACCGTCACCCCACAGCGCCTCCCGGGTCGGCCACGCGATCAGGCAGGCCGCGTGCCGATGCCACTCCGCGGGCATCCGCAGTCGCTTCACAACACTTCTCCTCAGTCGATAAGGACGGCCGGTGAGCCGCCGTGGAGGGGCTCACCGGCCGGGTCCGGATCCGGCTAGGCCGTCACGGGGGCGAAGGACGTCACCGCCTCGTACGCCGCGTCCCAGTCACCGTCGAAGCGCCCGGCGAGCACGTGCAGCCACCGCTCGACGCCGAAGGCCACGCACGAGGTGCTGGCCTGGACGCCGGACACCAGGATGTCGGCGCGTTCACCGAAGAAGTTGCGGTGGTAGTTCACCGACGCGATGGCGAGCCCGCCGCCGCTGAGGAACTCCTCCTTGGTGGGGAAGAGCTTCTGCATCACGGCACGGGAGCCGTTCGCGTCGAAGAACGGGTCGGTGGCCGTCTCGGTCACAAGCTTCAGCCCGAGGTGGTCGGCGAACCGCAGGATGAGCGACTTGTGGGTGTCGAGGTGGTCCTTGACCGTCTCGGGGTCGCCGATGGCGATGATCTCCCGCATGGTGAAGCCGTGGAGGCGCCGCAGCCCGGTGTACTCGTTCTCGCGGCGGAAGCACTGCGCGATCGTCGTCAGCTTCACCGGCCGGTCCAGCCGGGCGCCCGCGAGGGCCGCGTAGGCGTTGTAGCAGGCCGCCGAGGGGAGCATCAGCGCGGCGTCGGCCAACTGGCCGGCGCCGAGCCGCTCGTCGCGGGCGGCCGGGTGCCGGGGCAGCCCGCTCGTGTCCGAGGTGTCCACGGGGGCCGCCGCGAGCGCCAGGTGGGGGAAGTTGACGAAGTAGTCGAAGCGCGCCAGGTCCGCGACCCGGCTCAGCGGGGGATAGAGGACCTCGGCGGCACTGGCCGCGGCGGCCCAGCCGGTGAACACCGCGTCGAGGGCGGAGCGGAGCCGGACGGCGGTGGGGCCGAGGGTGACGAAGCCGTCGGCGACGTCGACCGGCGGGAAGAGATGGTCACCGGTCACTTCCGGCACCCCCGATCATCGCGTGGATGCGGTTGAGCGTCCGGAAGTTCTCCACGTCGATCGTGCCGGGATCGACGGGCGCCCCCGTGATCTCCTCCAGCAGGACGAGGAACTCGACGAACGCGAGCGAGTCGAGGATCCGCAGCTCGATGAGGTCCTGGTCCCAGTCGAGGGCGTCGGTGGCGTCGTTGGCGCGCCGGAGGAAGTCGACGACCTTCTCCATGGCCTCGTCCGTCTCCGTGGCCTTGTCACTTGCTGACGTCATCGCCGACCCCCCAAGCGGTCTGGAAAATCCCGGCTGCCACGAAGAACCTGTCGACGCGGGCCATCACCTTGCTGTGGAACGCCTCGCGCACCGGGTGCGTCATCGCCGCCCTGCGCGTCTCCAGCGCCTTCGGCATCCCCGAGTCGCGATAGGCGTGGGGGCTGTAGAGGCTGCGCACCGAGTACGTCATATAGGACTTGATGTAGTTCTCGATCTCCAGGCGGCGCTCGGGCCCCGCCTGGTCCTGCTCGCAGGCCCGCGCGTAGAGGTGCTTGAGCAGCTGCTTGCCGAACGCCACGTGCCGGCTCTCGTCGTGGTGGTGCACGGCGTGGATCTCCCGCAGGATCGCGGGGATCTCGGCGGACTTGCCCAGCCGGCTGTTGAAGTAGTCGAAGATCTCCTCGAAGATCAGGATCCTCGCGAAGACCACGACGTCCTCCCAGGCGGGGCCGAAGCCCTCGCCCCGCACCGGGGAGTAGGCCTCCGGGTAGATCCCGCCCGCGTAGCGGTAGCAGAACTCGGCGAAGAACCACATGTGTGCGTTCTCCTCGCCGAGGAAGTGGTGGAGGTATTCGTTGTAGTCGGCGAAGTCCGGGGTGTGGATGCGCTGGGACACCCCGATCATCAGCTCGCGGATGCCGTGCACGTGGAGGCTGAAGAAGTTGACGGTCTCCCGGCGGGCGAGCGCCTTGAGGATCCTCTCGTCCTCGACCAGGCCCGTGCCGTGCGTGGTGAGGTACTCGGGGGTCATCCACCAGGAGTCCTCGGGGACCGCGTCGGGCCAGGAGAACCGGGTGTAGGGGTTGTAGTGGTCGTGCCGCGACTTCTCGGAGAGTCGCGCGAGCATGGCGCCGCTGCCGGCGTCGTTCATGGTGCACCTCTGACTGGCCGTCCGGAGGACGGCGGAGGATTCGCGATGGGTGGTGTTGCGTGGGGGATTCGGAAAGTCGAATGCGGCCGTGGGGTCAGCCGTCGGTGGCGGGCACGCGGCCGGCCGCGGTGAGGAGGAAGTTCTCCAGCGCCCGGAGGAAATCCTCGGTGTCCGCCGGCGCGAAGTGCGCGGCGTCGCAGGTCAGGGAGAACTCCATGGCGTCGCCGTCCTCGTCGACCACGAGGTAGAACGGCTCGCGCTCGGTGACCGGGAGCCAGGTGAGCGTGGAGTCGCCCAGCAGGTCCCGGGGGTCCGTTCCGGGGGCGAGGGGGACGGGTTCGGTCCGGCGGCGCTTGTCGTTGAAGCAGTGGGAGAGCCGCAGCGGGGCGTCGGGCCCGTCCCCGAGGCGGCCGAGCAGCTCGGTCAGGGCGTCGGTGGCGCAGCCCGCGTTCCGGTAGGCGGTGATCGACGCCCGCCACGAGCGCTTGACGACCTCGAAGACGTCCGCCGCGCCGGTGACGTCGACGGAGAAGTACGCCTCCTGCATCAGGGTCGCGACCATGTGCCGCAGGTCCCGGTCGAAGCGCTGGGAGCTGGTGAGGAGGAGGTCCACGGTGCCGCTGCCGGTGCGCTCGGCGAGCAGCGCGGCCGCGCAGCCGAGGACGACCGAGGTGGTGCTCAGGCCCATGTGCCGGGCGACGACGCCGGTGGCGAGGTTCGCGGCGGGCGAGCGCAGGGCGGCCCGGTGGTGCCGGGGGCCGGTCGTGGGCGTGCCGAGCGCCGGGGGCAGGGGCAGGAGCGGCCGGCCGCCGAAGGCCGTCTCGATGTGGCGCAGGGTGCGCGCGCCCCGGGCGACGCCCTCGGGCGATGCCTGGCGGTTCGCGAGGTCGGCCGGGCGCGGCGCGTCGTCGGCGAGCGGGGGCAGGGTCCCGCCGTCGCGGGGGGTCGGCGTCGACGTGAAGTAGGCGCGGACCTCCCGGAGCAGGGCGTCGAGCCCGAACCAGTCGACGGCCATGTGCGAGAACGCGTAGACGGCCGCGCGGACGTCGCCGCCGGAGACGACCAGCCCGATCCGTACGGGCAGTTCGTCGGCGTAGGAGAAGGGCCGGGAGGCGAAGTCCTCGCGGAACGCGGCGGCCGGCCCGGCGACGTCCGTCCCGTCCGTGTGCGCCACCGCGACAGGGACACTTCCCTCGCGCAGCACCCGCTGCAAGACCCGTCCGTGCCGGTCGCGCGGGAAGAGCGTGCGCAGCGCCTCGTGGCGCGAGACGAAGAAGGAGACGGCCCACAGGCAGCGGTCCTCCTCCAGGCGCGTGCCGTCCGGGACGTCGATGACGCCCACCACGTTGTAGACGTGGTCCTCGGGTGCCGCGTCCTCGATGAGGGACCAGATCTCCTGCTGGCTCCAGGTGAGGCCGGCCTCGACGCTCCGTGTGCCGGTGAAGGCCGCCTGTTTTCGTTCGGGGTTCACCGGGCGGGTTCCTCCGCCACGGCGTCGGTGGAGCCGCATGCCGCCGGGTCGTGCAGTCGTGAGATCACGTCGTCGTTCCGTCCCCGTGTCGGCGCCGCTTGTCATGAGCATTCCTGCCGGTCGGCAGGTTGATCATTATTGGGGAGCGGTACCGGCGGCACAAGACTTCCCGCGCACTTGATCGTTGAGGGGAGATCCTCCGGGGGGCCGTCCGGCTCACTCCGGATAGCGGCCGGTGCGCACCCACTCCTCGATCGGGGGCCGGTCGCCCAGGCCGACGTACTCGACGCGCGCGCCCAGCAGATCGGGCGCGGTGATCACGGCGAACGGGGTGGCGCCCGGCCCGGAGCGGAAGTAGGCGTCCACGCCGATGCCCTGCCGCCGCAGCCGTTCGAGCCGGGCGTCCATGTCGGGCTCCCAGACGCCGTAGTAGAGGATCCTTCCGCAGTGGGCGGCCGAGATGATGCCGTCCCCGGCGGCCTGGATGAGCTCGTAGTAGGGCGCCCCCGTGCGGGAGAACACGGCCGTCAGCTCGGCCGGGTGCGGGTCCGGGTCCTCCAGCCGGGGGATCCGGAAGACGTGCGGCTCGGTGAACTCGATGCCGAGCACGTCGGAGTGGAGCGCCACCGCCTTCTCCAGGTCGGGCACCACCATGCCGACGTGGAACAGGGAATCCGGCACGGAGTCCGGCACCGGCACCACGCCCCGGTACGTGGTGACCTTCGGGAATTCCGTCAGGCAGGCCAGCAACCGGGGCAGGAATTCCCGGAGATGACGCGAGCCCTGGTGGGTCTCCAGTGCCGCCGTGTCACGGTACTCCTCGATGACCAGACGGCGCAGCGGCGATTCCTCGGTGCGGACGTAGTCGAAACGCAGACAGCCCGGCTCGCTCCCCAATATGGCCTCGCGCAATCCGGCCATCACGGCGTCGAGTTCCTCTTCACGGCCCGGGACGACCTGCTGCTCGGCTATCACGGTGATCACGCGGATTCCCCCTTGAACTCCGGTAGGGAACCGAGTGAAGCAGCGGCCCGGTGACCCGGCAAATAAGGAGAGGTCGCAGGGGGCATCGCCCGCTGAATATCCGCATTTCCGCGGTCGTCCGCCGCCGGGCGGGTCAGGCGGAGCGCGCCACCCCGGTGAACGACGCCTCCGCCGCCCAGGGCGCGTTGCGGCGGGCCAGGGAGACCAGGGCCGTCAGGGAGCGCTCGGCCGGGCCGAGCCCCGTGCGCCAGCGGGCCTCGATGCTGACCGGTTCCAGCCCTTGCCGGACGTCCAGCTCGACCAGTTCGCCCGTCTCCAGGTCCTGCCGGACGGCGAGGTGGGGGAGGAGCGCGATGCCCCGGCCGTGGGCGGCGAGGCGGCGGAGCGCGGCGAGGGAGCCGGTGACCATGCCCAGGCGGGTACGCGGGGCCAGGTCCCGGCCGAAGCGGTCGACGAGCATCTGCGAGGTGCAGCCCGCCTCGGCCACCAGGAACTCCTCTTTCAGCAGCTCCTCCGGGGCGAGCCCCCGGACCCGGGCCAGCCGGTGCCCGGGGCCGGCGACCGCGACGGTCCGGTCGTGACCCACCACGGAGCACGGGCCGCTGCCCGGAGCCCCGTTGTCGAACAGGAAGATGAGGTCCAGCCGCCCGGCGGCCAGCTCCTCCTGGAGCACGCCCCGCCCCGCCACCCTCAGCCGCACCTCCGCCGCCCCGGTGCCCGGACCCGCCGCCCCGCGCCCGAACGCCGCGAGGATGTCCGGCAGCCACTCCACCGCGAGCGAATCCAGCGCCCCCAGCCGCAGCCGCGGCGCCCGGTCGCCGACCGCGCGCCGCATCCGCTCCTCCAGCTCCAGCGCCTCCCGCGCGTACGGCAGCAGCAGCCGCCCCGCCTCGGTGAGGGTGGTGCCGGTCGGCGAGCGGCGCAGCACCTCCGCGCCCAACTCCCGCTCCAGCCGCCGCAGCTGGACGCTGAGCGTGGACTGCGCGTAGCCGAGCGCGGCGGCCGCCGCCGAGATCCCGCCCGCGTCCACGACCGCCACGAAGGCCCTGAGATAGCGAGAGTCCATGACCCCCAGCATGCCATCGGGAAGTCCGATGGGGCCATCGAAGAACCGGCCTGGCCGGATGTCCCCCGGACCGCGAGCCTGGGGGCCATGTCGACAACGAATGACAGAGTCGAGCGGATCCCTCGGGCGGCGTCCGGAGCGAAGCACAGCGGGGCGCGCCCGGCCGGGCCGCGCCTGCTCTTCGCCGGGGTCGTCGCCGGCAACTTCCTCGTCCTCCTGGACACTTCGATCCTCAACGTGGCGCTGCCGGACGTACGGGAGGACCTCGGTGCCCCGGCGGCGGCCCTGCCCTGGGCGGTCGACGCCTACACCGTCGTCTTCGCCGGGCTGCTGCTCGTGGCCGGCGTCGTCTCCGACCGCTTCGGGCCCCGGCGCGTCTACCGCGCGGCGCTCGTCGCCTTCGGCGCGATCTCGCTGCTCAGCGCCCTCGCTCCCGACGTGGGGTCCCTGATCGCCGGACGGGCGCTGCTGGGCGTGGCCGCCGCCGGGCTGGTGCCCGCCTCGCTGGCGCTGCTGGCCCGGCTCCACCCCGACCCCAAGGAGCGGATGCGGGCGGTGGGTTCCTGGGCGGCGCTCAGCAGCATCGGGCTGATCGCGGGCCCGGTGCTGGGCGGCCTGCTCGTGGACCAGGGCGGCTGGCGGCTGGTGTTCCTCGTCAACCCGCCGATCGCCCTCCTCGCCCTGCTGGCCGCCCGCCGGCTCAGCGGGGAGCGGCCCGAGTCCGCAGCCCGGCCCGACCGCGCCGGAATGCTGCTGTCGGTGCTCGCCCTGGGCACCCTCGCCTACGGCCTGATCGCGGCCGGCACGGACGGCTGGGGACGGCCGCTGCCGCTCGCGGCGCTGGGCGTCGCGGCGGTCGCCCTGCTCCTGCTGGCGCTCGCCGAGCGGCGCGCCGAGGCCCCCGCCCTGCCGCCCGCGCTGACCGGCCTGCCCCGGGTCCGCGCCGACCTGGTGGCCGGCGGGATGGCCTCCTTCCTCTTCTACGGGCTGCTGTTCGCCCTCACCCAGTGGCTCGTCGACGAACGCGGGCTCTCGCCCCTGAGGACCGGGCTGGCGTTCCTGCCGATGACCCTGCCCATGTGCTTCATGCCGTACTTCACCGGCCGCATCGTGGCACGCTGGGGCGCCCGGCCCGTGCTGTACGCCGGGCTGGGGCTGGACGCCGCCGCGGGCACGGCGCTCGCGTTCTGCTCGCAGGACTCCCCGTTCGCCCTGATCACCGTCGCGCAGGTGCTGCTGGCCTTCGGCTCGACCCTGGCCATCCCGGGAGCCACGGCCGACATGGCGGCCGCCGCCCCCGCCCGGTACGCCGCCACCGGACAGGGGGCGCTCAACGCCTGCCGGCAGGCGGGCGCCGCGCTGGGCGTCGCGGTACTGGGCACCCAGGCCACCCTCCACGCCTCGGGCGTCACCCTGGCCGTCGGCGCCGTCCTCTCGCTGGCCCTGGTGGCCGCGGCCCGCCCGAAGCCCGCGTGAGCAGACGTACGGCGACGGGTACGGCTCAGCCCCACAGCGGCGCCTTCAGCAGCAACTGGCCGTGCACCAGCTGGACATGAGGCTGGTGCCGGCCGCCCGCGCGCGTGGTGAGATAGATGGTGTTGATCGGCGGGATCTCCGGCTCCAGCAGCGGCACCACCTCACCGCGCGCCAGCTCGTCCCCGCACAGATACGTGGGCAGGACGGAGATTCCCGCGGAGGCACGCACGGCCGCCAGGACGCCCCGTAGATCGGGCACCACCACGGCGGGCACCGTCCCGGGCGTGGCGTCGAAGACGCCGCGCCAGTAGCGGCGCACGATGGGCAGCGACTCCGCGTAGGCGATGACCGGGTACTTCTCCAGCACGGCGGGGCCCTCGCCGGCCAGCCGGTCCAGCGGGATCTCCGCGCGCAGCCCGGGCGAGGCGAGCAGCACGAACTCCTCGTCGAAGAGCGCGATCGCCGAGAACGCCCGCGACCGCGGCCGCTTGGTGGACAGCACCAGGTCGAACCGGCCGTCCGACAGCTCCTGGAGCAGCGCGTCGGCCGGCCCGAACCCGCACCGCAGCCGCAACCCGCCGCGCACGAGCTCGCCGACGGCGGGCAGCACGCGGGTGGTGAGCAGCTCGTTGGGCCCGCCGAGGAGGACGGGCCGGTCCGCCACCGCCTGGGAACAGCCGGTGAGCCGGTCGGTGACCAGCCCCAGGGTGTCGATGGGCGACTCCACCTCGCGGATGAGGGTCTCGGCCGCCGGAGTGGGACGCGCCCCTTCCGGCATTCTCTCGAAGAGCTGTCTGCCCAGCTTCGTCTCCAGCGCCCGGATCTGCTGGGTGACCGCCGGCTGGGACAGCCCGAGCTCCCGCGCGGCCCGGGTGAACGAACCGCGCCGGTAGACGAAGACGAAGGTACGGAGCCACCCCAGCTGCATGGACTGCATCGGCCTGTCTCCCCCGTGATGACGCCGACAGTACGTTCGCTGTTCGCACTTAAAGATGCTCGGGGGCGGTGAGGCGTTGCGGCGGAGGCCGAGCTTGTGACTACGGCATACGGAAGCACCAGCTCCCGGGGGAGCTGGTGCTTCGCGTTCGCGCGGCCTGGTCCCGGGCGGTGGCGCGCCCTCGCTAGGCCCGCAGGGCGGCCAGCGCGAGCCGGGCCACCTTGACGGCCGAGGCGGGGTTCTGCCCCGTCACCAGGCGGCCGTCGGCGACGGCGTGCTCGGTGAAGTCCGGGGCCTTGGAGAACTTCGCGCCCCGCCGCGTCAGCGTGGTCTCCAGCGGGAACGGCACCACGTCGGTCAGCCCGACGGCCGCCTCCTCGTCGTCGGTGAACGACGAGACCTGTTTGCCCTCGACGAGATGCGTCCCGTCGGAGAGCCTCAGCCCCACCAGCCCGGCCGGCCCGTGGCACACCGCGGCCACCACGCCGCCGCGCTCGTACACCCGGGCGCCGAGCGCGGCCAGGGCGGTGTCGTGGGGGAAGTCCCACATGGCGCCGTGCCCGCCGGCGTAGTAGAGGATGTCCACCGCTTCTGGGTCCACCCGGTCCGCGGTGGGGGTCTCGCTCAGGGCGCGTCGCGTCGCGGGGTCGGCGAGGAATTCGGCGACGACGGTGTCGTCCGGCTTCACCCCGTCCCGGGGCGGGGCGCCGCCCCGCACCGAGACGAAGCCGATCTCGCAGCCCGCCTCCGCGAACACCCGGGCGGGATGGGCGACCTCCGGTACGTAGAAGCCGGTGGCGCGACCCGTGTCGCCCAGCCTTCCGTGGCTGGTGAGGGCGAACAGAACCTTGACGGTCATGACAGCGGTCTTCCTCTCGCTCGCGTGTCCGATGGTGGCCGTGGTGGGCATCATGCCGAAAGCCCGCCCAGTTCCGGCAGATAGAGACGGGCCACGCGCCGCCGCAGCGACTTCCGTACGTCGTCGGCGGTGTGGTAGCCCCAGTAGGCCCACAGGGCACGGGCGCCGGTGTCCCGCACCTGGAGGGCGTTGCGCAGGTTGTCGTCGACGAACGTGGCGTGCTCGGGCCGCAGCCCGTCCTCGGCCACCAGCTCCAGCACGGCGGCGCGCTTGTCGGCGCACTCGCCGACCACCGACACCACCGCTCCACCGAGCCCGTGGTGGGCGAGGATCTCCCGCACGGACGTCTCGTCCTTCGCGGTGACGATGCTGACGCGTCCCGCGTGCCGCTCCAGCAGGCCGCGGATCCCGGGGTAGAGCCGGTGCATCCCCAGCCACTCGGCGCGGTGCCGGCGGCGCAGCTCGGCCCGGAGCGCGGTGGCCCCCGCGACCAGCCGCTCCCGCCGTCCGTCCGGGATGGCGGCGAAGAGGGCGTCGAACTCCTCCTGGCCCCCGAGGCGTTCGCTGCGGGGGTCGAGGGCCACCATGAAGTGGTCCAGCAGCCGGGAGTGCCGGCGCACGGCCCGGAAGCGGTCGAGGAACGCCGGGGCGAGCCCGGCGGCCAGCTCGGCCGGGGACTTCGCGGCGGTGGCCGCGACACCGTCCCCGGCGTGACGGGTGACGACCGCGCACTCCTCGAAGGCGTCGCAGACGACGCCGTCGAAGTCGAGTATCAGCATGGCTGTGCTCCTTCGTGGGCGCGCGGGGACGGGCGGGGGTTCTGGGACGGAACGGCTCGCCCGTCCCCGCGCCTGCGGTGGCCCCGCACGCTCAGGGCGCCACCGGCTCGGGAGTCGCCGTACGCTCGCGTACGGTCTCGAAGACGGCCCGCATGAAGCGGCCGACGTAGCCGTAGTAGGAGCAGGTGACGATGTGGCCGTCCACCACCACGTCCCCGTCCACGACATGGGCGCCCGCGTTGACGACGTCGTCCCGCAGCCCGATGTAGGCGCACGCCCTGCGGCCCCTCAGCACCCCGGCGCTGACCATGATCCACGGGCCGTGGCAGAGCCCCGCGACGACCTTCCCCGCGGCGTCCATGCCCCGGACGAAGTCCAGCACCCGCGCGTCCTGGCGCACCCGGTCCGGGGCCTCGTGGCCACCGGTGAGGATGACCGCGTCGTACGCGGCCACGTCCAGCTGGTCGAAGGAGACGAGCGGCTTGGCGGTCTTGTCCATCGGCAGCGGCACCCCGTACTTGCCGGTGACCTCGCCGCCGTCCCGGGTGGCGACGTCCGCGTGCCAGCCCTCCTCCAGGAGGCGGTAGTAGGTGTAGACGACGTCGTGGTCCTGGAACCCCGGACCGGTGACGATCACCGCGCGGTGGGTCATGGCGGATCCTTTCCTCTCCGTACTCATCAGGTGGTGGCGAGCGCGAGGCTCAGGTAGTACTCGTCGACGGCCGGCCGCCGGCCGTCGCCGCGGGCGGCCACGAGGATCCCCAGCTCCCCGGTGACCACCCCGGTCAGTCCCAGCGGAACGTGGAAGAGGTCCTCCGGGCGGGGCCGGTAGAAGATGTCCATGCCCGCCCGGATCTCGAAGCGGAAGCCGCCGCAGGGCGAGCGGTCCCGCATCCGGGCCTCGGGCAGATAGGGCACCGGGCGGACGGGCAGCTCCGCGAGGTGCCGGTGCTCGGACTCGTAACCGGTGTTCTCCCGGCTGTAGCCGTCGCGCAGCCGGATCAGGTCGAACTTGTTGCGCGGCGCCTCGACCTCGACCAGGAACAGCGGGCCGGGGCCCAGCGAGCGCGTCGAGTGGAACGCCCCGCCGCCGATCCTCAGCAGCGTGCCGGCCTCCACCGGGTACTCCGCCGAGAGCGTCTTCGCCACGCCCTGCCCGCCCAGGCAGAGCAGATAGGTCAGCTTGCGCGGATGGACGTGCAGCGAGGTGGCGTGCCCCTCCTCGATCCGCAGGTTCCAGATGTCGATGAAGTCGTCGACGTACACCCGGTATTCCAGGCCCCAGGGCTTGGGGATGACCTCGTCCAGATGATTGTCGGCGTCCAGCCGCTCGTTTCCGACGCGGCTTCCCTTGCGCACCACTTCGCGGAGCACCGCGAAGTCGCGCGGGCCCGGGTCTATCCGCACCACGAGGTTTTCCCCGACGGTCACGGGTATGACGTCATTGCTCGTTCCGGGCATTGTCCCCCCTGTCGCGTGCAATTCCCCCGGCCGCCGGGAAACCGTCCCGAACCCCCGTGTCCGGCGGGCCGACGCACTGACGCTATACCGTCCGGGAAGGCGGGCCAAATAGTTCTCCATGCACCCCCGATAAGGAATCCTTTCGTCCGGGATCCTCGATGCGGATTCCCTCATTTCCTCTTATGGACGGCCCCGGTTCCGTTATTTGCCGGACCGTCCGGGGCGCTGATTCACTCTCCTGCGTTCACCGCGCGCATTGCCGCGCGAACGCATCCGAGGGGGAATCGCCATGACGACGGTGACACGGGAGACGGCGGAGGGGACCCGTCCGGGCACGAGCGGCGTCGTCCGCTCCATCGCGGTGCTCGGCTACGAGAAGTGCAGCGAGCAGGACACCATCACCCCGCTGGAGATCTTCAAGGGCGCCGCCCTGGTGACCTCCGGCGGCGTCGCGCCCTGGCAGCGCGAGGCCGCGCCCCGGGAGCTGGACGTCCGCCTGGTGGGGCTGACGCCGGGCGTGGTGACCATGCAGATGGGCACCCAGGTGGTCGCCGACTCCGTGCTCGACCCGGACGAGCTCTTCGACATCCTCTACGTGCCCGGCGGCGTCGGCTCCGGGGAGCTCACCTCCGACGAGCGGGTACTGGAACTGATCCGCCGTCACCACCAGGCGGGCCGGGTCGTGGCCGCCAACTGCTCCGGCGTCGGCGTGCTCGCCCGCGCCGGCGTCCTGGACGACTCGCCCGTCACCTGCGTCGCCGCCGTCGCGCGCGGGCTGCGCGCCGAGGGCTTCAACGTGCCCGTCGGCCGCCGGATGTGGATCGGCAACCCCGACACCGGCATCTGGACGGCCACCGGCTCGTACGGGGTGCACGGCGGCGCCGTCGCCATGGTGGCCCACTACCTGGGCCGGGAGACCGGGACGATCGTGTCGATGATGTTCGACACCCTCAGCGGGCTGGGCGACGTCGTCTTCGAGGAGGTCGGCCCGGAGTTCTACCAGCACCCCGAACTCGAGCGGTCCTTCCAGGACTACTTCCAGGACATGCTGCTGCCCCGCGTCACCGACGAGCCGTCCGCCGACGCCCTGCCCGGCCGCGAGGGACGCCGGTGAGCCCGCGCTCGGTCGTCACCCCCGCCGGGCCGCCCGCGGCCGCCGCACGCACCGGGCCCGGCATCCGCGTCACGCCTCCCGCCCTGCGGGACCTGGACTGGATCCGGGGCGCCCTCCAGACCGCGGTGGCCCTCGAACACGCCACCATGCCGCTGTACTCGGCCGCCATGTACTCGCTGGAGGTGCAGAACTACCCCTCCTGCAACACCATCCGCAGCGTCCTGATGGAGGAGATGGTCCACATGGCCATCGCCGCCAACATGCTCGCCGCGCTCGGCGGTTCACCGGACATCAAGGGCCTCCGGCCCGGCTACCCGGCACCGGGCGGCGGCCTGCCCGGCGGCGTGATGCCCGACCTCACCCCCGTCCTCGCCCGGCTCTCCGCCCGCCAGCTGGACGACTTCCTGCGGATCGAGGCCCCCGCGCGCCTCCTGACCGAACGCGAGCGGCGCTCCGCCTACCCCACCATCGGCCACTTCTACGACGCCCTGCGCCAGGCCGTCACCGCCAACGCGGACCGGGTGCGCCGGGCCGTACGGGCCGGGGGACCGGCCAACCAGGTCGGCGGCAACCTCGGCTACCCCACCTTCACCCCGGACGACCCCGACCCCGTCGAACGGTTCCTCCACGGCATCGACATCATCACCCACCAGGGAGAGGGCGAGCACGAGCGCACCATCGAGGCGGGCGGCACCTACCAGCACGAGGGCTCCCACTACGCCCGGTTCGCCGAACTCCGCCACCGGCGCCGCTACCGCGCCCCCGACCCGGCGCGGCCGCTCACCCGGGACGCCGAGGCGGACTTCTTCCGGGGCGAGGAGATCCCCTGGCCGGTCGTCATCAACACCCTCGCCGTCCCGGCCGACGGCTACGCGGCCGTCCTCGCCGAGGACCCGGACGGCCCGGCCGCCCGTAAGGAACTGGACGCCTTCGACGCCGCGTACACCGCGATGATGACGGCCCTGGACCGGGCCTGGAACGGGCCCGCCGAGACCTGGTGGCCATCCCTGGGCGCCGCGGTGGAGCGGATGAACGACATGCGGGTGCTGTCCTGCTTCAACGTCATGCGGCAACAGGTCCCGGAAGCGGTGGTGGAGCGCCTGGAGGCCCTCTACCCGCGCGAGTACAAGCTGCTGGCGGACCGTACCGATCTCGGCCGGCCGGTCTTCTACGGACCCAGGTTTTGGAACAACGCCGCCAGGAACAACGCCGCCCGTAACAACTCTGCCCCTTGGTAACGGAGTTGAGTGAGAATGCGGTCATGACCGACACCACCGCACCGAACGGGACCGAGGGTCCCGTCACGCTGATCACCGGCGGCTCGACCGGCATCGGAGCCGCCACCGTGCTCCGGCTGCTCAAGGCCGGCCACCGGGTCGCGGCCACCGGCCGGGACGCCGCCAGGCTCACCGCGCTCGCCGGGCGGGCGGCCGCCGGGGAGCGGCTGCTCACCCTGCCCGGCGACGCCACCGACCCCGGGGCCGTCGCCTCGGCCGTCGCGGCGACGGCCGAACGGTTCGGCGGACTCGACCACGCCGTCGCCAACGCCGGGTTCTCCACCCACGACACCATCGCCGACGGCGACCCGGCGGGCTGGCGGGACATGGTGCTCGCCAACGTCCTGGGCCCGGCGCTGCTGGTGAACGCCGCCCTGCCCGCCCTGCGCGCCAGCCGCGGGCGGATCGTCCTCATCGGCAGCGTCGCCGGGGTGAAGAACACCCCGGGCAATATGTACTCCGTCACCAAATGGGCCGTGCACGCCCTCGCGGAGAACACCCGGATGCAGGTCACCGCGGACGGAGTCGGCGTCAGCCTGATCGCCCCCGGCAGGGTCGACACGCCCTTCTGGGACAGCCGCCCCGACGGCACCCGCCCGCCCGGACCGGCCCTCTCCGCCGAATCGGTCGCGGAATGCGTCGCCTGGGTGCTCTCCCAGCCCGAGGGGACGGACGTCAACCAGGTCCTGGTGCGGCCCCTGGGCCAGCCCCTCTGACACCACGCGGGCGCTCTGGCGTCACTCTTCTCTCCGCTCTACCTTTTGACGGCGATGGGCACATCCCATCGAACGGCTTGCCATCTCCTCGTCCGAGGACGACAGACAAGAGGTAAGTCCCGTGTTCCCTCGCCGTAGTCACCACCGCCGCTTACGGCGCCTGGGTATCGTCGCCGCGCTCCTCGGTGCCCTGGCCGTCGTGGCCCCCGGAGCCGCCCGGGCGACCCCCGACGCGACCGCCCGGGCGAGAACGCCCCTCGTCCAGCCGATCGACCCCCAGCACTGGCGCAACCCCGACGACATGACCTGGGCCGAGTACCGGGCCGTCCCCGGCACCCGCTGGGCCGACCCCGACGTCAAACCCACCCGGCGCACCTTCAAGGGCGCCCTCGTCCTCCTCGACTACCCCGACGAGGAGTTCGCCGTCACCCGGCCCGCCGGGTCGACCGTCTTCGGCAACCCCCAGCCCACCGCCGCCGGCATCCCGCGCGAGCAAGTGCCCCGCTTCTACCAGGACTTCCTCAACAAGCCCGGGACGCTCAACCACGGCCACACCATCAACGAGTACTGGATGGAGGACTCCGGCGGCCGCCTCGGCGTCGACCTCACCTCCTTCGGCGTCTACCGGATGCCCGGCAAGTCCCACCAGTACGGCATCGATTCCGGAATGAACCCCGGCGCCTGCCCCTCCGGCGACACCTGCGACAAGGACATCCGCGCCGACGCCAGGAGCGCCTGGGTCGCCGACGTCGGCGCCGACCGGGCGAATCAGTTCGACTTCGTCTTCTACCTCGGCGCCGGCGAGGACGAGTCCGCCACCTGGCAGGAGTTCGGCCAGATGAGGTTCGCCGGACCCCAGGACGTACCGGCCGCCTGGGGGCCGCCGTCGCCCGTCCCCGCCGGGGGCAACGCCGCCCGGACCCGCTACGTGCCCTGGACGTCCTGGCAGGCCGCCGCCCGCCTGTGGCCCAACGCCGAGAACGGCTCCTCCACCCAGACCGAGAGCTCCGGCATGGCCACCTTCGCCCACGAACTCAGCCACATCCTGGGCATCGGCGACAACTACAACAACCCCTACGGCACCCCCCTGAGCCGCGCCTACACCGGCATCTGGGGCATGCTCTCCCGGGGCACCTTCAACGGCCCCGGCGGACCGCACACCCGCTGGAAGATACCCGCGACCGGCGGCGGCTCGATGGGCGCCCAGCACGTCCTGCGCGACAAGCTCAAGCTCGGCATCGTCGACGAGAAGAACGTGCTGCGCCTCGACCGCGACGCCCTCAAGGACTCCGGCCCCGTCGTCGCCCGCGTCACCGCGCGCTCCGCGCCGCCCGGCGACAAGGGACTCGCGGGCGTCAACATCACCATGGGCCGCGATCTGTCCCCGGCCTGCGACCGCGCCACCGACCCGCTGTGCGACGGCGGCGGCTACCAGAACTACACCGTCGAGGTCGTCGACCGCATGGGCATGGACTCCTTCACCCCGGACAGCGGAGTGCTCCTCACCAAGACCAAGAACGCCGACCGCGCCCCCTTCGCCTGGGTGGTCGACGCCCACCCCGAGGACATCGGCATGGTGGACTTCACCCGCCCCGACGGAACCCAGCAGAAGATCACCATGGGGGACTACCGCCAGCTCAGCGACGCCCTCTTCCACGCGGGCGCCGACTCGGGCAGCTCCTACGAGTACGTCGACCGGGCCAACCGGCTGCACTTCTACATCGTCGACATCCGGCGCGACGCCTCCGGCGTCCTCTCCTACACCGTCGGCGTCAGGTCCCTGGACGGCTCCGGGGCGCGGGCGCGCGGTGTGGCCCTCGGCCGGGGCGCGGTGAAGGGCGGGCCGGCCGGCGGCCGGGCGATGTGCGTCTTCGCGCTGGCCAACACCGGCCGGGCCGCGCCCCAGGACGATCCGTCCCGGGCCGCCGACATCTACCGGCTGTCGGCCACGGCCTCCGGACGCGGCTGGTCCGCCTGGCTCCCCAACCGGCTCGCCACCGCGGCCCCCGGCGAACGGATCCCCGTCGACGTCGCCGTGAGCGCGGCGGCGGGCGCCGAACGCAACGGCAAGGTCACCCTGACCGCGCGCTCGGAGAGCGACCCGGGCAGAACGGCGACGGCCACCTGCTCCCTCCGGAAGTAGGGAGCTTGGTCCAGACCTATTGACGTCGGTTCCGGGCTCTCCTACCGTGCGGTCGACCCCACCGCACCAGTCTCCAGGCCCCCACAGCCCCGGAGGTGGACATGTCGCGCGCGCTGCTTTGGAGAGCCCGGCTGCTGGGCGTCTGCACGGCCCTGGCCCTCGCCCTGCACACGCCGGTCGCGGCCGCCGCGACCGGCGCCGCGCGCGAGGACACGTGCGCGCTCAAGCCGAGACCCGCGGGGAAGGTGCTCCAGGGGTACTGGGAGAACTGGGACGGCGCCGCCAACGGCGTCCACCCGCCCTTCGGCTGGACCCCCGTCGACGACCCCCGCCTCCCCGCCCACGGCTACAACGTGCTCAACGCCGCGTTCCCCGTCATCCACCCCGACGGCACCGCCCTCTGGGAGGACGGGATGGACGCGACCGTCAAGGTCCCCACCCCGGCCGAGATGTGCCGGGCCAAGGCCGCCGGGCAGACGGTCCTGCTGTCCATCGGCGGCGCGGCGGCGGGCATCGACCTCAGCTCGAGTGCCGTGGCCGACCGGTTCGTCGAGACGATCGTCCCCATCCTCAAGAGCCACAACTTCGACGGCATCGACATCGACATCGAGACCGGCCTCGTCGGCAGCGGCGACATCACCCGGCTCTCGGCCTCCCAGGCCAATCTGATCCGCGTCATCGACGGCGTACTCGCCCGGATGCCCCAGGGATTCGGCCTCACCATGGCGCCGGAGACGGCCTACGTCACCGGAGGTAGCGTCACCTACGGCTCGATCTGGGGCGCGTACCTGCCGATCGTCAAGAAGTACGCCGACGACGGCCGCCTTTGGTGGCTCAACATGCAGTACTACAACGGCAGTATGTACGGCTGCTCCGGCGACTCCTACTCCGCCGGGACGGTCGAGGGGTTCACCGCCCAGACCGACTGCCTGAACCGCGGACTCGTCGTCCAGGGCACCACCGTCACGGTCCCGTACGACAAGCAGGTCCCCGGGCTCCCCGCCCAGCCGGGCGCGGGCGGCGGCCATATGTCCCCGGACCTCGTGGCCCGCGCGTGGAACACCTACGGCGGCGCCCTCAAGGGTCTGATGACCTGGTCGGCCAACTGGGACGGGGCGCGGAACTGGACCTTCGGCGACAACGTCAAGGCCCTGCAAGGCCGTTGAGCGGCCATCCGGAAGGGCCCGGCACCTGCCTCCGGCGAACCGCCTACGGAATATGCCGCCCGCCTCGTGGTCGAAGGTGTCGTAGGACCGTAGCCCGGGCGAACAAAGTTGCCGAGGTTGAGTCAGCCGCCTCACGGAAAGTGTGTGACCGTGGCTCACATTCATCACCATCGCGATGGCCGGCCGATCACGGCGTACGAGGCGCGGAGCGCGGGCGCGCGGAGCGGGGAGCCCGCCGCTTCCCGGCGCCGGTGGTAGCTGTGCGCCGCTGAGGCGCGTGAGCCCCCCGTGAGGGTGATTGCCCTCCGGGGCTCAGAGGTGTGAGGTGTGACGGTCCCCGATCCACCCCCGAGACAGGCCCTGCGTACGTTCCCGGACCCGGGCCGGCCCCCGCCGGCGGGAACCGGGTGAGCGGCAAGGAGGCACCGCATGTCAGGAGTGGTCAGTACGAGCCCCGCCGTGGCCCGGCCGGCCACGGCCCGGCCGATACCGCAGCACGTGGGCATCATCATGGACGGCAACCGGCGCTGGGCCCGGGCCCGGGGGCTCGACGCCGTCGAGGGCTACCGGGAAGGCGCGCGCCGGCTCCGCGAGGTGTGCGAGTGGGCCGAGCAGGCCGGGCTCACCGCGCTGACTTTATGGGGGCTGTCGACCGACAACCTGAAGCGGCCCGACCAGGAACTGTCCGGCCTGCTTCCGCTGATCGGCGAGACCATCGAGGAGCTGGCCGCCCTCCGGCGCTGGCCCGTCAACCCCATCGGCGACCTGATGGCCCTGCCGGCCCATCTGCGCGTCGCCATGGAACGGGCCCGCGACGCCAGCCACCGGGCGCCCGGCATGACCGTGAACGTCGCGGTCGCCTACGACGGCCGCCGGGAGATCGCCCACGCCGTACGGCAGATCCTGTGCGCCGGCACCATGCCGCCCGCCGACGCCGACGACCCGGCGGGCAACTGGCAGCACCTGATCGCCGAGCACCTCTACACCCGCAACCAGCCCGATCCCGACCTGATCATCCGGACCTCGGGGGAGCAGCGGCTCTCCGGCTTCCTGCTCTGGCAGACCGCCGCCTCCGAGTTCTACTTCTCCGACGTCCCCTGGCCCTCCTTCACCCGTGACGACTTCGACCTGGCCCTGGACTCGTACGCGTCGCGGCACCGGCGCTACGGCTTGTGAACACCCCGCCCGCCACCGGCGAAAGGAGATCGACTACAACACAGGCATGACCTTTGCCACGCGGACCCTGGACCCGACGACCCTCACCGCCGGGGGCCTGCTCCTGCGGCCCCTCCGGGAGAGCGACGAGCCCGCCGTCGCCGAAGCGCTGCGCGACGCGGACATCCTCCGCTGGGCGGCCGGCCACGCCACCGTCCAGGCGCCCGTCCACGAGCGCGCGGCCGTGTGGCTGGGGCCGCGCACGGCCGGTTGGGCGGCCGGGGACGCCTACTTCGCCATCACTGACGGAACGACGGGGGAGTTCCACGGGGCGCTGGGCGTCCGTGAGATCAACCGGCTGCCGGACCAGGCGGTCGTCGGCTACTGGGTCACGCCGCGCTCCCGGGGCCGGGGCGCGGCCCGCACCGCCCTGGACGCGGCGGCCCGCTGGGCCCTCGCCGCCCCCGAGGACGGCGGGCTCGGCCTGCACCGGATCGCGCTCGACCACGTCCTGGCCAACGTCGCCTCGTGCCGCGTGGCCGTCGCCGCCGGCTTCCGCCTGGAGGGAGTGATGCGGGACTTCTTCAAGGAACCCTCCGGGCGGCGCCACGACGCCCACCTGCACGCCCGGCTGGCGACCGACCGCCCCGAGTAGCATCCGCACATGGATGCGAGCGCCGATTTCGCCCCGTGGTCCCCCCGGTTCGTGGCCGACCCCTATCCCGGCTTCGCGGCCCTGCGCGCGGCCGGGCCCGTGCACTGGTTCGAGCCCACCCGGCAGTGGCTGGTGCCCCGGCACGCCGATGTCTCGTCGCTGCTGCGCGACCGGCGGCTGGGGCGCACCTACCTCCACCGGTTCGGCCACGAGGAGTTCGGGCGGACGCCGCCGCCCCCCGAGCACGAGCCCTTCCACACCCTCAACGACCAGGGCCTGCTGGACCTGGAACCACCCGACCACACCAGGATCCGGCGCCTGGTGTCACAGGCCTTCACCCCGCGCACCGTCGAACGGCTCGCGCCGGTCGTCCGGCGGCTGGCCCGCGAACTGGTCGACGGCCTCCTCGCCGACGGCGGCGGCGATCTGATGACGTCCCTGGCCGAGCCCCTGCCGGTGGCCGTCATCGCCGAGATGCTCGGAATCCCCGCCGCCGACCGGGGCCTGCTGCGCCCCTGGTCGGCGGACATCTGCGGGATGTACGAGCTGAACCCCGGCGAGGAGGCGGCGCGACGCGCGGTACGGGCCTCGACCGAGTTCTCCGCCTACCTGCGCGAACTGATCGCCGCCCGCCGCGCCGACCCCGGCGACGACCTGATCAGCGCGCTGATCGTCGCCCACGACGAGGGGGACCGGCTGACGGAGCAGGAGATGGTCTCCACCTGCGTCCTGCTCCTCAACGCCGGTCACGAGGCCACCGTCAACACCACCGGCAACGGATGGTGGGCCCTCTTCCGCCACCCGGAGCAGCTCGCCGCCCTGCGCGCCGACCACGGGCTGCTGCCGGGGGCGATCGAGGAGCTGATGCGCTACGACACCCCGCTCCAGCTCTTCGAACGCTGGGTGCTCGACGACATCGAGATCGGCGGCACCCTCATCCCGCGCGGCAGCGAGGTCGCCCTGCTCCTCGGCTCCGCCAACCACGACCCCGACCGGTTCCCCGCGCCGGAGCGGCTGGACCTCGCCCGCGCCGACAACCCCCACCTCAGCTTCGGCGCGGGCATCCACTACTGCCTGGGCGCGCCGCTCGCCCGCCTCGAACTCGCGGCGTCCTTCGGCGAGCTGCTGCGGCGGGCGCCGGGCCTGCGGCCGGTGACGGAGCCGGAGTGGAAGCCGGGCTTCGTCATCCGGGGGCTGCGGGAGCTGCTCGTGGAGTGCTGAGCCACCGGCCCCGGCTCAGTCGCTGGGGCCGATCACCCGCCCGTCCTCGACGACGGTGATGGCCCCCGCCGGGCAGGAGTCCGCCGCGTCGACGAGCGCCTCGTCCGGCGCGCACTCCCCGTCCGGCCCGTGCGACCGCTCGCCGTCCATCCTGAACAGCCCCGGCGCCAGGGCCGTGCAGATCCCCGAACCCATGCACCGGCCGCGGTCCACCGTCACCCGCCAGACCATCGCTCACCACCCCACCGGCATCGAACGCGGCCCCCGGACCAGCATCTCCGTCTTCCACACGACATCCCCGGCGAGGTGGACGCCGGGCAGCCGCAGGGCCAGGGCCCGCAGCGCCTCCTGGAGCTCCAGACGGGCCAGGGGCGCGCCCAGACAGTGGTGGACGCCATGGCCGAAGCCCAGGTGCTGGTTTCCCTCCCGGCCCAGGTCGAGACGGTCGGGGGAGTCGAACCGCCGCGCGTCGCGGTTGGCGGAGCCGACGGCCACCAGGACCGGCTCGCCCGCCCGCACCAGCGTGCCGCCCACCTCGACGTCCTCGGTGGCGTAGCGGGCGAAGCCCGCGGCCATGCCCAGGGGGACGAAGCGCATCAGCTCCTCGACCGCGGCCGGGATCCGCTCCGGGTCCTCGCCCAGCCGCGCCAGCTCACCGGGGTGCTCCAGGAGCGTCAGCAGGAAGTTGGGGATCTGGGTGGCGGTCGTCTCGTGGCCGGCCACGAGGATGCCCACGCACAGGTCGACCAGCTCCAGTTCGGAGAGCCGTCCGGTGCCGTCCCGCGCCTCGATCAGCGCCGTCATCAGGTCGTCGGCGGGCCGGGCGCGGTGCTCGGCGACGAGCCCGGCCATATAGGCCCGCAGTTCCTCCCGGCTCTTCTCCCACTCCTCGGCGGTGAGCGAGCTGGTGGACAGCGCGTCGTCGCTCCACTTGCGGAAGAGCGGCCGGTCCCCCTCGGGCACGCCGAGCATCCGGCAGATCACGGCGACCGGGAGCGGCAGCGCGAAGTCCTCGACCAGGTCGGCGGGCGGGCCCGCCGCGACCATGTCGTCCACCAGGCCCTCGGCCAGGGCGCGGATGCCCGGCCGCAGCCGTTCCACCCGCTGCACGGTGAACGCCTTGGTCACCAGGGTGCGCAGCCGGGTGTGGTCGGGCGGGTCCATGGAGAGGAGGCCGGCATCGGTCCTGCCCTCCGACTGGCGGGGAGCGTCGTGCTCCTGGGCGGCGGCCCGGCTGAACCGGCGGTCGCCCAGGACGAGCCGGGCGTCCGCGTAGCGGGTCGCGAGCCAGGCCGGCTCGCCGTAGGGCAACCGCACCCGCAGCAGCCCCTCTTCGTGCCGCGCCCGCTCGTACGCCGTGGACAGGGCGAGCTCCTCGGCGTTGTTGAAGGGATAGACGACAGGTTCGTCGTGGGAGGTGGACATGAGACCCCTCTTCGCGATGTAAGCGTCTGCTTACAAAAACGTAGGGCGAGGTGGGTAGCGCGTCAACGGTGCCTTCGGCCAGGGTTGTCGCACCCGCCGGGGGGACACCGGGCGGTCTCGTGGGGAGGAGCGGGATGACCGAGGGCAAGCCCGTACGGCGGCGGCACGCCGACACGACCCGGCAGGCGCTGATCGACGCCGCGGCCGGGCTGTTCGCCGAGCGGGGGTACGACCGGACGACCGTCCGCGCGATCGCCGACCGCGCCGGCGTCAACCAGGCCCTGCTCTTCCGCTACTTCGGCTCCAAGACCGCCCTCTTCGGCGAGGTCATGGCCAACGACGGACGCAGACGGCTGCGCGAGACCCCACCGGAACGGCTGCTGGAATCGGCCCTGCGCGGGCTGCTCGACCCCGCCGGCGACGCCCCCCAGGGCGACCGCTCCCTGGAGGTCTTCCTGCGCTCCGCCGGGGGCGAGGACGAGGTGGCCGACACCAGCCGGCGTCTGAGCGAGGAGTACGCCCGGACGCTGGCCCGGCTCACCGGCGAGGAGGACGCCGAGCTGCGCGCGGCCCTCGTCCTCGCCTGGCTGCTCGGCATCGGCCTCACCCGGCTCGTCGTACGCCAGGAACCGCTGGCCGGCGCGGACCCGGAACGGGTGTGCCGGCTGATGCTCGACGCTTCCCGGACCCTGCTGGAAGGGCTGGCCTGAACGGGAACGGGCCGCGCCGCGTAGACGCGGCTCCCGTCCCGTCTCAGCCCTTTGCGTACTTCACCCGGGCGAAGCCCGCGTGCCACCATCCACCATGCGGCGTTACGACGTGGTGGTGGTCGGCAGCGGCCACAACGCCCTGGTCACGGCGGCATACCTGGCCCGGGCGGGCCGGGGCGTCATCGTCCTCGAGGGAAACGACCGGCCCGGCGGGCTCGTACGCACCGAAGAGCTCACCGTCCCCGGCTTTCTCCACGACACCTACTCCTCCGCGCACCCCCTGTTCACCACCGGTCCCGCCTACGCCGAACTCGGCCCGGAACTCACCGCCCTCGGCCTCACCTACCGCAACTCCCGCTACTGCGTGGGCGTGTCGATGCCCGGCGCGCGGACCGCCGTCCTCTCGACCGACCCCGAGGAGAACGTGGCCGAGGCCGAGCGCCTCGCCCCCGGCGACGGCGCCGCCCTGACCGCCCTCCTCAAGGACTTCCAGCCCCACGCCGGCCCGGTGTTCCAGCTGTTCGCGGCCGAGCTCGCGAGCCCCGCGTCCGCCCGCGCCATCCACGACCTGACGCACGACGACGGGCACTACTCGACCTTCGCCCAGCAGTTCCTGCGCACCGCCCGGGACCTGCTGGAGCACACCTTCGCCTCACCGGTCGCCCACGGACTGCTCGCGCCCTGGGCCCTCCACCTGGGCCGCGGCCCCGACGAGGTCAACAGCTCCTTCTGGACCGTCATGGTGCTCCTCGCCGTCACCTCCGCCGGCATGCCCACCCCCGAGGGCGGCAGCGAACGGCTCGCCCGCGCCCTCGCCGCGCTCACCGAACGGCACGGCGGCCGCGTCGAGACCGGGCGGTGGGTGGAGCGGATCCTGGTCCGCGACGGCCGCGCCGTGGGCGTCCGCACGGCCGACGGCGAGGTCGTGCGCGCCGACCGGGCCGTCGTCGCCTCCGTCAACCCCGACCAGCTCTACCTCGAACTGCTCGCCCACGAGGACGGCGTCGTCCCACCCCTCATCCGGCGCCAGGCGGCCGACTACCGCTACGGGCGCGGCTGCGTACAGATCCACCTCGCCCTCTCCGCACCGCCCCGGTTCGCCGACGAACGCCTCGCCAGGACCGGCCAGTCCCACCTCACCGGCGGCCTCGACGCCCTCTCCCGCTCGGTCAACGAGGCCACCCGCGGCCTCCTCCCGGCGGAACCCACCATCTCCCTCGACACCCCCGCCGCGGCGGACCCCACCCGCTGCCCACCGGGCGCGGCCGTGGCCCGGCTGCAACTCCTCGACGTCCCGCTGCGCCCGCGCGGCGACGCGGCGGGCGAGATCGACACGACGGACGGCTGGACCGACGACGTCAAGAACGCCTTCGCGGACCGCGTCCTCGAACTCGCCGCCCGCCACGTCCCCGGCCTGCCCGGCACCGTCCTCGGCCGCCATGTGATCGCCCCGCCCGACCTCGCCCGCTTCAACCCCAACTGCGGCCCCGGCGACCCCTACGGCGGCAGCCACGAACTCGCCCAGAGCTACCTCCTGCGCCCCCTGCCGGGTCAGCCCTCGCACCGGACGGTCGTGCCCAACCTCTTCATGGTCGGCGCCGCGACCTGGCCCGGCCACGGCGTCAACGGCGGCTCCGGCTACATCGTCGCCAAGGAACTGACCGGACCCGAGCGGGGGTGAACCCGCCCCCGCCTCAGCCGCACAGGGCGGCGTCGGTGAGTTTCCGCACGGCCGCGTACACGGGCGAGTCGTCGGGCAGGGGGTACGTCGCGGTCGTCACCGACACGACCGCCCGCCGGGAGCGGTCCGGGGTGGTGAGGGCCGGCGTGTAGTAGCCGTGGATCTCCCCGGTGTGGCCCCAGGCCGTCACCCCGCAGGAGTTGGGCACCCGGAAGATCCCCAGACCGTAGGGGACGCGGTCCCCCTCGCGGGGGAGGAGCTCGGCGAGCTGTCGCGCGGGCAGCAGCCGCCCGCCGGTGAGCGCGGTGAGGAAACGGTCGAGGTCGGTGTCGCTGGAGATCATCGCCCCGGACGCGTCCGCCACGGACGGGTCGAGCTCGGTGACGTCGACGGGCTCGGCGCCGGGGGAGACCCGTTCGTAGCCGTGGGCGTGCGGGCCCGGGACGCGCGCGTCGTCCCCCGGCACGCTGGTCGCCCGCAGCCCCAGCGGACGGATGACGCGCCGGGTCACCTCCGCTCCCCAGGGCCGGCCCGTCACCGCCTCGACGAGCAGGCCCGCGAGGACGTAGTTGACGTTGGTGTACTTCCAGTCCGTTCCGGGTGCGAACAGCAGCGGCTTGTCGGCGATCCGGCGCACCAGCTCCCGGGCGTCGTAGTGGTCGAAACGGTGCCGCACGAAGTCGGCCCCCTTGGGAACGGTCGAGACGTAGTCGGCCAGCCCGCTGGAGTGGTGCAGCAGCATGCGCACGGTGATCGCGTCCTTGTCGGCGGGCAGCAGACCGGGCAGACGGCGCCGCACCGGCTCGTCCAGTCCCACCTTCCCCTCGGCGACCAGCTGGAGCAGCACGGTCGCCACGAACGTCTTGGTGACGCTGCCGATCCGGTACCGCCCCTCGTACGGCACCGGCCGCCGCCCGCCCAGCGTGGCCGAACCCGCGCGCAGCCGCATCGTCCGGCCGTTCCCGGCCACCAGGACCCGCGCCCCCACGGCGTCACCACCGGCCACCACGCCGTCCAGGGCTTGCTGTAAAACCGCGTCGGACGACCCGGCGGCGGCCGCGGGCACCCCGACCCCCATCCCCACCGCCGCCACCAGAGCGGCGGCGAGCATCCTGACCGTACGGCGCATCGCATCTCCTGCACATCTGCCGGGTGTTCCGTCACCCACGACGGTAGGAAACCGGCGGCCGCCGTCCCATCCGGCCCGCACCCCTCACCCGGGTGTCGCCAGGCCCCCTACGGCAGGTGGCTACTCATGAACCTGCACACACGCGTGCCCGTGCGGCGCGAAGCCGCCCTCGTCGAGCTTCCGCCACCCGTCGACGCAGAACCACGTACGGTCCGGGACCTTCCGGCCCAGCGCCATCCCGTAGAACTGCCCGGGCCGCCAGTGCCGCAGCGCGCTCTTGCCGTCCAGGCCGCCGCCGTACATGTGGAACAGCCCGACGAAGTCACCGTCCGGCGCGGGCGTCGCCGACGCCCGCAGCACGTACCGGCCGTTCGCGTCCACCGTGAGGCACGACTGCCCCCCGCACGCCGTCGCCGCGAAGGCCGTCGGCCCGCCGGCGAGGAACAGGGCCAGGGCCCCCACCGTGCTCACCCCCGCGCGCAAGGCCCAACGCGTCCTCGTCGCCAACCACTTCATCGCTGCTCCGCCCTTCGCTCGTCGATGTGCGACGAGCCTGCCAGCACACCCGGCCCCGGCCTCCCGCACGCTCGCGCCGACCGCCGATATCACCCGAACGGAGACCCTCTACGGTGGGGCGGTGACCGACTCCCTGCTGCTCTGCGCCGACCCGCTCCGCCCCGCCCGCAGCGACCCGCACTTCGCCGCGCAGGCCGCCGCCGCCCACGAGGCCGGCGCGACGGTGGCGCTGCTCGACCACGACGCGCTGCTCGCGGGCCGCGCCGAGGAGGCCGTCCGGCGCGTACCCCGGGGCATCGGACCGCTGTGGTACCGGGGCTGGATGATCCCCGCCACCGGCTACGCCGGGCTCGAGGCCGCGCTCGCCGCCCGCGGCGCCCTCCTGCGCACCGGCGCCGGGCACTACCGCACCGCCCACGAGCTGCCCGGCTGGTACGGGGCGTTCACGGCGGTGACACCGGCGAGCACCTGGCTGCCCTGCGCGCCCTTCCGGGCACCGGGACCGGCGGCGCTCGCGGAGGCGGCGGCACGCCTCCCGAAGGGCCCCGGCATCGTCAAGGACTTCGTGAAGTCCCGCAAGCACGACTGGGAGGAGGCCTGCCACGTGCCCGACCTCGCCGACACCACGGCGCTCCACGCCGTGGTGTCCCGGTTCGTGGAGCTCCAGGAGGACTCCCTGGCCGGAGGCGTCGTCCTGCGCGCCTTCGAGGAGCTGCGCCGGGAGGAGGGCGAGGCACGGGTGTGGTGGCTCGACGGGCGCCCGCTGCTGACCACCGCCCACCCGGACACCCCCGGCCTGACGCCCGAGCCCGGCCTGGACGCGGTCGCGCCGCTGGTGGCCCGGCTCGGGTGCCGGTTCGTCACCACCGACCTCGCCCGGCGCGCCGACGGCGCCTGGCGGGTGATCGAGGCCGGCGACGGCCAGGTCGGCGACCTGCCCGCCGGGACCGACCCCTCGGCTCTGCTCGGACCACTGCTGAACGCGGGCTGAGCCCCGGTTCAGCGCGCCTTCTGCGAGCGCGCTGCCTCGGGGCGCAGATCGCCGAGGGCCAGCCGGTGGCGGGGCGGGCCGGGCAGGACGATGTGGCCGGTGGTGGTCAGGTCCGGGCCGACGTGGAGGAGTTCTCCGCTCTCCAGGGGCCGCCAGCCGGGGTTGTCGTCCATGGCCTCGCTGGCGACGACGACCGCCGGGGCCTCGCTCAGGTCGTGCGAGTGGACGCGCAGCCGTCCGCCGGTGCCGCTGTGGTCCAGGTGCCGGCTGCCGTGCTGGCCGCCCGGCGCGCGCTCCAGCACGAACAGCTCGTGGGTGCCGGGATAGCGCAGCGCCCACAGCTCGTCCCGCGTGGTGAGGACGAGGTTGAGGGAGTAGACGGGCAGCTCGTCGGCGACCCACCGGGCGGCTCGCACGATGCCCGCCGTGACGTCGCCGCCGTGCGCCGCGATCTCACGGGTGATCAGGGCGAAGAACCGCTCCGAGTCGGTGTCGCCGCGCACCGTGGCCCGGGCCGCCGGCCCCAGGTGGGCGTCGAGCGCGTCGAGGCCCTCGATGACGCCGTTGTGGGCGAACAGCCGCCCGTCCTGCTCGAACGGATGGGTGTTGCGCGTCTCCAGCCGCCCGGTCGAGGCGAAGCGGATGTGGGCGAGGAACGTCGCCGACTCCACCTGCCGCGCCTCCTCGGCGAAGGCCCGGTCCGCGTAGGCGGCCACGGGCGCCTTGCGCACCTGCGGCACCCCCGCCGCGTCGAAGAACCCCAGGCCCGTCCCGTCGGGGTCGCGACGGCTCTGGACGCTGAGGCTGTCGGGCGCGTCCAGCAGCCAGAACGTGGCCCGGGCACGCAGCGGAGCGCTGCTCATGCCGAACAGACGGCACATGGGCCCGTCCCCTCTCCTCCGACGATCCCGTCGATGTGCGTCGATCCTGTCGAACCGTCGCGTCCAGCATCGGCGCGCCACGCGCACGCCGACAGTCGGTATCCGGCTGCGTCGCGCCCCGCCCGGCTCAGGCCATGCCGAAGAGCTGCGTCCAGTACGTACCGGCCGGGCCGCCGCCCGCGTAGCCCACGCCGAGGTGGGTGAACCCGGGCTTGAGGATGTTCGCGCGGTGACCGGGGCTGTCCATCCAGCCGCGGACGACCTCGGTGGGGGAGCGCTGCCCGCACGCGATGTTCTCGCCGATGCCCCGGTGGCGCGCCCCGGTGGCCGCCGCCCGGTCCCAGGGCTCGGTGCCCTCGGGGGAGGTGTGGGAGTAGAAGCCGCGCGCGGCCATGTCCGTGCTGTACGACTGGGCCGCCGCGGCCAGCCGGGCGTCGGCGGCCAGCGGCGGCAGACCGGCGGCGGCCCGTTCCGCGTTGGTGAGCGCCAGGACCTCCGCCACCGTGCGCGCCAAGCTCCCGTCGGTCAGCTGCTCGGCCCATAGCGCCGTCCAGTACATGTCACCCGAGGCCGCGACGGCGTGGGCGATGCCCACGTGGGTGAAGGCCGGGTCGTGCGCCGGATGGCCGTCCCGCGCCCGGCCCTCGGCGAGGCAGTAGTCCAGGAACGCGTCGACGGTACGCGGCCCGGACACCAGGTGCTCCGCCATCCGCACGTACGCGTAGCCCCCGGCGGTGACCCGCTGGAAGACCGAGGACCCGTCAGGGCCCGTGGCGTCCAGGCGCCGCTGGGCGGCCATGGCCTCCGCGTGCGCCCGGGCCGCCGCCACGAGACGGGCGTCCGAGGTCAGCGGGGGAGCGCCGACGCGCCGGCGGACGGCGTTGACCAGCGCCGTCGTGGCCGGGTCGGCGTCGGGGGCCGGGCCGTCGGCTCCGCCGTCGGGCTCCGCGCGGTCCTCCGTCACCTCGATGCCGAAGTCGCGGACGAGGCCCGCCAGCCCGTCCGCGTACCCCTGGCCGAGCGCGCGCAGCTTCCACTGCGGCCCGCGCCGGTAGAGCTCGGCGAGCAGCAGCACCGTCTCGTGGACCGGCCGCGCGGGCGCGAACCGGGCGAGCGCGCCCCGGCCGCCGGCGTCGACGCACAGGACGGGCGCGGGCAGTCCGCCGAGCCCGGCACCGGGTTCGGCGGGGGTGACGACCACGGTGACCCGGGTCGCGCCGGGCCGCAGCCGCCGCGGATCCACCGTGAGCCCGCCGGGCGCGAGGCGGGCGCCGGGGACGGTGGGCTGGTTGTAGAAGACGAAGTCGCCGTCGCCGGAGACCTTTCCGTCGTCCCCGGTGATCAGTGCCGAGATGTCGAACGGGCCGGGCACCCGGACCGACACCGGCCCGTCCGGCAGCGGAAGGTTCCCTCCGGAAGTGAGGTCGCGCACCTGGTCCGCCCTTGGTGAGGGAGGCGGGCTGCCACCCGCCCCGGATCGAGGTATGTGCCGGAGGAACGCCCGGCGGACGACGGGGGTTCCCGGCGTCCGCACGGGCCGGGCGGGCGGCGCGATTGGAGGTGTTACTCCTGGTTGGCGTAGTATGACCGGCGTCGCTATCGCGTCCTCGGCCATCTCGTCGTCAGCGAGCCCGGACCGTTCCCGAACCGCTTCGGGGGCAGCCCCAGGGCTCGTCGCGTCGTACCCGGTGTCCGTTCCCGGGGCCGATCCCGGCGAAGCCCAACAGGCCGGTACGCGGTGTCGGCGACTGATCCCCGTTCAGTTCGACAGGCGTCGCCGTCCATCGGCGCGAGCCGGTGGAACGACCCCGGCAGCCGAACGCCGAAGAGGCGCGTAGGGACTTCCAGTCCTTGTCTCCCGGCAGAACGGAAAAACAGCTCGTGGACATGAGCGCGGCCAACAGGAAAGGCCTCAGCCTTTTCGCCCTGATCATGATAGGCCTGGGGTCGATCTTCGGCTCCGGCTGGCTCTTCGGAGCCGGTCAGGCGGCCCAGGTGGCCGGGCCCGCCGCCCTGGTCGCCTGGGTGATCGGCGCGATCTTCATCGGCATGATCGCCATGACGTACGCCGAGGTGGGCGCCGCCTATCCGCTGCCGGGCGCCATGGCCCGCTTCGGCTCCATCTCCCACGGCCCGGTGCTGGGCTTCATCACCGGCTGGGCCGTGTGGATCGCCACCGCCTCGCTGATCCCCATCGAGGCCATCGCGGGCACCCAGTACATGTCCTCCTGGAGCTTCGGCTGGGCCAAGGGCCTGGTCGCCGACGGCCACCTCACCGGCACGGGCATCGCGACGGCCCTGCTCCTGACCTTCGCCCTGTGGCTGGCCTGCTACTGGTCGGTCGAGCTGCTGGCGCGCGCCAACAACCTCCTGACCCTGGTCAAGTTCGCCATCCCCGTCCTCGCGGTCGGCGCGCTCATCGCCTCCGGCTTCCACACGGACAACTTCACCGCCCACGGCGGCTTCGCCCCCAACGGCTGGTCGGCCGTCCTCACCGCCGTCACCGCCTCCGGCGTCGTCTTCGCCTTCAACGGCTTCCAGGCCGTCGTCAACCTCGGCGGCAACGCCAAGAACCCCGGCCGCGCCATCCCGCTCGCGCTCGTCGGCGCGCTCTCCCTCGGCCTGGTGATCTACCTGGCCCTCCAGGTGGCCTTCCTCGGCGCCGTACCCCCCGAGAAGCTCGCCGAGGCCGGCGGCTGGAGCGGCGTCAACTTCGCCTCCCCCTTCGCCGACCTCGCCAAGCTGCTGATGCTCCACTGGGTCGTCACCATGCTCCAGTTCGGCGCCTTCATCTCGCCCAACGGCGCCAACATCGGCAACGTCGCCTCCTCCGCCTACCTGGCGCAGAACCTCGCCGAGACCGGCTTCTTCCCCAAGAAGATCGCCGAGGTCCACCCCCGCTACGGCGTCGCCCGCCCCGCCATGTGGCTCAACCTGGGCTTCTCCGTCCTCCTGCTGCTGACCATCGGCCACAGCTGGGAGGCCCTGGCCAGCGTCGTCTCCGCCGCGATGGTCGTCTCCTACCTCATGGGCCCCATCGCCGTCGGCGTCTTCCGGCAGACCAAGCCCGAGCTGCCCCGCCCCTTCCGGCTCCCGGCCGCCAAGGTCCTCTGTCCCCTGATCTTCGCCTTCGCGGCCTGCGCCCTGTACTGGTCGAAGTGGCCCAACACCGGCAAGGTCGCCGTCCTCACCCTGCTCTCGGTGCCGATCGCCGCGATCGTGCTGCGCCGCCGGGGCGAGAAGGACCTGCGCAAGCAGTTCGCGCCGGCCTGGTGGATGGCCGCGTTCCTGCTGTGGCTCTCGGCGCTGTCGGCGCTGGGCAGTGCGGAGTTCGGCGGTCACGGGGTGATCCCGGGCGGCCTCGACATCGCCCTGGTGGGCGTGTCGGCCCTGGGCTTCTACTTCTGGGCGGTCCGCGCGGGCGTCCGGGCCCACCACGCCGGGCTGCCGGACCCCGACCCGGTGCTCGACGGCGGGGCCCGGCCCGCGCCCGGGACCGAGGACGAGCGGAAGGCCGCCGAGCCCGTGGCGGTCACCGCCGCCTGACGACGGCCGCCGCGCCGTTCAGCGGCGCGTCGCGCTGTGGAAGCCGCCCCGGGCCGGACCGGTCCCGGGGCGGCCGTATGTCGCCGACAGTTCCTCGATGGGGTGGGTGGCCACGTCCCAGCCGTTGGCGCCGAGCCAGTCGCCGAGGCCCGGCCCCAGGCCGCCCAGCCAGAGCGGGGCGATGTGCGCCAGTCCCGGTTCGGCGTCGGTCGGCGGGAGGTCCCGGCCGCGCTCCAGGGCGAGCCGGTCACCCGGCCGGGACAGCCCGCCCAGGGCGAGGAGCAGGCCGGTGGCCTGCTCCTCCGTGAGATACACCAGGAGTCCCTCGGCCAGCCAGGCCGTCCGCACGGCCGGGTCGAAGCCCGCCTCGACCAGCAGGCCGGGCCACTCGGGCGACAGCAGGTCGGCCGGCACCGCCGTGCGGGCGCAGCGCGGCCGGGCCGCCCGCCCGGCCAGGACGTCCTCCTTGAAGGCCAGCACGGGCGGCAGGTCCAGCTCGAAGAGGCGCACCCCCTCCGGCCAGTCCAGCCGGTGGGCCCGGGTGTCCAGCCCGGCGGCCAGCAGGACCGTCTGACGGCACCCGGCCGCGCTCGCGGCCAGCAGGAAGTCGTCGTAGAAGCGGGTGCGGATCACCGTGTGATGGGCGATGGCGGTGGCGTACGGACCGGGCCGTACGGCCGGCTCGGCGGGGTATCCGGCGGCGGTGAGGAACGCGGCGGCGTAAGGGTCCGTGAAGAGGGCGTCCGGGCGTTCGCTCTCCCGTGCCCGGACCCGGGCGACGGCCAGGGCCGTCCTGCTGACGGGGCTGAACGACGCGGCCCGGGTGGGCCCGGTGGCGGGTTCCGATGTGGTCATGGGGGCAGGATGCCCACCGGCGCGGCCGGGGACCGTGACGAGCGCCCGCGCGCCCGCCGGGTCCGGCGGGCGCGCTCGGGCGGTGTCGCTCAGACCCCCACGGCCTCCTCCATCTCCTCCTCCGCGGCCTCGGCGGCCGCCGCGGGGGCCACGGGCGCCGCGGGCCGGGCGCGCCGGGCCTCGGTGGCCCAGGCCGCGCAGACGGCCACGACGCCGGCGAGCAGCCACAGCGCCAGCGTCCACACGTGCCCGCCCAGGCCCGCGTGGTCGAAGTAGACGAGGCTGCGTACGCCCTCGACGAACCCGGCGCCGTTCCAGAAGGAGTGCAGCGCGGCGAAGAAGCCGTTCTGCAGCTCGGGGCGGTAGACGCCGCCCGCGCTGGTGAAGTTGAGCATGACGAAGAGGACCATCACGCCCAGCGTCGTCCAGCGCTTGAGGAAGGTGTGGAGCCCGGTGCCGACGAGCAGGACGCCCGCCGAGTAGACCCACGCCATGGCCCACAGCCCCGGCAGGCCCTGGTCGACCAGGTGGAAGACGGGCCCGGCGAAGACCGCGCCGATCACACTGACGACGAGCGACATGGCACCGGCGAGCGCGATCCGCAGCCGCATCGGCAGCACCGCGCCCGCTCCGCCGATCACGGCGACGGAGGCGTACGAGCCGATGCTCAGCGCGACCAGCAGGAAGAAGATGCCCTGTCCGGTGGGGTCGCCCTCGGCGGGCGGCACCACGTCGGTGACCTTCAGCGGGGCGCCCTGGCGCGCGGCCACGGGCTGGAAGACCTTCTGCACGGCGACGGCCGTGGTGTCCGAGCCGGCCGAGGCGGTCAGCAGCTCGGGGGAGCGCTTGCCGGGCAGGTACGCGCCGAAGATCTTCTGGTCCTTGAGCTGCCGGACCGCCTCCTCGCGGTCGGCGACGGTCCGTACGGCCAGGCGGTCGCCCGCCTTGTCGCCGATGGTCTGCGCGAGCACCTGGGTGCCGGTGCCGGAGCCCACGACCGCGACGGGCAGCCGGTGGGGCTCCGGGTGGGCGAACGCGCCCAGGTAGGCGAGGCCCATGCCGACGCACATCAGCAGGGGGGTGAGCAGGTGGGTCAGCACATGACGCAGTGCGCCGCCGTTGGTGGATCTCATCGACACCCTCAAGATAGTTGGCAAATGCAACTCTTCCTTCAAGTTGTACTCTACAACCACATGGCCTGAAAGGAGTCCCCGTGCCCCACCGTGACGAGTCCGTGGAGATCATCCAGCGGGAGCTGACCGCCTTCGCCCGCCGCGCCCGCGCCTCGGCGGCGCGGATGCACCCCGAGCTCTCCCTGGTCTCCTACACCCTGCTCTCCCACCTCGAGGACCAGCGGGGCTGCCGCGCCACCGACCTCGCGGCCCACTACCTCCTGGACAAGTCCACGGTCAGCCGGCAGATCGCCACGCTGGAGCGCCTCGACCTCGTCGAACGCCGCGTCGACCCCGACGACCAGCGCGTTCAGGTGCTCCATCTCACGGCGGCGGGCCGGGAGACCCTCGCCCAGGTCGCCGCGCGACGCCACGCGGCCTTCCAGGAGCGCCTCGCCGACTGGAACGAGGACGACCTCGCCGGCTTCGCCGCCCAGCTCCTGCGCTACAACGCGGCGCACGATTCGTCCGGGGGCGCGTAGGCGTCGCCGGGAGCGGTCTTCGACGGTGATCGAAGCGCTCGACGGTGCTCACCAAGGGTGCGGATGATGTCGCTGTCGGTGGCGGTGAAGCGACTGCTTCAGGACACCGCCGCCGCCTTCCGTGACCGTCGCAGAAAAGGACGCACCATGCGAATCGTCTCCGCCGTCACCATGTCCCTCATCGCGCTCATCCTGCCCGCCACCAGCGCCTTCGCCGCCCCGGCGGCCGGCCCACCGGCCTGCCCCAGCGGCTCGGTCTGCTTCTTCAGCGGCTCGGACTACCACGGCTCCAGCTGGGAGTGGACGGCCTCCAGCGGCTACCGGGACATGCCCCCGGCCCTCCACGACAACGTCGGCTCCTTCGTGGCGAGCACCGACGCCTGCTTCATCAACTGGGACCCGAAGGAGACCCGCCAGGTGCACAACGGTGACTGGCGCAGGGCGTACGGGGGCGACTTCGGGGGCCGGATCGACGGGGTCAACGGAGGCAACTGCTGACGCGGTGACCCGCTGAAACGCCTGCGGGTCCCGGCGGGGGAGGCCGGGGCCCGCAGGCGGCGCGCCAGCGGCGACGTCAGGCGGCGGCCACCGCCGCCGCTGACGTCTCCGCCTCCGGCTCCTGGTCGCGCAGCCCCTTGAGGAGGACGACCAGCGCCGCGCCGACCGCCGTGCCCGCCGCGATCGCGACGAGGTACAGCAGCGGCTGCCCGATCAGCGGGACGACGAAGGCGCCACCGTGCGGGGCCCGCAGGGTGCAGCCGAACGCCATGGACAGAGCGCCCGTCACCGCGCCGCCCGCCATCGCGGACGGGATCACCCGCAGGGGATCCGCCGCCGCGAAGGGGATCGCGCCCTCGGTGATGAAGGAGGCGCCCAGCACCCACGCGGCCTTCCCGTTCTCCCGCTCGGCGCGGGTGAACAGCCGGCCGCGCACGGCCGTGGCCAGGGCCATCGCCAGCGGCGGCACCATCCCGGCCGCCATGACCGCCGCCATCACCTTCAGGCTGCCCGCGTTGGGGTCGGCCAGCCCGCCGACCGCGAAGGTGTACGCGCACTTGTTCAGCGGGCCGCCGAGGTCGAAGCACATCATCAGGCCCAGCACCGCGCCCAGGACGACCGCGTTCGTCCCCGACAGGCCGCCCAGCCAGTCGGTGAGCGCCTTCTGCAGCGCGGCGACCGGCTTGCCGACCACCAGGAACATCAGGAACCCGACCACCGCCGACGAGAGCAGCGGAATCACCACCACGGGCATGATGCCGCGCAGCGCGGGCGGCACGGCCACCCGCCGGACGCCCAGGACGGCCGTCCCGGCGAGGAGACCGGCGATCAGCCCGCCCAGGAAGCCCGCGTTCACGGTGAGGGCGATCGACCCGCCGACGAAACCGGGCACGAGACCGGGCCGGTCGGCCATCCCGTAGGCGATGTAGCCCGCCAGCACCGGCACCAGGAACGCGAAGGCGGCCCCACCGGTCTGGAAGAACAGCGCGGCCCAGCTCGCGGACTCGGTCCACAGGAAGTGGTCGGCGACGGACGGTGCCTTGTTCACCTGGTAGCCCCCGACGGCGAAGGCCAGGGCGATCAGCAGACCGCCCGCCGCGACGAACGGCACCATGTGGCTCACGCCCGTCATCAGCCACGTGCGCAGCCGGGTGCCGAATCCGTCGCCCGCCCGGGCCCCGGCGTCCATGGGCACGGCGGCCGGGCGCGCCGCCGCGCGGACCTCGGCGATCAGCTCGCCGGGCCGGTTGACGCCCGCCTTCACCCCGACGTCCACGGTGGGCTTGCCCGCGAAACGGGCCCGCTCCCGCACCTCCACGTCATGGGCGAGGATCACACCGTCGGCCGCCGCGACGACCGCCGGATCGAGCCGCGTGAACCCGGCGGAGCCCTGCGTCTCGACGGCGATCTCCACCCCCGCCTCCCCGGCGGCCCGCCGCAGGGCCTCGGCCGCCATATAGGTGTGCGCGATCCCGGTCGGGCAGGACGTGACAGCGACGATCCGAAACGGCCGCGGCCCGCGGCCGCCGCCCATGGCGGATGCCGCCGGCTCGGCCACGGCCGGCTGTACGGCGGCCTCGCCGACGCGGGGGGCACCGACCGGGTCGGGTGCCTGGGCGGTTTCCACGGTCCCGGCCACGCCCGGGCGCGGGGCAGTCTCCGAGGCCGTGGCCGGCTCCGGAGCCCCGGCCGGGGCGGGGGCCTGGGCTGTCTCCGGGGTTGCGGCCAACTCCGGGCGCCGGGCCGTGGCCGTGGCCGGTGCCCCGGCCGGGGCCCGCAGCCCGGGCGGCTGGCCAGCCCGGGCCTCCTCCCGCGCCGGAGGCGCGTCACCGCGCAGCAGCGCGGCGACCGCCTCCGCGCTCTCCGCCGCCCGCAGGGCGGTCGTGAACTCCGGGTCCATCAGCTGCCGCGCCAGCGCCGACAGGATGGTGAGGTGGTCGCTGTTGGCGCCCGCAGGGGCGGCTATCAGGAAGATCAGGTCCGCCGGGCCGTCCGGCGCCCCGAAGTCGATCCCGGCGGACGCGCGGCCGAAGGTCAGGGTGGGCTCGGTGACGTGCTCGCTGCGGCAGTGGGGGATGCCGATGCCGCCGTCGAGTCCCGTCGGCATCTGGGCCTCGCGCGCGGCCACGTCGGCCAGGAAGCCCTCCAGATCCGTGACGCGGCCCAGCGCCCGCATCCGTTCGGCGAGCGAGCGCGCCGCCGCTTCCTTCGTACCGGCGGACAGGTCCAGATCGACCAGTCCGGCAGTGATCAGTTCACTCATCGCGGGCTCCCTTGCACGCGCTGACGCCCGTCGGGCGGTGGTGGTGGACCGTCGGCCAGCGCGCGGTCGTACGGCACCGTCGCCGTGACCGTCACCGCCTCCGGCACGAGATCGGCCGGACCCGGCATCACGCTGCCGGGCAGCCCCACGGCCGCCGCGCCGTGCGCGAGGGCCGAGGCCAGGGCGGCGGGGCCGCTCCCCCCGGCGGTGAGGAAGCCGGCCAGGGACGCGTCACCCGCTCCGACATCGCTGCGCACGACGGCGACGGGCGCCGTCCCGAAGTGCGTACCGCTGTCGTCGACCAGCAACTGCCCGTCCGCGCCGAGGCTGGCCAGGACCGCCCGCGCGCCCAGGGTCCGCAGCTCGGCCGCCGCGTCGGCCACGTCGCCGATCGTGGTCAGCGGACGGCCGACGGCCTGGGCGAGCTCGTGGACGTTGGGCTTGACGACGTCCGGGCGCTCCCGCAGGGCCGCGGTGAGCGCGGGCCCCGAGGTGTCCAGCGCGATCCGGGACCCGCCCGCGTGCGCGGCGGCCACCAGCCGCCCGTACCACTCGGGGGCCAGGCCGCGCGGCAGGCTCCCGCAGCAGGCCACCCACTCCGCATGGGCCGAGCGTGCCCCCACGGCGGCGAGCAGGGCGTCCGCCTCGGCCGTGGCCAGCACGGGACCCGCGGCGTTGATCTTGGTGAGGGTGCCGTCCGGCTCGGCCACGGCGACGTTCACGCGCGTCGAGCCGTGGACGGGCACGCCCGCCACCTCGATGCCGTGCCCGTCCAGCAGCCGCTCCAGCAGCTCGCCCTCCGCGCCGCCGAGCGGCAGCACCGCGACCGTGCGCCGCCCGGCGGCCGCCACGGCACGCGAGACGTTGACGCCCTTGCCACCGGGGTCCACCCGGTCGGCACCGGCCCGCAACACCGCGCCGCGCTCCAGCCGGGGCACCTCGAAGGTGCGGTCCAGGCTGGGATTGGGAGTGACGGTGACGATCACGCGCGGACCACCGCCGGCCCGGCCAGCTCGACGGCCCGGGCGTCCTCGGCCGACAGGCCCGCGTCGGTGACGACCACATCCACGTCGGCCAGGTCGCCGAAGCGCGCGAAGTGCCGCCTGCCGTACTTGCCGGAGTCGGCGAGCAGGACCACCCGCCGCGCCGCCCCCGTCACCGCCCGCTTGACGGCGGCCTCCGCCAGATCGGGCGTGGTCAGACCGCCGTCCAGCGAGAAGCCGTTGGTCGCCAGGAAGGCGACGTCCGCGTGGATCTCGGCGTACGCGCGCAGCGCCCACTCGTCCACGGCGGCGCGCGTCCGGCGCCGCACCCGGCCACCGACCAGGTGCAGCGCGATGCCCGGGTGGTCGGCCAGCCGGGCGGCGACCGGCAGGGCATGGGTGACGACGGTGAGGGAGGAGTCCAGGGGGAGCAGCCCGGCGAGGCGGGCGGCCGTCGTGCCCGCGTCGATGATCACGCTGCCGTCGGCGGGGAGCTCGGCGAGCGCGGCCCGTGCGATGGCGTCCTTCTCGTCCGCCGCCGTGGTCTCGCGCTCGGCGAGGTCCGGCTCGAAGTCGAGCCGCCCGGCGGGGATGGCGCCGCCGTGGACCCGCCGGACGAGCCCGGCCCGGTCGAGGGCCTTGAGGTCGCGCCGCACGGTCTCGGCGGTGACCCGGAAGTCCTCGGCGAGGGAGAGCACCTCCACCCGGCCGCGCTCGCGGGCGAGGCGCAGGATCTCCTGCTGACGCTCGGGTGCGTACATGAGGGATTACTTCCGTTCGATGCCCGAATCTGTGGTTTCCGCTCACCCTAGTGGCAGGATGGCAGCGAAGTAAACAGAAACGGGCAATCAAACGGGCATGGTCGGGCATCGCATGCGGAGCGTCAGCCGCATTCACCGGCCGGCCGCGACCGGGTGACGAGGTCGGGGTACCCGGTGGTGGCGTCGATCCACACCACCCGGGTGCCACCCGCGGCGGCCGCCCCCAACTGCTCACCCCGGTCGCAGGAGACGCGGCCCTTGCGCGAGCCGTCGGTCGAGAACTGCCACAGCTTGGACAGCGTCTCGTTGCGGAGGGCGCTGTCCGGCGTCCTCGACGTGACGGTCACCGCGTCCTCGGAGGCCGTGAGACCCACGCCGTACAGCGCGTCCTCACCCTGCCCCGGGCTGATGTCCACGACGCCCGTGCCGTCGAGGCCCACCCGCCGCACGGCCGTCCGGGCGCTGTCCTTGACGTCCTTGACCAGCCAGAAGACGTGTTTGCTCGTGATCGCGGTCCGCCCCAGGCCGTGCGGCGTACCGATCTGCGGCAGCACCGTCACCTTGCCGGTCGCGATGTCCAGCAGTTTGGTGTCCTGGCGGTAGACGCCCTGGACGCGGCCCGAGTCGGTGTAGGCGATCCGGCCGTCGCTCAGGGACGGCCGTGCCGTCTCGGCCCAGAGCTTGCCCGACGCCGGCTGGACCTCCGTCGGCCCGATCTCACCGATGCGCAGGTACACCACGCGGTTGCCGCCCTTGCGCAGACCGATCTCGAAGACCACGTCCTTCCCCTCGACCCGCGGCGCGTGGACTCCGTGCCGGTCGGCGTACAGCTTCTTGACGGGCCCGCCGGCGATCGGCCGCGCCAGGACCTCCACCCGGTTGCCCCGGTACGCCACCCAGACCACCGTCCTGCCGTCGGTGGCCGGCTCGACGTGGTTCCGGCCGTCATGGGGGCTGATCAGCTTCTTCTCACCCGTGCCGTCCGTACGCCCGGCCCAGACCGAGTTGGCCTCGGTGCCGCTCTCGTTCGACGCCGGCGCGACCCACCAGCCGCCGCCCGCGCCCACGTTCGTCCTGCTGCTGGTGACCCTGCCGAGGAGGCGGTCGGAGTCCACGCCGATGGCGAGCTCCCAGCCGGGGACGATGCCGTGGGCCGTGAAGGCCCGTTCGACGGCCCTCAGATCCTTGCCCGTGACGCCGAGTTCCCCGGCGGCGGCGATGACGGCGTCACGGCCCTCGGTGAAGCCGTCCAGCGGGGTCATATAGGCGGTGAGCGCCCGGTGGACGATCCTGTCGGCGAGGGTGCGGTCCAGGTCCTTGCGGATGTCCCAGAGGGCGCCGGAGAAGATGGTGGAGTTGAGGTGGACGCCGCCGTTGTCGGTGGCGAAGCCCACGCCGAGGAAGGACGTGGCGGTCGTCCTGCCGTCGTTCATGTCCCGGACGGCGCACTCGCGCGGGGATTTGGTGCGGCACAGCGTGTCGCCCAGCAGTCCCGACGCGGGGTCGTCCATGGACGTGCCCCGGGCGTCGGTCTTGACGGCGGCACCGAAGTAGTCCGCGATCGCCCCGGCGAGCGCTCCGGACTGGCCCGCGTAGACGAGCCCGGCGGTGCGCTCGACCACGCCCTGCGTCATCACGTGGCCGACCACGTCCAGGGCGGCGGAGAACGGGCGGTACTCCGCGTCACCGTTGCCGTACGCCGCCTTGGAGCCGGCCCAGAAGGCGTTCTTGAGCGGGTGCCCGTAGTCCCAGACGCCCACCAGGGAGTCGACCGCCATGCCCCGGCCGTCGATGCCGTCCCGGCCGAGGACGGACAAGTAGTAGTCGTGGACCTTGCCCGCCGCCCAGTGGGCGTCGACCGCGCCGGTCTCGGTGGCCTCCTTGCCGAAGGCCGGGGTCGCCGAGCCGAACTCCTTGAGGCCGGTCGGCCAGGTGCCGGCCAACTCGTCGGCGCTCCTCCGGCGTGCGTCCCAGGTGGTGATGGGCTTCCCGCCGCCGTCCCGTGCCCGGGAGTAGTCGCGCATGACGTATTCCTTGCGCGCCTCGTCGCGGTCCAGCCGCAGCTCGACGGTCGTCCCGTCCGCCCTGACGCCGGAGCCCGGCGTCGCGGTCCCCGGCGCGGGCGGCCGGGGCGCGTCGGGGGTGCCGTTGGAGTCGTACGGGCCGGTGGGGAAGCGGTACGAGGGCACGTCGAACGTCCTGATACTGCTGTACTCGAGGACCGGGTAGCCGTCGGCGGCGTCGATGTAGACCTCGTCCAGCACCGGCGCCCCGGAGGCCGGGTCCGTGCCGCGCACGGTGACGTGCCGGGCGAGCACGCCCGTACCCCTGGGCAGGACGACCAGGCCGCGCGCGGTGCCGGTCAGCGGCTCCTCTTGTGCCTGCCGGGCGTCGAGCCGTGTGAGCGTGGCGTCGACGGCTCGCTCGACAGCGATTTCCTCACTCACCTCGGGCGTGGTGCCGGTGGTCAGCGCTGTGAAGTACTTGCCGGACGTTCCGGTCACGACCCGTTTACCGTTCTGACGCTTCATGCGGACGATGTACTGCCCGCCGAGGACGTCCACACCCCGGTGTTTCTGCTGGAACCGCACCGTCTCCGAGGTTCCGGAGGCGGTGGTCCGCAGGGGCGCCAGGTCACGCTTCCCCTGGGCAGTGAGATGGCCGAGCGCCACGTCCACCGCGCTCCCGGTGGCCGCCGTCGTCGGCCCGGTGGCCGCGTCGGCGGGCGCCGCCGAGACGACGAGTGCGGCGGCGCTGATCAGCGCCGCCGCACTCGTGAGTGAAGCTCTCGGTCTTGCTGTCCGTCTTGCCGTCCGTGCTCTGGGCTCGCGCAAGGTTTCCCCCTCCGACAGCAGGAACAACTGTGGGTGGAGCCATGCAAGCGGTGGTGCGTCGGCCCATCAATGGGCCGGGTGACTGCGCGAGTGGAATCAGGCCTTGATC